>NZ_DASVOK010000426.1:0-5940 GCF_036383415.1 Rudaea sp. | reverse complement strand
CCGCACGGTGAATTTCCGCGAAGGCGACGAGGTGAAGCCGGGGCAGCTCCTGTTCGAACTCGACGCGAGCGACGTCGTCGCCCAGATGCGCCGCGCCGAGGCGCAGGCCAACCAGATCCACGCCCAGCTCGACGAAGCGACGCGCGATCTCAACCGCACGTTGCAGCTGGTCAAGTCCGGCTTCATGTCCGCGGCGGTGGTCGACACCGCGCGCAGCAAGGCGGAATCGTTGCAGGCGCAATTCAAGGCCACGCAGGCCGATGTCGAAAGCGCGCGCGTCCGCGTCGGCTACATGCGCATCGTGGCGCCGATCGCAGGCAAGACCGGCGCCGTCGTCGTGCATCCAGGCAGCCTTGCCCAGGTCGGCGACGCGGCGCCGCTCGCGAGCATCGTCCAATTCGATCCGATCGCGGTCGAGTTCACCCTGCCCGAACGCGACCTCGCCGCGGTGCGCGACGCGCATGCCGCCGGCGACACCCAGGTCGGCATCGAGCTCGACGGAGCCACGCGCAATGGCGAGTTGAGCTTCATCGACAACCGCGTCAACACCGGCAACGGCACGATCGGCCTCAAGGCGAGCTTCGCCAATGCCGATCGCCATCTCTGGCCCGGTGCCTACGTGCGCGTCGCGCTCAGCGCAGGCACGACGAAGAATGCGGTCGTGCTGCCGCCGCAGGCCGTGCTTGAAGGGCCCGACGGCAATTTCGTGTTCCAGGTGGACGCCAACAAGCATGTCGTGTCGCAGCCTGTCACCCTGCTGCGCATCCAGGATCACAACGCCGTCATCGACGGTCTGCGCAGCGGCGAGACCGTCGTCGTCGAAGGCGCGCGCAGCCTGCGCAGCGGCATGACCGTGGCGGTCGACAGCGAGGCTGCCGCGAGCGCGGCGACCAGTGGAGCGGTGCGATGAACATCGCCGCGCTGGCGCTGAGCCGTCCGATCGCGACGACGATGTTGTGGCTCGCGGTCGTCGTCGCCGGCGTGATCTGCTGGCTCAACCTGCCGATCTCGGCGCTGCCGCAGGTGGAATCGCCGGTCATCGAAGTCTCGGCCAAGCTGCCGGGAGGAAGTCCGGAGAACATGGCGATCTCGGTCGCCACGCCGCTGGAGAAAGAGTTCTCCTCGCTCCCCGGACTGGTCGGTTCGATGTCGGAGAACATCCAGGGCCAGACCAACATCCAGCTCGAATTCGATCTCGGCCGCGACATCGACTCGGCCGCGGTCGACGTGCAGGCCGCGCTGTTCCGCGTCGGCCGTTCGCTGCCCGCCGAGATGCCGACGCCGCCGAGCTACAGCAAGATCAATCCGGGCGACGCGCCGATCATCCTGATCGGCCTCGATTCGCCGACGATGCCGCTGACCGAACTCGCCGCTTACGTGGATGTACTCGTCGCCCCTACCCTGTCGACGGTCAACGGTGTCGCCCAGGTCATCGTCGGCGGCGGCAAGCGATACGCCGTGCGCGCCGAGCTCGATCCCGAACGCATGGCCTCGCTCGATCTGACCTTGATCGACGTCAACAACGCGCTGAAGACGGCGAACTCGATCACCCCGCTCGGCCAGCTCGACAACCCGCGCCAGATGCTCGCCGTGCAGATGCCGCGCGGCTTGATGAAGGCGGCCGACTTCGCCGACGTCTCCATCGCCGTGCGCAACGGACAGACGATCCACCTGTCCGACCTCGGCCGCGTCTACGACAGCATCGAGAACACGCAGAACACGCGCGAGATCAACGGCAACAACTCGGTGCTGCTGCAGATCCAGCGCCAACCCGGTGCGAATGTGGTCGCGACGATCGATGCGATCCGGGCGCTGATGCCGCGCCTGCGCGCGCAGTTGCCCGACTCGGTGCACATCCGCCTGCTCGGCGACCGCTCGCAATCGATCCGCGATGCGATCCACGATGTCAACATAACCCTGCTGCTGACGATTGCGCTCGTCATCCTCGTGATCCTGCTGTTCCTGCGCCGCGTGACCGCCGCGCTGGTCCCGTCGATCAGCCTGCCGCTGTCGCTGTTCGCCACGTTCGGACTCATGTACTGGGCAGGGTTGAGCCTCGACAACATCTCGCTGATGGGCCTGACCGTCGCCGTCGGCCTCGTCGTCGACGACGCGATCGTCGTGCTCGAGAACATCATGCGCTACATCGAACAGGGCCTGTCGCCGCGCGAAGCCGCGTTGCGCGGTTCGCGCGAGGTCGGCTTTACCGTGCTGTCGATCTCGATCTCGCTCGTCGCCGTGTTCATTCCGTTGTTCCTCACGCGCGAGTTGAGCGGCGCGCTGTTCCGCGAATTCGCGATCGTCGTCTCGCTGGCGATCCTCGTCTCCGCGGCGGTGTCGCTGACCCTGATCCCGGTGCTTGTGCCGGCGCTGATCAAGGAGGCCCCGGCGCACGACGAGGGACGCGGCTGGAACCGCGCGTTCGAGGCCGGCTTCGCTCGCGTGCTCGAACTCTATCGCCGCACGCTCGAACTGGCTCTCACCCACCGCAAGGTCGTCCTGCTGGTCGGCGCCACCACGATCGCGTTGACCGCCGCGCTCTACGTCGCCTCGCCCAAAGGCCTGTTCCCGCAGGAAGACACCGGCCAGATCGCAGTCAAGGTTCGCACTGCGGAAGACATGTCCTACGAGGGCCGTCTCGCCGTGCTGCGCAAGATACAGGCCGGCCTGCTCGCCGATCCGGCGATCGCCACCGTCGCGTCCAAGGTCGACCACGACACGACGGCGATGAACATAGATCTGAAACCGCGTGGCCAGCGTCCGCCGATGCCGCAGGTGCTCGAACACCTGCGCGCGCAGACCGCGCGGCTGCCCGGCATCACTGTGAGCTACAGCCCCGTGCAGAACCTGAAAGTTGGCGCGAGCACATCGGACAGCGCGTTCCAGTACATCCTGCAATCCGTGGGCAGCGAGGAGCTTGATGCGTGGTCGAGGAAGCTGCTCGCCGAACTGTCTAAGTCGCCGGTGTTCGCCCAGATCGACACCGACTACGAAACCAACGGCCTCGAGGCGCAACTCGACATAGACCGCGACAAGGCAGCCCAGCTCGGTGTCGACATGGCCAGCCTGCGCACGACGCTGCACGCCGCGTTCGGCACGCGCCAGGTGTCGACGATCTACGCGCCGCAGGCGAGCTACCAGGTCATCATGGAACTGGCCGACGACAGTCGTCGCGACGAAACCGACATTTCGCGCATCCAGGTGCGCGGCAGCAACGGCGCGCTGATTCCGCTCGATGCCTTCGCCCGGGTCAAGCGCGGCAACGGCACGACCATGGTCGGACACAAGGCGCAATTGCCCGCGATCACCTATTCCTTCGAACTCGCACGCGGCAAGTCGTTGTCGGATGCCGCCGACGCGATCACTGCCGCACGCACCGCGATCGGTCTGCCGCAGACGATCTTCGGCAGCTTCGGCGGCCAGGCCGGCCTGTTCGAGAAATCGCGCACGAGCCAGCTCTGGCTCATCGCGATCGCGATCGCCGCGATCTACCTCGTGCTCGGCGTGCTCTACGAAAGCTGGATCCACCCGCTGACGATCCTGCTCGGCCTGCCTTCGGCCGCGGTCGGCGGCCTGCTCGCGCTGCGCCTGCTCGGCATGGAGCTGAGTTTCATTGCGATGATCGGCATGCTGCTGCTGATCGGCGTGGTCAAGAAGAACGCGATCATGATGATCGACTTCGCGCTCGACGCGCAGCGCACGCAGGGACTGCCGCCCGAGCAGGCGATACGTCAGGCCTGTCTGCTGCGCTTCCGCCCGATCACGATGACCACGTTGTGTGCACTCGCCGGCGCGCTGCCGATCGCGCTCGGCCTCGGTGCCGGCGCCGAACTGCGCCAGCCGCTAGGCGTCGTCATCGTCGGCGGCCTGCTGTTCTCGCAGTTCATCACCCTGTACATCACACCGGTGCTTTATCTGTGGTTCGACAGGATGACTTCGAGATCGCGCATGGACTCGCGACCTGCATCTGCACAGCCCGCGTGAGCAGATAAGCGGCTTCTTTGTCGCGACGCCGCATGCCCGAACACTCGGCCCCTCGGTATTTCGAGCGGAAGACCTCCGAGAACAGCGGCAAAACGAACGATCCCCTCCCGCTCCGGGCAAGCGTTTTCGCCTGAAAACAACAGGCCCGGCCTCCTCTAATACGAATGTGTTATTGGGGCGCGAACCGCGCTGCGATACAAATCTGTCCGTCAGAAGAAGGCAGGCACCGACAACTCGAAACGGGGATCGTTCGGCCCCGGAAACGAAAGACCGGACGCACTCCGTTCCCGATTCGTCGTACAGCGGAAAGCGCGGAGCATTGCGCTTGTCCGCTTTCGGTGCGTCATGGGTTGGCCGGGACGAATTTGGCCGTCAAACACAAGAATCAAGGCGCCGCGTCTGGCTGCATAGGGAGCTGTCACGACCGGGAATCATTCCAACAGAATGTTTTGGGGAGAGAAAGAACATGCTTTCGCGTAAACCGCTTGCGTATTCAATTTCCATGTTGCTGCTCGTCAACGGCATCGCCGTGGCAGAGGAAGCCGCCAACAGCGAGGAATCCGCTCAGCCCGCGGAAGCGCCGAGCGAGAAGAAGACCCAGGATTTCGACACGATCACGGTCGAGCAGAAATTCGTCAAGGCGGACGCCAAGAGCGCGATGAAGATGGACGTGGCCGTCATGGACACGCCGTTCTCCGTGCAGAGCTACAGCGAAGGGCTGATCAAGTCGCTCGAGGCCTACACGCTCGCCGATGTGTTCAATCACATGACCGGCGTGAAGCAGTCCGGTCAGACCGGCATGGACATGACCTTGCGCGGCTTCGCGACTTCGGGCACCGACATGAATTCGATTCTGGTCGATGGACTGCCGGGACTGGCCGAACGTTTCAGTTCGCCGCCCACCGTCGCCCTAGATCGCGTCGAACTCGTGCGCGGTGCGATGTCCGTGCTGTACGGCCAGAACCAGCCGGGCGGCTTCCTCAACATGGTGACGAAGAAACCGCAGTTCGATCCGCTCTACGCTTTCGGCCTCAGTACCAGCGGATACCTGGGCCACAGCCTGGGAATCGGTGACGACAAGTCGTACCACTTCGATTTCGATACGGCGGGCCACATCGACAAGGACGGCGTGTTCAACTACCGTTTCCTCGGCGAGCTCAACAACAATCACAATTACCGCGATTTCAACTACGACCGCTCGCGTTTTCTCGCGCCGAGCGCGGCCTGGAACATCGACGAATCCACCCAGCTCCTGGCACAGCTCGAATACCGCAAGGATTCGAGTCTTATCGATACCTACCTTGTCGCCCCCAAGCGCGACATCAATCTCGTCGCGCCGATCAACACGTTCTATGGCGAACCCAGCACCGGCCGAGTCGAAGAAGGCAAAACCGCCACGTTCCAGTTCAACCATACGTTTACCAACAATTGGGTCTGGAATGCGGCATTCCGTTACGCCGACTATTCAAGCGATCAGACGGACTTCAGCAGCGTCGCCATCTTGGCCGACAACGTGACGTTGCAGCGCCGCGCGCGAGCCCTCGAAGTCTCCCGCAACACCAAAACCTTCGATACCAACCTGGCGATTCCGCTGGAAACCGGGCCGATCGAGCAGAAGATCGTGGTCGGCGTTACCAGCGAGCGTTTCTCGATCAACAACAATCGCACCAAGTTCTTCAACAGCACCTGCCCGGGCAAGTATTGTTTCAACATAAACATCTACAACCCGGTTTATGGACTGGTGCCGGCGTTCGATACCATCCCGCCGGGAGCGGCGACGTCGCTCACCAACAACACCAACAACGACGACACACGTGCCATTTACGTTTCTGACCTGATCTCCCTCGGAGAGCACTGGAAGGTTTCGCTGGGCGCCCGCAACTTCAACGACGATTCCACGGCGATCTCGATCACACCGCCCGCCCCCGATCAGAGCAAGACCATCAAGAAGTCCCT
>NZ_DASVOK010000425.1:0-2575 GCF_036383415.1 Rudaea sp. | reverse complement strand
GCGCGTCATCATGGCCACCGGCGACGGGCTGACCACGGCCCGGGCCGTTGCTGCCAGGCTGGGCATCGACGAGGTGCACGGCGAAGTGAAGCCCGCCGACAAGCTCGCGCTGGTCGACAGGCTGCAGCGCGAAGGCCGCATCGTCGCGATGGCCGGCGACGGCATCAACGACGCGCCCGCGCTGGCCGCAGCCGACGTCGGCATCGCCATGGGTACGGGCACCGACGTGGCGATGGCCAGCGCGCAGGTCACGCTGGTCAAGGGCGACCTGCGCGGCATCGTGCGCGCGCTCGCGATCTCGCGCGGCGCGGTCGCGAACATGCGCCAGAACCTCGGTCTCGCCTTCGTCTACAACGCGCTCGGCGTGCCGCTTGCCGCGGGTGTGCTGTATCCGTTTACCGGCCTGCTGTTGAGTCCGATGATCGCCGCGCTGGCGATGAGCCTGTCGTCGGTGTCGGTGATCGGCAATGCGTTGCGCCTGCGTGCGGTGAGAGCGTGAGCGAACGCGCCAGCCGATACGCGGACTTTCGCGTGCAGAGGGCGAAGCGGAGTTTGCGCGCGCGAGTGTCGCGAGGTCATTGCGCGTCCGCGTTGCGAGTCGTGCCGTTACTTGACCGCCGGCTCGAGCGGCGCGGACTCCCAGCGCACATCGACGATCTTCCAGATGCCGTTCTCGCGTTTCAGGCTGAGCAGCTCGCGGCTGTGCAGCGCGATGGGTTTGCCTTTGGATGACGTCGCACGGATCTCGCTTTCGCTGCCAACCAGCGCACCATCGCCAACGGACCTGGAGCCTGACGCGAGCGGCTTGATCTGCGCGGCTGCGAGAAAGGCGATGTCGGCCGCGAGGTGCTCCGCGGCGTATTCGGAACGAGTTTGCGTGTGGCCGCCTTCGTGGATGCGTGCCTGCGCGGAGAGCAGGGCGAGCGCGGCATCGCGATTACCCTTCTTCAACGCCGCGGCGAACGCCCGGGCAGCGGACTCGGCCTCCGGCACCGCGCCAGGTTCGAACCCGGCGCGTGCGGCGGGCTTTGGCGTGGACGCCATTTCAGCGGCGACGGCGACGTTGGCTGCCAACGCAGCCAACGAGAGCAGAACCGAAGACGATTTCATGCCGCTGCTTTTGAGTGCCCGCTGTCCGGCGCGACGATCAGAGATCGAACTTGATGCCCTGCGCGAGCGGCAGCGAATCCGAATAGTTGACCGTGTTGGTCTGGCGGCGCATGTAGGCTTTCCACGCATCGCTGCCCGATTCGCGGCCGCCGCCGGTTTCCTTCTCGCCGCCGAACGCGCCGCCGATCTCGGCGCCCGAGGTGCCGATGTTGACGTTGGCGATGCCGCAGTCGGAACCGGCCGCGGAGAGGTACTTCTCCGCCGTCTGCATGTCGCGCGTGAAGATCGAGCTCGACAGACCCTGTGGCACGCCGTTCTGCAGCGCGATCGCCTCGTCGAGCGTGTCGAACGGCATCGCGTAGAGAATCGGCGCGAAGGTTTCGGTCTGCACGACGCCATCGGCATTCTTCACGCCGCTGATGATCGTTGGCAGGACGAAGTTGCCGGGCTTGTCGCTGAGTGCCGCACCGCCGGTCTCGACCTTGCCGCCGGCCGCCTTGGCCTTCTCGATCGCGCCGACGAAACCGTCGACCGCGGCCTTCGAGTTGAGCGGACCCATCAGCGTCGTCGCCAGCGTCGGGTCGCCGATCTTCTTCTCGACCTGCTTGTACGCGGCGACGAGCTTGCCCATGACGTCGGCGAAGATCGACTTGTGGATCAGCACGCGACGCGTCGTCGTGCAGCGCTGGCCGGCCGTGCCGACTGCGCCGAACACGATCGCCGGGATCGCGAGCTTCAGATCGGCGCTGGCGTCGACGATGATCGCGTTGTTGCCGCCGAGTTCGAGCAGCGAGCGGCCCATGCGGCGTGCGACGCGCTCGCCGACCGTGCGCCCGACGGCGGTCGAACCGGTGAAGCTGATCAGCGGAATGCGATGGTCATCGACGAAGGTCTGCGCGAGCTCGACGCCGGCGTCGTTGAACAGGAAAAACAGGTCGGGGAAGCCACCGGCCTTGAGTGCCTCGTTGCAGATACTCATCGAGGCGATCGCCGACAGCGGCGTCTTCGGCGACGGCTTCCAGATCGAGATGTCGCCGCACACCGCGGCGATGAACGCGTTCCACGCCCACACCGCGACCGGGAAGTTGAACGCGGAGATGATGCCAACGAGGCCGAGTGGATGCCACTGCTCGCCCATGCGGTGGCCCGGGCGCTCGCTGTGCATCGAGTTGCCGTAGAGCATGCGCGACTGGCCGACGGCGAAGTCGGCGATGTCGATCATTTCCTGCACTTCGCCGTCGCCTTCGGGTTTGATCTTGCCCATCTCGAGCGCGACCAGCGAGCCGAGCGCGTCCTTGTGCTTGCGCAGCGCCTCGCCGCAGAGGCGGATCGCTTCGCCGCGGCGTGGCGCCGGCGTCGTGCGCCACACGGCGAACGCGGCCTGCGCGCGCTGCACGATCGTCTCGTAGTCGCTCGCCGAAGCCGAATGCACACGACCGATCACCTCGTGCGTGCTCGGGTTGAC
>NZ_DASVOK010000424.1:0-6150 GCF_036383415.1 Rudaea sp. | reverse complement strand
CTACGGCGCCTTGCGCTGGCTGCGTACGCAAGCCGACGCGGCGGTCGAGGCCGGCGTCGAATTGCTGCCCTCGCCGATTCCGGTCGCGGTCTATGCGCTCGACATGAATGGCGTGTCGCTGGCACCGGTTCGCGGCATCCTGGTCGGCGCGTCAAGTGAGGGCCGGCAGGCCAATGGGCAGGGCATACTCGTGCCGCGTCCGTTCGCGCGCGATGCGGTCGGGGTCGAGGTGGTGCGCATCGACGAGACCGGCGCTGGCACGATGCCGCGGTCGGTCCGCGTTGCCCAGTTCAGTGCGCAGGATGCGGGGCTGTACCAGAAAATCATCCTGTCCAGCGACGCCATTGAACGCATCGTGGGCGGGGGCAGCGACGAAAGCGACGCGCATATGTAGGCATTCGCGGCGACTTGCGTGCGTATCCGCTAAAATCCGGACGACAACGGCTACGTATCGGCCGATCCACTCCGGTTTCGCATGAACAATTCCTCCCAGCCTCACTCCGCGCGCCCAGGCACGCTGGACCGGCGCCTGTCGGTCGGCGTCGCCATCGGCAACGTGCACGTCGGTGGCACGGCGCCCGTCGTCGTGCAGTCGATGACCAACACCGACACGGCCGACGTCGCCTCGACCGCGAAACAGGTCGCCGAGCTCGCGCGCGCCGGCTCCGAAATCGTGCGCATCACGGTGAACACGCCGGAAGCGGCGGCCGCGGTGCCGAAGATCCGCGAGCGCCTCGACATGCAGGGTGTCGGCGTGCCGCTGATCGGCGACTTCCACTACAACGGCCACCAGTTGCTCGCCGGCGAACCGGCCTGCGCCGAGGCGTTGGCGAAATACCGCATCAACCCGGGCAATGTCGGTTTCGGCCGCAAGCGAGATGTGCAATTTTTCACAATTATAGAATTTGCCCTGAAGTACGCGAAGCCAGTGCGCATCGGCGCGAACTGGGGCTCGCTCGACCAGAGCATGGTCGCCGCGCTGATGGATGAGAACCATGCGCGCGTCGAGCCCTGGGATGCCGCGCACGTCGCGCGCGAGGCGCTGATCCGCTCGGCGCTCGATTCGGCTGCGCGCGCCGAGGAACTGGGCATGACGCGCGACCGCATCATCCTCTCGTGCAAGGTTTCCGGCGTGCAGGAATTGATCGCCGTGTACCGCGACCTTGCCGCGCGCTGCGACTACGCGCTGCACCTCGGCCTGACCGAAGCCGGCATGGGCTCGAAGGGCATCGTCGCCTCGAGCGCCGCGCTCGCCGTTCTGCTGCAGGAGGGCATCGGCGACACGATCCGCATCTCGCTGACGCCCGAGCCGAACGAGTCGCGCACGCGCGAGGTCATCGTCGCCCAGGAACTGTTGCAGACGATGGGCCTGCGCGCGTTCACGCCGCTCGTCACCGCGTGTCCCGGTTGCGGGCGCACCACGAGCGTGTTCTTCCAGGAGCTCGCCAAGACCGTGCAGGAGCATGTGCGCGCGAAGATGCCCGAATGGCGCATCAAGTACGACGGTGTCGAGAACCTCACGCTTGCGGTGATGGGCTGCGTCGTCAACGGTCCCGGCGAATCCAAGCACGCGAACATCGGCATCTCGCTGCCCGGCACGGGTGAGGCGCCGGCCGCGCCGGTGTTCATCGACGGACAAAAGGCGATGACCCTGTGCGGTGAAGGCATTGCGCAGGAGTTCGTCGGCATCGTCGAGAACTACATCGCGACGAAATTCACCCGGCGCGCTGCCTGAAGGATTACTGCTCGAACTGCACTGTGTTCGCCACGGAACATTGCGCGACCGGGGCGACATCGCGCTTGAGCCACTGTGCTTCCCAGCATTCTTCATAGACCGAGCAGTAGCAGACGCTCATCTTGAAGCGGTCCTTGGCATCGAACAGGGCCTTGGCCTCGTCGGGCTGCGTCGTACGGATGGCAGCGATCGTCGTCTCGCGATTCGTGCTCGGCGGCAGCACATTGCCGTTGATGCTCGAGACCGTTGCGTTTTCGCGGCCGTGGCCGAACAGCACCTGGAAGACTTCGTCCCAGTTGCGCATCGGCTTGCCGTCGAGGCTCAGCGTGACCGATTTGATCAGCGCGGGGCCGACGCCGTTGTTCTCGACCTCCCAGGTGAAGCCGCCCTTGTCGCGGCTGCCGAAATAGCTCAGCCCCAGCGAAACGATCGGCCACACGCTGGCGCGTGCCTGGGCCTGCATCAGTCGCGTCTGGTAGGCGCCCGTGGCGAGCGCGAGCACGCTGACCGCGAGTGCGACGATGCTGCTGATCTGCGCGGTCGACGATCGTCGTGCGTTGGCTTGTGCATCGCCCGACGATGTGACGGGCTCCCCGTTCGGATGTTGCGATTCGATGGACATGCAAATCTGCGCGACGTGGAATCGGCGTCAAGGGTAGCGCGACGCAGCGCGCCAGGCGAGAAACGAGGCGTTACTGCTCGAACTGCACCGTGCCCTTGGTTTCGCAGCGCGGCACGGGCTTGTTGTCGGTCTGCAGCGAGCGCACGAGCCAGCACTCGTCGTAGACCGAGCAGTAGCAGACCTCGATCGTCGTGCGCGGCGCCGCCGTCAGGAACGCCTTCGCGCGCTCGGGCGTGTTCGGTTTGACCATCTCGACCACCGTCTCGCGATTCGTGCTCGGCGGCAGCACGATGCCGTTGAGCGAAGACGTCTGGCCGTGGAATTCCTGGCCGGGTGCGATCTTCGCGAACACTTCCGCCCAGTTGCGATAAGGCTGGCCGTCGACCAGAACGCGCACCGATTCGATCTTCGCCGGGCCGACGCCGTTATTGTCGACGCGCCAGGTGAACGCTTCGCGGCCCGGTATCCCGTCTTCATTCTTGCCGATCGTGACATAGGGCCATACGCTCGCACGCGCCTGGGTCTGCATCAGCTCGGTCTGCGCCTGCATCAGGCGGGTCTGGTAGGCCGAGGTGACCAGCGCGAGCAGGCTGAAGGCCAGCGCGGCGAAGCTGCCGATTTCGCTGAAGCGCGTGCGTGCCGCAGCTTGCCGAAGCTGCATGCCGATGCCGTTTTCCTCGCTGCCCATGTTGCTTGTCCCGGATGTGGTGCGCGCAATGTAACCGAAGCAGGGCGCCGGCGGATGCGCGAACGCGCGCTCAAGCCGACTGTCCCGACTCGCTCGGCGCAATCTCGGGATCGGTCACGGTGCGCCGCGCGAGCATCGCCTCTCGCCGCGCAATGTAGACGTTCGCACCGATGATGATGACCGCGCCGATCACGGTCGCCGTGTCGATGGTCTGGCCGAAGGCAAACCAGGCGCAGGCGACCACGACCGGCAACTGGATGAAGTTGATCGGGATCAACGCCGACACCTCGCCGGCCTGGTAGGCGCGCGTCATGCACACCTGGGCGATCGTCGCGAGCAGGCCGGTCAGCACGAGCCAGAACCAACCGGCCGCATCGGGCCAGGTCCAGTGCAGCAACGCAGGCACGAGCGACATCACGGTCATGATCGCCGACATGTAGATCACCACCGCATCGGGCGATTCGGTGCGCGAAAGGTACTTGATCGCGATGTAGGACATCGCCGCGAACGCTGCGCCGGCCAGTGCGATCAGCATGTCGAACGAAACGTATTGATTTGAATCAGCCATGCCGCCCGGGCGCATGATGATGAGCACGCCGACGAAACCGACGACGACCGCGCTCCACCGCCTTGCGCGCACGACCTCGCCGAGGATGAGCACGGCGCCGACGGTGACAAACAGCGGTGTCGAGTACGAGATCGATATGGCCTGCGCGAGCGGCAGGTGGGCCAGCGCCCAGAAGCTTGCCAGCATCGACAGCGTGCCGGTCGTGCCGCGCACCAGGTACAGGCCGAAGCTGCGCGTGCGCAACATGCCGAGACCCGGCTTGATCAGCAGCGGCAGCGCGAAAATCAGGCCGAACAGGCTGCGGAAGAAGCCCGCCTCAAACGCGCTGACCTGCGCGGTGGCGAAGCGCAGCGCGACCGCCATCAGCGCGAACAACACGGCGCTTGCGGCCATCAGTGCGGGTGCGTAGAGCGGCGAGCGGGCTCGATGCTGCTGCGGTGCGGCGATGTCCGGGGCGCCCACCGGAACGCGCGAGTCGGGATTCATTTGCGCAGCTTGGCCATGGGTTGTTCGAGGCGTGTGAAAAAATCTGGCGGTTTTGCGTCGGCCGGGAAAATTATCGCATGTCGGGTGAAGAGACCCGGGCCGCTTCGTTTGCATGACACGGAACCAAAGTCGGCGTGGCGATGCAGCCATTGTGTCCTGCGATCTCTGATATTTTACGAAGCCACGACGGACAGCAGCGGGGAGATGGCATGTGTATTCGGGTCGGAATGGCGGCGCTTGCCGTGGCGCTGCTTTGCGCGCATGGTGTTGCGTTTGCAGCGGCTGCGCCTGCGCAGCCGAAGAGCGAAGTGGCCCCGGCACCGCAGCGCCACGAAGGCGAAGGGCCGTATCCGCAGCTGATCCTGCGCGGCGTGATCGTGATCAACGGCACCGGCAGCCCGGCGTTTGGACCGGCCGATGTCGTGATCGAGGGCAATCGCATCGTCAAGGTGCAGTCGGTCGGCAATCCAGGCGCGGCCATCGATGCGGACAAACGACCCAAGCTCGCCACAGGCGGGCGCGAGATCGATCTGACCGGGCACTACGTGATGCCGGGCATCATCGACATGCACGGCCATATCGGCGGCGCGGAGCAGGGCACGCCGGCGGAGTACGTCTACAAACTCTGGCTCGGCAACGGCATCACCACGGTGCGCGAGCCCGGCTGCATGAACGGCGTCGACTGGTGTGTGAGCGAAGCCAAGCGCAGCGCGACGAACGCGATCACCGCGCCGCGCATCTTTCCGTATGCGGCGTTCGGTTTCAAGGAACGCGCGCCGATGACGCGGCCCGAGCAGGCGCGCGAGTGGGTGCGCGAGATGAAGGCCAAAGGCATCGTCGGCATGAAGTGCTTCGGCTACCGGCCCGACGTGCTCGAGGCCGCGTTCGACGAGTTGAAGAAACAGGGCATGCGCAGCGCCTGCCATCACGCCCAGCTCGACGTGGCGCGCGTGAACGTGCTGACCACGGCGCGCTGGGGCCTGACCTCGATGGAGCACTGGTACGGCCTGCCCGAGGCGCTGTTCGACGACCGCACCGTGCAGGATTATCCGCCGGCCTACAACTACAACAACGAGGCCGACCGCTTCGGCCAGGCCGGGCGCCTGTGGGCGCAGGCCGCGCAGAAGGGCAGCGACAAATACGAGGCGGTGATCGGTGAACTGCTCAAGCTCGACTTCACGATCGATCCGACTTTCACGATCTACAACGCCTCGCGCGACCTGATGCGCGCGCGCCGCGCGGACTGGCACGAGGAATACACGCTGCCGTCGTTGTGGGATTTCTACACGCCGAACCGCGACCATCACGGCAGCTTCTTCTTCGACTGGGGCACGGAAGACGAAGTCGCGTGGCGCCGCAACTATCAGCGCTGGATGGATTTCGTCAACGACTACAAGAACCGCGGCGGCCGCGTCACGGTCGGCTCGGATTCGGGTTTCATCTACCAGCTCTACGGCTTCGGCACGATCCAGGAACTCGAGCTGCTGCGCGAGGCTGGATTCCATCCGCTCGAAGTGATCCGCTCGGCGACGCTCAATGGCGCACAGGCGCTCGGCGAGGAGCAGCGCCTCGGCACGGTCGAACCGGGCAAGTTCGCCGATCTCGTCGTGCTCAAGGAAAATCCGCTGGCGAATCTCAAAGTGCTCTACGGCACCGGCCACATTCGCCTCGGCGACGACGGCAAGGTGCGCCGCGTCGGCGGCGTCGAGTACACGATCAAGGACGGCATCGTGTTCGATGCGAAGCAGTTGCTCGCCGACGTGCGCAGGATGGTTGCCGACGAGAAGGCGAAGCGCCACATCGAGCGCCTGCCGCAACCGTGAGCGCGATCGCGCCGCGGCGTTGCACTATGATTCAAGCCCCGCAACGACAGCGCGAAGCACCCCTCGCATGACGCAGCCTTTCATCGTCGCCATCCCCGCGCGCTACGCCTCGACGCGCCTGCCCGGCAAGCCGCTGCTGCCGCTGGCCGGCGAGCCGATGATCCGTCACGTCGTGCGCCGCGCGCAGGCGGCCGGAGCAGCGCAGGTCGTCGTCGCGACCGACGATAT
>NZ_DASVOK010000423.1:0-2377 GCF_036383415.1 Rudaea sp. | reverse complement strand
ACGCGGCGAGCACGATGTAATCGTGCTACTCAAATGGACGACAAGCAGGCGAAGCGCCGCGCCGCGGCGACACGTGCGCCATCGTTCTCGTTGCGCAGCGCCCAGTCCGCGTGGCGCGCCTGCAGGCTCAGCGCGAGGCTTTGCGCGAAGGTGAAGGCGAGGTCGCGTGCCTGCGCTTCGAGCGCGTCGCGGTCGTTCGCGAGCGATTGCAGCCGCGCGGCCGCGTTGCGCGCCCGTGCGTCGGCGACCTGCACACACGCCGCCAGCTCGGCGGATTGGATCTGTGCATGCCATTCGGTTTGCGCGTCGAGCAACGTCCGCGCGCCGCCCACACCACCCAGCGCGCGCAGGAAGTCGAGCGCGAGCACGTTGGTCGTGCCTTCCCAGATCGGGAACACCTGCGCGTCGCGCAGCAGTTGCGGCATGCCCGTATCTTCGAGGTAGCCGGCACCGCCGAAGCTTTCGCAGCATTCGGAGGCAATCGCCACAGCGAGTTTGCCGGTCCACAGCTTGGCCAGCGGCGTCAGCAGGCGCAGGCGATTGAGTTGCGCTTCGCTCGCGTCTCCGGTCTGCGCGATGCCGAGCAATTCGGCGACGTGGAAACTCAAATGGAACGCGGCTTCGAATTGCGCGCGCAGATTTGCCAGCGTGGCGCGATGCAGCGGCTGCTCGGCGAGTGGCTTGCCGAATGCGCGGCGATGCTGCGCGTAGTCCTCGGCAAGCGCAAGCGCGCGGCGCATCGTCGCCACGGCGCAGATCGCGTTCCAGGTACGCGTGACATTTAGCATCGGCGCGATCGCGCGCACGCCGTGATCGGCTCCCGCGACGAGTCGCGCGGGTGTGCCTTCCAGATGGATTTCCGCGGTCGGCAGCTCGCGCGTACCAAGTTTGTCTTTGAGCCGGTCAAGGCGGATGTTCCGCCAGCAGCCCTGCGCATCGCGCGGTTCGAGGTAGAACAGGGCGAGGCCGTCGGCACCGGCCGCGGCGCCTTCGGGCCGCGCGAGCGCGAGCGCCATCTGCGCGTTGATCGCCGAGGTGAACCATTTGCGCCCGTACAATCGCCATTCGCCGTCGACGAGGTGTGCGACGGTTTCGCTGTTCGAGACATCGGAGCCGCCCGTGTTTTCGGTCATCCACTGGCCGCTGATCCAGTGCTGCGCGGGGTCGCGGCTCAGCAGATGTGGCAGTGCATGTGCTGCCAGTTCGGCATTGCCCGAGGCCTTGATCGCAGTCGCCGCGCCGTCGCTCATCGCGAGCGGGCAGGAGTGGAACTCGCTCGCGCAATGGTAAAGGTATACAAGTGCAAATTGGTGCACGCGTGCTGCTGCGCCGTGCGTCGCTTCGTGACCGGCGGCGACGAGGCCGTAGCGCGCAGCGAGGGGCGCCGCTTCGCTCCAGGCGTGTGTTAGCTCGATGCGGTCGATGCGATTGCCCCAGGCGTCCCAGTGCGTCAGCGTCGGCTCCTCATCGACGTGCGCGCGTGCCGCAAGCCAGGCCTCGGCCGCGAACTGCCCGAGCGCATCCAGGTCGGGTTCGATCGCGGCCAGCGTCTGCGCGTTCAGCGCGCGCCGCAGATACGAACGCAGCAGCGCGTCATCGCGATATTGATTGCCGAGTCGGGGAGCGGTTTGCACGAACGACATGGTCGATTCCTCGTCGTCACGGTTTGCGTTTGCTCGCGCGTACGTCCCACCCCAGCGCCAGCACGACGACCAGGGCGAGCACGATCTCGACGGCCGCAGGCCAGCGCGGCAGCGCGCCGCTCCACAGTTCGCTGATGCCGTGCGAGAAATAAAACAGGCAGGCCATGCCGCCGATCAGCACGCCGCGGCGCAGCGACTTCGCGGCGATCCACAGGCTGAGCAGCAGCGGCGTCATCGCGAGCACGAGAGCGGGAGCGAGAAGCTGCGGTTTCGCCGGCGCCAGCCACGCATGCCAGAGAGGCTGCAGGATGAGCAGCGCGATCAACGCGCCGACGGCGGTGCGCAACGCGGAATTCATGCGGTGAGCTTTGCTGCGATCGTCGCGACGCGGCGGCCGAGCACGCGCGCTAGGATTTTAGCTTCCTCGCCGATGGCACGTTCGCCACTGGTGCCGGCGACATGGCTGGCGCCGTAAGGCGTGCCGCCAGCGCGCGTCGCGTTGAGCGCGGCTTCGGTGAACGGCAGACCGACGATCAGCGCGCCGTGATGCAGCAGTGGCAGCAGCATTGTGAGCAGGGTGGCCTCCTGGCCGCCGTGCGTCGTTCCGGTCGAGGTGAACGCAGCGGCCGGCTTGCCGACGAGCGCGCCGGAAGCCCATTCCGCGCCGGTCGAATCGAGGAAATGCTTGAGCGGCGCGGCCATGTTGCCGAAGCGCGTCGGGCTGCCGAGGATCA
>NZ_DASVOK010000422.1:0-6718 GCF_036383415.1 Rudaea sp. | reverse complement strand
CGGCATCCGGGGTGTGTTCTCTTTGGTTACTTTCTCTTGCACAAGCAAGAGAAAGTAACCCGCGCGCGGGATGCGTGTGGAAAGGTGAAGGTCGCGGTTCGAATAACCGAAGGCACGTGATCGTGGCATCGCTGCAGTTTGGGTCCCGGCACTCCCCGCCGGGACGACGAGCGCAAAGCGTCAGCGCCGATAAGCCTGCGCCAGCGTATTGAGATGCACACGCTCCGCATCGCGCAAAAACGGCGCGATCAGCAACATCACCTGGTAGATGCCGTGAGTCAGGTCTTCTTGGCTAGGCGCAATCTTGTGCAGGTCCGCGCTCGCACGCACGGCGTTGAAGTTGAGCCAGAACGTCGTCACAAGCAGCACGTTCTCCGCGGTCGCGCGAATCTCGTCGGCGGTGGCGCGCACGATGCCAGCCTGGGCGAGGCCGGTGAGCACGTCGCGCGTGCTCGCGCCCGCGCGCGCGAGGATGCGCGCGAAGTGCGCGCGCAGCTTGCGGTTGCGCGAGAGGATGTCGACGAGATCGCGATAGAGGAAGCGGTAGTCCCACATGCACTCGAACACCATGTGCAACTGCAGCCACACGTCTTCGAGCGTCGGCAGGCGATCGCCGGGCACGAGCAGGGCCTGATCCATGCGCGCCTCGAAGCGCGCGAAGATGTGCTCGACGATGTTTTCCTTGTTGCGGTAGTGGTAGTAGAGATTGCCGGGGCTGATCTCGAGCTCGTCGGCGATGTGGTTCGTGGTGACGTTCGGCTCGCCCTGCGCATTGAACATCGCGAGGCTGACCTCGAGGATGCGGTCCTTCGTCTGCCGCGCCATGTGCGCCGCGCGGCGTTCAGCCGCCGAGTTTCTTCACAAGGTCGATGTACTTCTGCTGCGCGTCCTCGGCCTTGGTGCCCTTGAGCTTGGCCCAGGCTTCGTACTTGGCCGTGCCGACGAAATCGAAGAAGCCGGGCTTGGGGCCGGAGACGTCGCCTTCCGAGCCCTGCTTGTAGAGCGCGTAGAGCTTGAGCAAGGTGTCGTTGTCCGGCCGTTCCTTGAGCAGCTTGACGTCTTCGCTTGCCTTCTCGAACTTCGCTTTCAGATCGGCCATAAATTTCCCCGGAGGACAGCACGGAATTCTACGCACGCCGTCGTTGTCCGGTCAACGCGAGCCGGGATTCAACATCGGCGCGATGCAGCGCAACAAGCATTCTGCTGATGACGTGCAATACTCGCGACAGGGACAACATACGGGGTAAAACATGACATATTTCGTCACCGGCGCGACGGGTTTCATCGGCCGCAATCTCGTGGAAAAACTCCTTGCGCGCAAGGGCACGATCCACTGCCTCGTGCGCAAGGGATCGATGGACAAGTTCGAAGCGCTGCGCGAACGCCTCGGCGACGACGGCAAGCGCCTGGTCGCGGTGCAGGGCGACATCGGCAAGCCGCATCTCGGTTTGACTCCAGCGCAGCGCAAAGCGCTGGCGGGCAAGATCAAGCATTTCTTCCATCTCGCCGCGATCTACGACCTCGCCGCCGACGCCGAAAGCCAGTACAAGGCCAACGTCGAGGGCACGCGCCACGCCATGCAGCTCGCCGACGAGATCAAGGCCGGTTGCTTCCACCACGCGAGTTCGATCGCCGTCGCCGGCATGTATCCGGGCGTGTTCCGCGAGGACATGTTCGACGAGGCCGAGGACGTCGACGCAAATCCCTACTTCAAGACCAAGCACGAGTCCGAGGCGATCGTGCGCAAGGAGTGCACACGCCCGCACCGCATCTATCGTCCTGCAATCGTGCTCGGCCATTCGCAGACCGGCGAGATCGACAAGATCGACGGCCCGTACTACTTTTTCCGCACGCTGAAGAAGCTGCGCCAGATGCTGCCGGCGTGGATGCCCGTGCTCGGCATCGAGGGCGGGCGCGTCAACATGGTGCCGGTCGATTTCGTCGTCGATGCGATGGACCACATCGCGCACAAGCCCGGACTCGACGGCGGCGTGTTCCATCTCACCGATCCGGCGCCGCTGCGCATCGGCCAGGTGCTCAATATCTTCGCCCACGCGGGACATGCGCCGCAGATGTCGATGCGGCTCGACGCGCGCATGTTCGCGTTCATCCCGGCGGTGGTGCGACAAGGGCTCGCCGGGCTGCCGCCGGTGAAGCGCTTCGTCAACGCCGTGCTGCGCGACCTCGGCATTCCGGCCGAGGCGCTCAAGTTGATCAACTACCCGACCCGCTTCGATTCGCGCGAGACCGAACGCGCACTGCGCGGCTCGAAGATCAAGCTGCCGAAGCTCGACAGCTACGCGTGGCGGCTGTGGGACTACTGGGAGCGCCACCTTGATCCCGACCTGTTCGTCGACCACTCGCTGAGCGGCAAGGTCAAGGGCCGCCGTGTGCTGATCACGGGCGGCTCCTCAGGCATCGGCAAGGCTGCGGCGCTGAAGATCGCCGGCGCCGGCGGCAAGGTGCTGATCTGCGCACGCGGCGCCGACGAACTCGCCGAGGCGAAGAAGGAGATCGAAGCGGCGGGCGGCGTCTGCCACACCTATGTCGCCGACCTCGCCGAAATGAAATCGGCCGACGAGCTCGTCGCCACGATCGTTAAGGAGCACGGCGGCGTCGACATCCTCGTCAACAACGCCGGCCGCTCGATCCGTCGCGCGATCGCCTCGAGCTACGATCGCTTCCACGATTTCGAGCGCACGATGCAGCTCAACTACTTCGGCTCGCTGCGCCTGATCATGGGCTTCCTGCCCGGCATGACCGAACGCCATCGCGGCCACGTCATCAACATCTCCTCGATTGGCGTGCTGACCAACGCACCGCGTTTCTCGGCCTATGTCGCATCAAAGGCCGCGCTCGACGCGTTCTCGCGCTGCGCGCAGGCCGAGTTCTCCGACAACGGCATCAATTTCACCACGATCAACATGCCGCTGGTGAAGACGCCGATGATCGCGCCGACCAAAATGTATGACTCGGTGCCGACGCTGTCTCCCGACGAAGCCGCCGACCTGATCGCCGAGGCGATCATCGATCGCCCCGTGCGCATCGCCACACGCACCGGCATCTTCGCGCAGCTGCTCTACGCGGTCGCGCCACGCCTGTACGAGGTCATCATGAACACCGCGTTCCGCATGTTCCCCGATTCGGCCGCAGCCAAGGGCATGAAGGGCAGGGCGGAACTGGAACAGCAGCAGCCGACCAGCGAGCAGGTCGCGTTCGCGGCGATCATGCGCGGAGTGCACTGGTAGCGTACGGTCGCCATCATTTCCTTTGATCGCCCGGAGGGATCGCTGCCGGGTCCATCCACATCGCGCCCCAGATGTGGCCATCGGGGTCGGTCATGTCGCGGCCGTACATGAAGCCGTGATCCTGCACGGGATTTATGTCCGCCGTTCCGCCGTTCGCAGCGGCGGCAGCGTTCATCGCGTCGACGGCTTCGCGGCTGTCCAAGGTCAGGGCGAGCGACACTTCGCTCGATGTCGACGGCGGGATCGGCCGGTCCGTGAACGTGCGCCACTTCACGTGGGTGAGCAGCATGACGTGGATGGTCTCGCTCCACACCATGCAGGCGGCCGTATCGTCAGTGAAGCTCGGGTTGTTCGTGAAACCGAGGGCTTTGTAGAAGATCATCGACGCATCGAGGTTGGCAACAGGCAGGCTGATGAAAATCATTTTGGACATGGTGAATTCTCCATTGGATTGAGGCGACAGGGCGTGTTGTCGCCTGTCCGACGAATGGCAGATGGCAATTTCGACACGAAAGGAAAATTTTTGCTCGCATTGATCCACCGCCAGATGGTGTCGTAAACACTCTTTGCTTTTCGAGGGCATGACGGCGAATGCTCCGGGTGACTTTCCACCCATGCCGGGTCCGCCAGCCATGCGTTAACCTGCAATTTTCACCCTGAAGGGAAGAACATGCGCACTCACCGCTCACGCGTTTTTGCGGCCGTTGCCGCAGCCATGGCCGTCTTGATCGTTGCTTCGCCTCAGGCGAAGGAAGCGGAAACTTTCCATGGTGTCGATCTCGCCGGCATCGACCACTCGGTCAAGCCGGGCGATGATTTCTTCGACTACGCCAACGGTGCCTGGATCAAGGCGAACGAGATTCCGGCCGACCGTTCGAGCTGGGGCGCCTGGGGTGTGCTGTCCGAACTCAACAACCAGCGCGTGCGCGATCTGATCGAAGGTGCCGCCGCGGCCAAGGCGGCCGACGGTACCGATGCGCAGAAGGTCGGCGACTTCTATGCCAGCTACATGGATGAGGCCGGCATCGAGACCAAGGGTCTTGCGCCGCTCAAGCCCGACCTCGACCGCATCGACGCGATCAAGGACAAAGCCGCGCTTGCAAGCTATCTCGGCACGACGCTGCGCGCCGACGTCGACGCGCTCAACTCGACGAATTTCTATACCGACAACATCTTCGGCGTGTGGATCACGCAGGCGCTCGACGATCCGAACCGCAACGTGCCGTACCTGCTGCAGGGCGGCCTCGGCATGCCCGACCGCGACTACTACGTCTCCGACTCGCCGAAGATGGCTGAGTTACGCACGAAGTACCGTGCTCACGTCGCCGCGTTGCTGAAGCTCGCCAAGATCGCGGACGCAGATGCCAAGGCCGAGCGCATCTTCGCGCTCGAGACGAAGATCGCGAAGGCCCACGGCCCGCGTGTCGATTCCGAGGACGTGCACAAGGCGAACAACCCGTGGAAGCGCGCGGACTTCGCGAAGAAGGCGCCGGGCCTCGACTGGAGCGCGTACTTCAAGACCGCGGGCCTGCAAGCGCAGGACGATTTCTATGTCTGGCAGCCCGGCGCGATCGCAGGCATCTCCGCGCTCGTCGGCAGCGAGCCGGTCGAGGCGTGGAAGGATTATCTCGCGCTGCGCCTGATCGATCGCAATTCGGCCATTCTGCCGAAAGCCTTCGTCGACGAGAACTTCGCGTTCTACGGCACGGCGATCAGCGGCACGCCGAAGATCCGCGACCGCTGGAAACGTGCGGTGGCGGCGACCAACGGCTCGCTCGGCGAAGTCGTCGGCAAGCTCTACGTCGAAAAATATTTCCCGCCCGAGTCCAAGGCCAAGATCGAGGCGATGGTCGGCGATCTGATCAAGGCTTATCACGCACGTATCGAAAAGCTCGCGTGGATGTCGCCGCAGACCAAGGAGAAGGCGCTGGCCAAGCTCGCCACGCTCAAGGTCGGCGTCGGTTATCCGGACAAGTGGCAGGACTACTCCACGCTCAAGATCGTGCGCGGTGACGCCTACGGCAATGCGCAGCGCGCGCAGGAGTTCGACTATCGTCAGGCGCTGGCCAAGCTCGGCAAGACGCCCGACCGCGGCGAGTGGGTGATGACACCGCAGACAATCAACGCGGTCAACCTGCCGCTCGCCAACGCGCTGAATTTTCCCGCGGCAATCCTGCAGCCGCCGTTCTTCGATGCGCAGGCCGATGCAGCGGTCAACTTCGGCGCGATCGGCGCGGTGATCGGCCACGAGATCAGTCACAGTTTCGACGACCAGGGCAGCCAGTTCGATGCACAGGGTCGCCTGGTCAACTGGTGGACGCCGGACGATGCGAAGCATTTCGAGGAAGCCGGCGCGCGCCTCGTCGAGCAGTTCAACGGCTACAAGCCGTTCCCCGATCTCGCCGAGAACGGCAAACAGACGCTGAGCGAGAACATCGCCGACGTGGCGGGACTGTCAGCCGCGCACGACGCCTATCTGCTGTCGCTCGGCGGCAAGCCGGCGCCGACGCTGCAGGGTCTGAGCGGCGATGCACGCTTCTTTCTGGCCTTCGCCCAGGCTTGGCGCACCAAGATGCGCGAAGCGGCGATGCGCAACGCGATCGTCACCGACGGCCATGCACTCGCCATGTACCGTGGCGACACGGTGCGCAATCTCGACGCCTGGTATCCGGCGTTCGAGGTCAAGCCGGAGCAGAAGCTCTTTCTCGCGCCGGCACAGCGAGTGCAGGTCTGGTGAGGTCGAAGTCCGTCGCCCCAAATTCGATGTCCGGATTCGCCCGGTGGAACGTCTATACGGTCGAATGGCAGGAAAAAACGGGACAGTAGCGGGGCAGTGAGCGGACTTTCGACCATGTTGCGCAAGGTGCGCGCCGTTGTCCTGCGCAGCGGCGTGGCGCCCCAGGATGCAGATGATCTGCTGCATGAGGCGTTCGTGCGTCTGGAAACCTATACGCGCAAACAGGAAATACGCTCGCAGGAAGCCTTTCTCGTCACGGCCGCGATGAATCTGAGTCGCGACCGCGCCAGGCATCGCGCGCGCGTGCCGGTCGACGATGAAGAGTTCGACATCCTCAGCCTCGCCGATGCAGCACCGCAGCCCGAGGAGCAACTGCTCTCGCAGGAACGCCTGCGCCGCGTCGGCACGGGCCTGCGCCGGCTCGATCCGCTGACGCGCCGTTGCCTGCTGGCCAAGCGTCTCGACGGCCTGACCGCCGTGCAGATCGCCGAACGCGAGGGACTCGGCGTCGCTGCCGTGGAAAAGCGCGTGGCCCGCGCACTCCTGTTCCTCACCCAATGGATGGGCGAAACATGAAAACGAACACTTCCGACGTCATCAATGAGTTGACCTTGGCCGAAGCATCCGCGTGGCTCACGCGCCTGCAGGAATCCGAGCGCACGCCGGCGACCGAAGCGGCGTTCAAGGAATGGCTCGGCGCCAGCCCCGCGCATGCGCGCGCATTCACGCGCGT
>NZ_DASVOK010000421.1:0-8057 GCF_036383415.1 Rudaea sp. | reverse complement strand
GTTCGAGTGGCACCTGCGCATGCAGGGCCTCGATCCGGCGCATGGTCCGGCGCCGGTCGACGTAATCGTCGCGTTGCGCGAGCGCGCGCAGACGCTGCGCGAGATGGCCGAGAAGGCGAGCATCTGGTACGGCCCGATCGTGTCCTGGGACAATGCGGCCGTGGCCAAGCACCTGAAGGCTGCGACCGCCGTGCCCGCGCTGCAGGCCGTGCATGCGCAACTGGCGAGCCTTGCCGACTGGAATGTCGAGAACGTACACAAGGCGATCCAGGATGCCGCCGCCGCGATCGGCGAGGGCATGGGCAAGGTCGCGCAGCCGCTGCGCGTGGCGATGACCGGCACGCAGGTGTCGCCGTCGATCGATCACACGGTTTATCTCGTCGGCCGCGATCGCGCGCTCGCGCGCATCGACGACGCGATCGCGCGCGCGGGCGCGTGAGGCGAACGTGGCGCTGCCATCGGGCTGCGATGTCGCCACGCTGACGCAGGCGTTGCAGTCGGCCGATCCCGATGAACAGATGCAGGCGCTCGATGCCTGCTACGCGATGCTCACCGATCCGACGCTGTGGTACTGGCTGATCGGCTTCACCGTGGTCAGCGCGCTGGTCGGCGCGTTGATCGGCAAATACAAGAACGCGGTCGTGCGCGACACCCTGCTCGGCCTCGCGCTCGGGCCGATCGGCTGGGGCATTTCGCTGCTGTTGCCGAAGGCTGTGCCGAAACCGCCGTGTCGCGCCTGCGGCAAGCCGATTACGGCCGGCGACAAGTATTGCCGCCACTGCGGCGCTCCGCTTTAGCCCTTGCCGCATCGCGCCAACGACCCCATTTCACGAGTGCTATGATCGTGAAAGCAGAATCCGCACCGCCCATGTCCGCCAAACCCGCCAGCGCGCATCATCACCGCCATGACGCCCACGCCTTCGTGCGCGAGGTGACGGCTGCGTGCGAGATGCGCGGCCTGCGCCTGACCGAGATCCGCCAGCAGGTGCTCGACCTGATCGCGAGCGCGGAAAAGCCGGTCAAGGCCTACGACCTACTCGACCGGCTCAAGGACGACCGCGGCAACGCCGCGCCGCCGACCGTCTACCGCGCGCTCGACTTCCTCATCGAGAACGGCTTCATCCACAAGCTGCAGTCGATCAATGCCTACGTGGGCTGCCATCACCCGAGCGTCGTGCATCATGTTCCGTTCCTGATCTGCGACGAGTGCGAATCGGCAACCGAAATCTGCGACGAGCGCGTCGCCAAGCTGCTCACCGAGCAGGCCAAGGCGCTCGGCTTCCGCACGCGCGCGCAGACGCTGGAAGTGCACGGCGTGTGCAAGCGCTGCGCGGCCGCGTAAGAGCTTGGTCGGCAGGGGCTCGTTGATCGAGCCCCTGCGAAATCGCCGCGGGATCAGAACGACTTCGACAGCCCCAGGAAGGCGCCCGCCCGTGGCCCGTACTGCGGCGCGCCGACACCGATGCCGGAACCGTCGCGCAGCTGGTAGACCTCGTCGGTCGCATTGATCACAGCGAGGCGCACGTTGGTCTTTCCGATCGCGGGAAGGTCGAAATCACGCGCGGCGGAGAGGTTGACCTGCCAGTATCTCGGCAAGTGCGCAGTGTTGGCGAAGTCGCGGCGCAGACCCGAGCCGTAGAGGAAATCGGCGCCGAGCTTGAGCCCGTTCCAGTCATAGCTGATGCCACCCGATCCGGTCAGGCGTTGATCGTGGTCGAGATGCACCCAGTGCGAGGCGATGTAGTCGAGCTCGTCCTGATCGAAGTTGTACTGGCCGGTGACGACCTCGCGGCCCATCGCGCGACTCGATGACAGGTTGAAGTAGCCGCTCAGGTTGCCGTTCGTGTAGTTGGCGGTGAACTCCACGCCGCGGATGCGACCGCGGTCGTAGTTGAAAGGCGAGAAGATCAGCGCGGCGCCGAACTGGCCCTCGTCGAGCAGGTTGCGCACCTTGCGGTAGTAGGCGTCGAGACCGAGCGTCCAGTGCGCGTCGAGCTTGTGCGTCACGCCGACGTCGAAATAGTGTGAGCGCTCCGAACGCGTCTCGGCGTTGACGTTGCTCGGCAGCTGATTGGTCGTACCCTGGAATAGGGCGATGTCGGTCAGCGAGATCAGTTCGGTCGGCGGCGGGGTGAAATAACGCGCATAGCCGGCGTGCAGTGCGGTCGCGTCGCTGAACTGGTAGACGAAGCCGATGCGCGGGCTGATCTGGCCTTCGCTGACGTAGGCATCGACCTTGTCGGCGCGCAGGCCGTAGTTGAGCGTGAGTTTGTCGCCGATGTTCCATTGGTCCTGCAGGTACAGGCCATAGGTCTTTGCGTTGATGCGCTGCGAGTTGTCGACGATCGTGATCGGCACATCGCCGGTCTGGTTGCCGTCGGCATCGGCCGGAAACACGAGCGAGGTCGAGTCGCTGACCGGCCGTTCGCTGCTCGCGTAGAGGCCGTAACGCAGCGTGTGCGCGCCATCGGCGAAGGGCATGGAAAAATCCGCCTGCAGCGTGCTCGCACGGTTGGCGCGGTGGATCGTGCCGGCAACGCCATTGAAGACGAGGTCACCGACCGGATCAGGTCGATAGTCGACCCCGGTGTAGCGCTGGCCGAGCGAGACCTGGTAGTCGGTGCCGCTGAAGTGCCCTTGCAGCGAGACGACGCCGAAACGCGTGACTTCGCGCTGGCGCTCGTCGAGCCGCGCCGAGTCGAACGTGTCTACGCCGGCGAGGGCGAAGGACGGCTGCTGGTTCGGATTGTTCGGGATCTGGAAACGGTTGTTGGTCACGCCGGCCATGAAGGACAGGCGCGTGTCGTCGTTCAACAGGTAGGAGAAATAGCCGAAACCCTTGGCTTGATGAGTGCGGTCGTGGATCGAGTTGTACGCGGGCGTCGGGTTCTCGATGCCGACGTCGTTCTGCGTGTATTCGAATGTGGCGAAGTAGCTCCAGCGGTCGCCGCTGCCGTGCAGCGAGAGTTCGGTCTGGGAAGTACCGAACGAACCGGTGAGCAGATCGATCTTGCCGCCGGAATCCTTGTCCTCGTCGTCGTCACCATCGGCGTCGTGGTGGCGGTGCGCGCCGCTTTCGGTTGTGATCTCGACCACGCCCGCGGTGCGATAGCCGTACTGCGCGGGCAGCGCACCGGTCAGCAACTGCACGCGCTCGATGATGTCCGGATCGAGCGCCTGGCCGAAGCCTTCGATGCTTTCGGGGATGATCACGCCATTGATGCGGTACTGCACGTCGCCGTGGTCGCCGCGGATGTGCAGTTGGCCGTACGAATCCTGCACGACACCGGGCGCCTGCAGCAGGATCTGGTTGAGCGGCGTCGCGTCGCCGAGCGGCAGGCGCTCGATCGCCTCGGAGTCGATCACGTACTGGCTCGCGCCGATGCTGGGTGACAACTGGTTGCGCGCGCGGTCGAGCTGGGCGTTGACCTCGACCGCCTGCAACGTGGTCGCCTTGTCGGCGGGATCCGTGGCGGCCGCATCTGGAGTCGCTGTCGGTGCTGCGGCGGGCGCGTCGGTGGCGCGGGCGAACGGTGCGGCGGATTGTGCAAGGGCGATGGCGAGCGTGAGCAGGGTCTTGTTCATTGCTTGTCGTGGGAGATTGCGGGAGATCTAGAATGTAATGATATAATGTAACACATGCGGGCCGTGCATACCTGCCAAAAGTCATGTTCCAGCGATATCTGTTCGATCCCCCCTCCTGTCGCGGCGCAGGATTCGCCTATCCAGACCGTTATGTTATAACTTAGCCATGGCCAATCCCTCCGCTCAACAGTTCGGCAACGGTCAGGCGCATGACGCGCTGGCGCACGCGGCCGATCGCCTCGGCGCAGTCGCGTCGTTCCTGTGCGCGGTTCACTGTGCGGCGTTGCCGTTTGTGCTCACGGTATTGCCGGCGCTCGGCCTGGGTTTCTTGAGCGATCACCGCTTCGAGCGCATCTTCATCGCGTTCGCGAGCACGCTTGCGCTGGGCTCGCTCGTTCGTGGTTATCGTCGTCATCGCGTGGTCAGCGCGCTGTGGGTCGCCGGTGTCGGCATCGCGTTGCTCTGGACCGGAGCCTGGCTGTTCGACAGCGGGGAATCACCCGTGCTGCACGCGGTGCTGGTCACGCTCGGTGGCTGCTGCGTCGCTCTCGCGCATATCCTCAACCTGCGCCTGACCCATCTGTTCGGCGCGTGTTGCCCGCCGAATCGGGCGAATTGAAGAAGCGCGGCCAGCATAGCCGCTTCCTGGTTTTCGCGTTCAAGGGCGAACGCACGGATACAGTGCGATTGTGTAACGCTGCACCGAGCACCTAACATTCCGAAATCACCATCGCCCACGCGAATCGCATACGAGCGAAGCATGACTGCACCCGACCATCACCACGACCACGATCACGCGACTACGAGCGAGCGGCGCCTGCTGTGGGCGTTCGTGCTGACTTCGATCACGCTCGTCGTCGAGGCCGCCGGCGGCTGGATCTCGGGTTCGCTCGCCCTGCTTGCGGACGCGGGGCACATGTTCGTCGATGCGTTCGCTCTGCTGCTCGCCTTTCTCGGCGCCTACTTCGCGCGGCGACCGGCGGACGACAAGCGCAGCTTCGGCTACGCGCGGCTCGAGGTACTTGTCGGCTACACGAATGCGCTGTTCCAATTCGTGCTCGTCGCATGGATCGTGATCGAGGCGATCGGGCGTTTCGCGAGACCGGAGCCGATCCTGTCCGGCACGATGCTGATCATCGCCGTAGTGGGCCTTCTGGTGAACCTGTTCGTACTGCGGGTGCTCGGCGGTCACGATCACGACGATCTCAACGCGGCCGGTGCGCGTCTGCATGTGCTCGGCGACCTGCTCGGTTCGGTCGGCGCGGTCACCGCGGCGCTGCTGATCCGCTGGCAGGGTTGGTTGTGGGCCGACCCGGCGTTCTCGATTCTGGTCTCGCTGCTGATCCTCAACAGCGCGTGGAAGCTGCTCAAGCGCTCGGCGCACATCCTGCTCGAAGGCACGCCCGACGGCGTCGACACGGCGCAGGTCGCGCTCGCCGCGAAGCAGGGCGAGGGCATCGTCGATGTGCATCATGTGCATGTCTGGCAGCTTGCCGGCGGTCGCCGCCTCGCGACCCTGCATGCACGTCTGGCCGAGGAAGCCGATGCGCAAACCGCGCTTGTCCAGGTACAGACGATCCTGCGCGAGAGGTTCCAGATCGTGCATGCGACCGTGCAGATCGAGCGGCGCGACTGCGCGCACGAGGACTGCGGGCGGCACGCGCATGACGACCACGACCACGCGCACGATTCCGCGCACGCGCACTGAGTATTTGATTCCCTTCTCTCGACGGAAGAACGGACGCACCGGCACTCTCAGGTCCGGTGTTTCTCCAGCCACGCCTGCGCGCGCTCGCGACCGAGATCGCGCAAGTCGCGCAGGAAATCCATGCGCGCAGTGAGCCGCGTCTTCGCGCTGTAGCTGTCCAGCGATTCGCCCGGTTCGAGGATCTGGATATCGATCTTCTTCAGGCGCTGGCCGAGCGGAGTCAGTGGAAAATTCTTCGCCAGCATGTTCTGCGCGGTCTGCAGCGTTTCCAGTTCGCGGATGAACGTGGTCGAGAACGACAGCTCGGTAATGCGCTCGCCGATCTCGCGCGCGGTCGCCGGCGGTTGCCCGCGTTCGATCGGCTGCACGAGCACGCAGGCGATCGTCTCGGCGTTGCAGCGGTAGACCAGCGGTTCGATCGCCGGATTGCCGGCGTAGCCGCCGTCCCAATACGCCTCGCCGTCGATCTCGACCGGCGCGAACAACTGCGGCAGGCAGGTGCTGGCGATCAACGCATCCAGGGTCAGTTCGGTGTTGTCGAACAGCTTCAGGCGCCCGTCGCGAACGCGCGTCGCCGCGATGAACAGCTTGAACGGCGACTTCTTGCGGATCTTGTCGAAGTCGAACAGCGACGCGGCGATGTTCTTGACCGGATTGATGCCGAGCGGATTCATCTCCTGTGGCGTGAAGTAACGCGTCAGGCCAAGCAGGATGCGCTCGGTCGCCGCGCCCGCCGGCGAGGCGAACGCCCAGCGCATCAGACTCGCCTGCGCGCCGATTGCCTCCCACAGATTGGTCAGCATTTGACGCGCGCCATCGCGTTTGCCATCGAGCCAGCCCTGGGTCAGCGCGCAGGCATTCATCGCGCCGCTCGAGGTCGCGCTGATGCCGTCGAAATCCAGCGATCCTTCTTCCAGCAAATAGTCGAGCACGCCCCAGGTGAACGCACCGTGCGCGCCGCCGCCCTGCAGGGCGAGGCTGATGGTCGAGTCGGCGGAGTTCCCGGGCATGCCGGCATCATAGCCGAGCGCGCGTACAACATTGCGGCTTGAGTGTCGCGGGCACCTTGGCAGGCGCTTGCGCTAGCGCCGGTCGATTTCGCGCAGCATGTCGGGGTCCGGTACGGCAACGCGGGCGAGCAGATCGTGTGCGGTCTTGCGTTCGCGCTGTGCCACGGCGGGTTGGTTCCGCGCGTCGGCAATGCGTGCCAGCAACGTACGCAGCTGAGCCAGGCCGGCATCGTCGTTCGGCGCCGTCTGCAGGCGTTTCTCGAGCGCGCGCGTGGCCAGCGTCTGGGCCTCGTCGGCACGATGCAGGCCGAGCAGCGCATAGGCGCGGGCAGCCCATGCCGTGGCCATGCGTGGATCCTGCGGGTTGAGCTTTTCCAATGTGGCGATGGCGCCATCCGCCTCCCGCAGCGCCTCGCTCGGCTTGCCCGCACGATTGAGGATGACGGCATACGACAGATGCACGTAGGCTCCGATCAACGGTGGATTGGGCGGAGAGTCGGCGATACGCACCGCGCGCTGCGCATAGCCGATCGCCTGGTCGCCGCGGTCGCGCCGGATTTCCAGCTGGGCCAGCGAGTTCAGGTCGCTCATGACCATCGGATGCTGTTCGCCGAGCATCTTCAAATGCAGTTCCAGCGCGTGCTGCATCAGCGGTTCCGCCTCGGCGTAGCGCCCGGTCTGCAGGAGCACGCTGGCGAGATTGTTGGCGGTTGTCGCGGCAGGAGCGGTATCGTCGAGACCGATCTGCTTGTAGATCGAAAGCGCTTCGCGGAATTGCCGCTCCGCTTCCGAAATCTGCTTGCGTGCGTTGGCGAGCATGCCGAGCGAATTGAGCGTGTTGGCGACATCGGCGTGCTGTTCGCCGAAGGCTTTGCGCTGGATGCGCAATGCTTCCTCAAGCGAGGCCTGGCTCTCGTCGAGGTGGTCCTGTCCGCGCTGCGCTGCGCCGAGCACCTGCAAGGTCTCCGCGACGGCGGGGTGCTCGTTGCCGAGCCGCTTGCGTCGGATTTCCAGCACGCGCTGCAATTCCGCCTCGGCTTCCTTCGTGCGCCCTTTCTCGAACAGGGCAACCGCGTAGTCGTTGCGCATCTGCGCCACTCGGGTGTCGTCGTCGCCGTAGAACTTGCGCGCGCTGGCGATCGCCTGTTCGAACGTCGTCGCCGCCTGATCGAAGCGGCCACGACGGGCAAGCACCAGCGCCTCGGTCTGCCGGTCGCGGGCCTGGTCGGCGATGCCGGCTTCGCCGCGGCTGGCATCCAGGCCGAATGCGGCGCGTGCATCGGCGAGCGCTTCGTCGAAACGGCCGCGCTTTTCATGCACCTGGGCGCGCACGACCAGCGCGCGCGAGCGCAGGGCCGGATCCGGGTCGCGGATAAGCACGAATGCGAGCCTGCGTTCCGCATCGTCGAGCCGGCTCTGCGCAAGGTCGACGCCAGCCAACTCGGTCTCGGCGCGGAGCCGGCTCGCCGGCGCCTCGTCGAACGTGGCGAGCGCGCCCTGCAGCAGTCGCGTGGCCTGCGGATACTGGCCCAACTGCGCGTACAGCGAGCCCAGGGTCAGCGACATCTCGCCGCGCAGTCGTGGCTGGTCCTTCAGCTCGTTGTCGATGCGCTCGCTGCCGCGATCGAGCAGTTCGCGCGCGGTCACGCGTTGTCCCGCGGCGCTGTCGGGAGAGGAGGCCTCGAAAATGCTGGTCAGGAACGCCTGCGCGGAACGTGCGAGCAATGCTTCGGTGTCGGCCTTGCGTGCCTGCC
>NZ_DASVOK010000420.1:0-7147 GCF_036383415.1 Rudaea sp. | reverse complement strand
CACGTCGACACGGCGCAGCGTGTTCTCATCCGGCGCCGCGTCCGACGCGAGCGTCTGCTGCAGACGTCCGAGCTCGATCCCGGCCGGCCGACCGAGAAGGATGCCGACCCCGATCGACAGAATCGCCGCGAGCGCGCCGGTCTTGAGGACGAAGCCGCTCGTGGACGCGTCGTGCGAGTGCAGGGCCACGAACAGGTAGATACCGGACAGCACGGTCAGCAGCGCGGCGACCATCGAAGACATGCCCGCGCGGCGCGCGACGAGTCCCATCCAGTGTCCCGCACCTTCGGCACCGTGGCGCACGGCGATCGGCATGATCACCGAGGCGAGCATGAAAGTCGCTCCGGCCCAGGCCACGCCGGCGATGACATGAACGGCGCGAGCCAGCACAATGAGATCGATGTTGAACATGGTGGCTTCCCGGTTGTAATTTCGATATACATACTGTACATCCAAATCATGAATGTCAAGTCGCGCAAGACCGGCAAGCCGTCCGCGCCGGCCGAAACCCGCCGGCCTTATCGCAGCGCGGCGCGCGCGCAGGCCGCGGACGCGACACGCACGCGCATCATCGATGCCGCGCGTACCTTGTTCATCGGCGGGCCGGATCTTCCGGCGTTTTCGGTCGACGGCGTCGCGCGCCAGGCCGGCGTCACGCGCTTGACCGTGTACAACCAGTTCGAATCGAAGCTCGGCCTGCTCGAGGCCGTGTTCGACGACATCGCCGAGCGCGGCGGCCTGATCGCTGCCCTGCCGTCGATATTCATCGAGCCTGACCCGCACGCCGCCTTGCGCCGTTTCGTCAGCGTGTTCTGCGGCTTCTGGACGCGGCACAAAACGATGATGCCGGCGTTTCAGGCGGTGATAAAAATCGACGAGGACATCGCCGCAAGCCTGCAGCGCCGCACCGAACGCCGTCGCCACATCCTGGGCGTGCTCGTCGAACGTCTGGCACCGGGCGCAGGCAAAGCCAACGCCGATCTCGTCGACTTGCTGTACGTGCTGACGAGCTTCGACACATTCGACGCGCTGTCGGCGCGCAACCGCAACGCGAAGGCCGTCGAGGCGCTGATGCAGACGCTGGTCGAGCAGACCGTTCGCACGCTGCTCGGCACGCGCGGCTAGGCCGCGTTGCGCCGGCTGGTGAAAAAACCGTTGAGGGTGAGGCGACCTGTGAGCGGATCGTCGCTCAACTTCTCCGGCGCGAAAATGTCTCCGGAGTGCAGCATGCTGCCATCGTAGAAGACGATGCGGTTCCATTTCGCGGCGACGCGACCGACCTGGGTGAACCAGTCGTTCGACGCGCAGAGGTAATTTTGCGCGATGCCGTATTTCTGCGTGAACGCCGCCGCCTGCAGCGTGTTCGCATCGCGAAACAGCAACGCGGTTTCTTCCGCGGAACGCGCAGGCTCGTAAAAGCTCGTTCCACCGAGGCTTTCATCCTTGAACAGATACAGCACCGAAGCCTGGATGCTGTGCCGGCGCGGGTCGAGATGCTGTCCATCGGTGTGACAGATCGCCTGGAACGGCCGCAACGCCGACGGCGGCAGCGTTACCATCGACAAACGACAGCGCACGTCGAGCGTACGTCGCGCATCGAATTCGCGGCGCACGTGTTCGGCAAAGAAACCATCCAAACGCACCGCGACCGCTGCGGGCATTTCCAGATAATTGCCCGGATACGCACTGAAATTGACCGGATTGAACGCCATGCGATTCGTCACCGCGAGCTGCACGAGCGCATCCGGATCGAGCAGCGCGTCGTCGATCACATGACAGAACCGGCCGTTGAGCAGGCGCACGCGTTCGATCTGCGGCCGCGGATTGAACACCGCGACCTTGTCCAGCGTCTGCATTAGGCGAAACCCGTCGTTCGAAGCGAACTATCCGTTGCGGTCGAACAACCATAGCACCGCGCGCGCGAACTGCGCACGCCAGGCGAACTCGTGGTGCTTCGCCTTGGGGTCGACGACGACGTCGAGCCTGCTCTGCGGATGTCCGTCCGCACGCAGCAGATCGACCATGCGCTGCATGTCGGGCAGCATCGAGTCGCCCTCCTTTCCGCCGGCATAGAAGTACAGCTTCGCGTCCTTGCGCGGCGGCTGCGCCTTGGCGAAATCGAACACGGCCGGCGCGGCGAGCCAGTACGCCGGCGAGAAGATGCCGGCCCTGGAAAACACCTGCGGATACTGCTCGATCGCGTATTGCGAGATCAGGCCGCCCATCGACGAGCCCATCACCGCGGTATTCGCGCGGTCAGGCTTGCTGCGGTAGTGCTTGTCGACGTAGGGCTTGACCGTGCCGACGAGGAAATCCATGTATTGCCTGCCTTCGCCCTTGCCGAACTTCTCGTTGTCCCAGGCGTTGAGCTCGTGGATGCGATCGGCACCGCCGTTGTCGACGCCGACGACGATCAGTTCGAGACCTTTGGTCTTCGCCAGCTCGTTGAGCGTTTCGTCGACGCCCCACTCGCCCGAATACGAGGTCGCCGCATCGAACAGGTTCTGGCCGTCGTGCATATACAGCACTGGATAGCGCTTGTTCGATTTCTCATAGCCCGGCGGCAGGTAGACGCGGATCGTGCGCTCGCGGCCAAGTTCCTTCATCGCCAATTTCTGCGGAAGGACATGCACGTTCGGCTGCGCCGTGCCGTGCGCGAGCAGTACGCTGCCGTACATCGCGGGCACGCCGAGTTCGAGCGTGCCGTCGGCGGCTGCGGCAAGGTTCGCGCCGGTCAGCGCATCGGTGAACGTGCTCGTCGCGATCGGGCCGGGCAGATGCAGCTTGACCGTACGCGTCGTGCTGTCGTTGTTCGTCGCGACGATCGCCCATTGACCCTCGTCGTGGCGGAACACGACGACGACGTGATCGTCGAGATAGCCGGGCGCTTCGAGCGAGCCGTGACGCAGCACGGGATGGTCGTGGCGCAGTTTGGTCAGCTTTCTGTAGTCGGCGAGCATCGCTTCGTCGGGTTTGCCGCCGAGATCGGGCCACGGATACGTGCCGCGATCGAACGGATCGTCGCCGCCGGTCACACCGACCTCGTCGCCGTAGTAGATCGCCGGCGCGCCGGGCATCGTCATCTGCAGGAATGCGGCGAGGCGCAGGCGCTGCTTGGCGAGCGCGACGGTCGCAGCGTCGGCGTGCTCGTCCTTCCAACCGAAGTCGTACAGCGCTCGCGCCGAGTCGTGCGAGTCGATCAGGTTCATCAGCGCGGAGAACGCCTGCGGCGGATAGTTCTCGCGCATCAGTTCGACGTTGCGCCACACATCCTTCGCCTTCGCGCCGTTCGCGTAGGCGACAACGGTGCTGCGGAAGATGTAGTTCATCGTCGAGTCGAATTCGTCGCCGAGGAAGAACTTCGAGGAATCAAAGAACGATTCCGCCACCGTCACCGCGTCCGGTTTGGCCGTCTTTACGGCTGTGCGCCACTCGCGCCAGAAATCGTCGGGCACCCACGGCGCCACGTCCATGCGCCAGCCTGACAGGCCCTTGCCGAGCCAGCGCTGCATCACCGCGTCCTTGCCGCCATAGAAATAGTCGCGCAGCGAGCGCTGCGACTTGTCGAGTTCGGGCAGGTCGGCAATGCCGGCCCAGCCCTTGTACTGCAGGTCGGGATTCTTCTCGCTCGGATAGAACGTGAACCAAGGATAGTACTTCGATTGCGGATGGATCTTGTCGCGATCGAACGCGCCGACCTCGGGGAAATTGCCGTAGCGGTTGAAATAGATCGAGTCGCGGCCGACGTGGTTGAGCGAGGTATCGAGAACAACGCGAATCCCACGCTTCGCCGCCTCGCGATTGAGTTTCTCGAATTCGGCCGTCGTGCCGAAATGCGGATCGATCTGCCGGTAGTCCGCGGTGTCGTACTTGTGGTTGCTCGATGCGCGGAAGATCGGATTGATGTACAGCGTATTCGCACCGACCGACTTGATGTAGTCGAGCTTGTCGGTGATGCCCTTCAGGTCGCCACCGAAGAAGTCGTTGCTGTAAGCATCGTCGGAACCGTCGCCCGAATGCGGAATCCACGGCTTGTCGAGCCAGTTCTTGTGGAACTCGACCGTGCCCTCGTGGAATTTGTCAACGCCGGGCTTTGGATCGTTTGAAGGATCGCCGTTGCGGAAACGGTCTGGGAAAATGTAGTAGTACACCGCGTCGCGCGCCCAGTCGGGCACCTTGTAGTCGGCGCGGTAGACGGTCTGGCGAAAGCGACGGATGCGCGCCGACTCCGACGGCGGATTGACCACCGCGCCCAGTCCTTGCGAGCCGACCTCGCGCGTGAACGGAATCGGATCGGCGTTGTTCGTGTACAGGTACTTGCGCCTGCCGGCTTCGAATTCGAAGTAGTAGGCGTAGACGCCGATCGCATCGAAGCGATAGCGGCCGGTCCAGTAGTCACCGGGCTTGCCCGCGGCATCGGTGTATTTGCCGCTGGTCAGCGGCACGCGCGCGATCTCGGAATACTCGAGCACCTCCTGCCAGCCTTCGAGGCGGCGCTTCTCGACCACCAGGGTCAGGTTCGCGATACCAGGCTGCGCGGCCAGATTGAACTGGACTTCTTCGCCGGCCTTGACCGCGCCGAACGGGAACTTGTACATGAGATCGCGCGAATCGAACTTCACGCTGCGCGCGACCGGATCATCGATCGGTTTTTCGTCGACGTCGACGAAGCTCTTCGGCCCGATCGTGAGCGTCGGCTTGCCCGTCGCGCGAGCGCCGAAATCGAGCTTGATCGTGGCCGGACCAGCGAAGGCGTACTTCAGTTCACCCACGCCCGCACGCTCGCCTCCGCTCAATGTGAACGACTCGCTGGTGTGCAGCAACGTCGGCGTCGGGCCGGGTCCGCCAAACGCGATGCCGCCACCAAGCGCGGCGTCGACGATGCGGAATTTCTGCTCGCCTTTCAAATCGACGTTGAGGAAATAAGCATTACAACGCCACTGGAACGCGTAATCCTCGCGCGGGGTACCGTCGTTCATGGCGCCGCGCAGAAACAGCGTTTCCTTGTACGGTGCTGGCGGGCAGTTCGTTGGGGCCGGCCTGGTCGCCTTGGCGTCAGGGCGCGGCGTTGCGCAACTGCTCAGAGCGGCGGCGAGGCCCAGTGCCACGCTTGCAGTGGCGGCGAAAAAAAACATCTTGCGCATGGCTTCCCTCTCCCGTGAGAACAGCCAAGCGTAGTGATGCGCAATCGCACAAGGAAGTCATTGCATACGAATTCATCGGCGCCGCAACAAGCTCAGCGCTGCGTCGACCCACGCAGCACGAGCGACACCGGAATCACCTGGTTCTCCACCGGCTCGTCGCGGATCAGCTTGAGCAGCGTGTCGACAAGGACGACGCCCGCGCGCTTGGTGTCCTGCTGCACGGTGGTCAAGGCGGGATCGACGAAGCCGGCAAGCGGAATATCGTCGAAGCCGGCGACAAGCACGTCCTCGGGCACGCGCAGGCCGCGCTCGCGCAACGTCTTGATCGCGCCGATCGCGATCAGGTCGCTCGCGGCGAAGATCGCGTCGAACTTCGCCTTGCGCTCGAACAGCGTCGATGCCGCATCGAGACCCGACTGCTCCGACGAGATCGCACCGACCTGGAGCTTGGCATCGACCTTGCCGCCGCCTTCTTCGATCGCGGCACGGTAACCACGATGGCGTTCGAGGAATTCGGGCGAGGATTCGCTCGCGTCGCCGAGAAACGCGATGCGCTTCGCGCCGCGCTCGATCAGATGGCGCACGATGTCGCGACCGCCCTGGAAATTGTCGCAGCCGACCGAGACTTCGGGCTGGTCGGGCGCGACCGCGCCCCAGCGCACGAAATGCGTGCCGCGCTCGACCATGAACTTGAGTCGTTCGCGGTAGTCGAGGTAGTCGCCGTAACCGAGCAGGATGATGCCGTCGGCCTTCTTCGATTCCTCGTAGCTGGCCTGCCAGTCGTGGTTGTTCGGCTGCTGGAACGAGATCAGAAGATCGTAGCCGCAGCGCGCACAGGCGCGCGTGATCGAGGCGAGCATCGAGACGAAGAACGGGTTGATCAGCGAATCGTCCGGCGCCGGGTCTTCGAAGAACAGCAGCGCGAGCGTGCCGCTCTGCTGGCTGCGCAGGCTCGAGGCATGCTTGTCGACCTTGTAGTTGAGCTCGTTCGCGATCTTGAGGATGCGCCGCCGGGTCAGTTCGTTGACCATGCTGCTGCCGCGCAGCGCGCGCGACACCGTCGGCTGCGAAACGCCGGCCAGGTGCGCGATCACGAGTGAAGTGGCTTTCTGTTTGCTGCGAATGACGACGCCCTCCGTCCCAGGTGGAGGATGGCAAGCCTGTCCGCGGCGGGCAAGGGCGGGCGCACAACGGGCGGCGGTGCCCGATTGCGCTGAAGTGGTACCCGATCGCGCCTTCCCGGGTTGTCGCGCGCTGCTAGAATGTGCGGCCTTGCACCTGCCCTTGCGATGCGCCCGTGAGCGAAATCCTCAGCCCCGAACTCCCTCCCGCGCCCGACGCGGCACATGCGTTGATGACGGCGGCCTATTGCCGCGACGAAACCGAAGCGATGAACGAACTGCTCGGCCAGGCCGCGCTGCCCGACGCCGAGCGCGATCTCGTCCTCGCGCGCGCCACCGAGCTCGTCGCCCGCGTGCGCGCCAAGGCGCAGGACGCGTCGGCGGTCGAAGCGTTCATGCGCCAGTACGACCTGTCGAGCGAGGAAGGCGTGCTGCTGATGTGCGTGGCCGAAGCGCTGCTGCGCATCCCGGACAAGGACACGGCCGACAAGCTGATCTCCGACAAGCTCGGCGAAGCGAACTGGGAGTCGCACCTCGGCAAGAGCGATTCGCTGTTCGTCAACGCCGGCACCTGGGGCCTGATGCTGACCGGCAAGTTCATTGAACTGGCCGACGAAACCCAACGTAATTTCTCCGGCGCCCTGAAGCGCCTCGTCGGCCGTGCGGGCGAGCCGGTGATCCGCCTCGCCGTACGCCAGGCGATGCGCATCATGGGCCATCAGTTCGTCATGGGCCGCACGATCAAGGAAGGCCTCGACCGCGCCCAGGAGAAGGAAACCGCGCCTACCGTTATTCCTACGACATGCTCGGCGAAGGCGCGCTGACCACGCCGGACGGCGAGCGCTACTACCAGGCCTATGTCGACGCGATCAAGGCTTTGGG
>NZ_DASVOK010000419.1:0-2457 GCF_036383415.1 Rudaea sp. | reverse complement strand
GACCGTCGTCGCCGCGTTGGCTGCGCTGGCCGCGGTCGAAGCGGGCAGGCAGGCTGCGCTGATGGCGCCGACCGAGCTGCTCGCTGAGCAACATTTTATCAATTTCCACAAATGGATTTCTCCACTAGGCATCGAGGTCGTCTGGCTTGCCGGCAAGCTCAAGGGCAAGCAGCGCAACACTGCACTCGCCAGCTTGCGCGGCGCGGCGCAGATCGCGATCGGCACGCATGCGCTGATGCAGGAGGGCGTCGAGTTCGACCGCCTCGGTCTCGTCATCATCGACGAGCAGCATCGTTTCGGTGTCGATCAGCGGTTGGCGCTGAGGGACAAGGGTCGCGCTGGCGATGAGATTCCGCATCAGCTCGTGCTGACTGCGACGCCGATCCCGCGCACGCTGGCGATGACTGCCTACGCCGATCTCGACGTATCGATCATCGACGAGTTGCCGCCAGGCCGCGCGCCCGTGGCGACCGTGGTGCTCAACGGCACGCGCCGCAGCGAAGTCGTCGAGCGCATTCGCGTTGCCTGCGCCGAGGGCAGGCAGGCGTACTGGGTCTGCACCGTGATCGAGGAATCCGAGGTTCTCGAGGCTCAAGCCGCCGAAGTGGCGCATGCCGAGTTGACCGCAGCGCTGCCCGGCATGCGCATCGGTCTCGTCCACGGGCGCATGAAGCCGGCGGAGAAACAGGCGGCGATGGATGCGTTCAAGCGTGGCGAGATTTCGCTGCTCGTCGCGACCACGGTGATCGAGGTCGGCGTCGACGTGCCGAATGCGAGCCTCATGGTGATAGAGAACGCCGAGCGGCTGGGCCTGGCGCAACTGCACCAGTTGCGCGGCCGCGTCGGCCGTGGCAGCGCGAAATCCAGTTGTGTACTTCTATACCAGGCGCCGCTGTCGGCCACGGCACGCGCGCGCCTCGACGTGCTGCGCGAGACCAACGACGGATTCCGCATCGCCGAGAAAGACCTCGAACTGCGCGGCCCCGGCGAGGTGCTCGGCACGCGCCAGACCGGTGAAGCGGCGTTCCGTGTCGCCGATCTCGGGCGCGACGCGCACCTTCTGCCCGCAGTGCAGAGCGCCGGCGAAATCCTCATGCGCGAACACCCTGATTTGGTTGCGCGTCTGATCGCGCGCTGGATCGGTCACGCGGCGCGCTTCGCCGGCGCCTAGGCGAGATCTTGCAGTCGGCCCGCCGCCGATCAAGCGGGGCGGGCCACTGTGCTTGTGGTGCTTACAGGCCGATCACGGTTTCCGCTTTGACGTAGGGCAGCCCATGCGCCTCGGCGACCGGTTCGCAGGTGACCTTGCCGTCGGCGACGTTGAGACCGTTGCGCAGGTGGACGTCCTGCGCCAGCGCCTTCTTCCAACCGTTGTTGGCCAGGGCGAGTGCGAACGGCAGGGTCACGTTGTTGAGCGCGAAGGTCGAGGTGCGCGCGACCGCGCCCGGCATGTTGGCGACGCAGTAATGCACGACGCCGTCGACCACGTAGGTCGGCTCCGCATGCGTGGTCGCGTGCGAGGTTTCGACGCAGCCACCCTGGTCGATCGCGACGTCGACGATGACCGAGCCCGGCTTCATCGTTTTCAGCATGTCGCGCGTCACCAGCTTCGGTGCCGCGGCGCCCGGAATCAGCACGGTGCCGATCAGCAGGTCGGCGCGGCGCACGAGTTCCTCGATCGCCGAGCGCGTGGAGAACACGGTCGAGATCGAGGTGCCGAATTGCGTAGCCAGGCGCTTGAGCGCATCGGCCGAGCGATCGACCACGGTGACCTTGGCACCCATGCCGACCGCGATCGTCGCCGCATGCGTGCCGGAGACGCCGCCACCGAGAATGACCACTTCGGCTGCGGGCACGCCGGGCACGCCGCCGAGCAGCACGCCGCGACCGCCCTGTGCCTTCTCGAGCGAGTGCGCGCCGACCTGCGGGGCGAGACGGCCCGCGACTTCGGACATCGGCGTCAGCAGCGGCAGCGAGCCGTTCGCTGCGGTCACCGTCTCGTAGGCGATGCAGACGGCGCCGGAGTCGATCAGGTCGCGCGTCTGTTCCGCGTCGGGGGCGAGGTGCAGATAAGTGAAGAGGATCTGGCCCTTGCGCAGTTTCTTGCGCTCGACAGCTAGCGGTTCCTTCACCTTCACGATCATGTCGGCGTCGGCGAAGATCTGATCAGCGCTGTCGGCGATCGTCGCGCCGGCCGCGATGTAGTCGGCGTCGGGAATGCCCGCACCGAGGCCGGCCCCGGCCTGAACCATGACCTGATGGCCGTGATGCACCAGCTCCTGCACCGAGGACGGGATGAGGCCGACGCGGTACTCGTGATTCTTGATCTCTTTCGGTACACCGATACGCATGACTGATCTCCCTCGCTTGATTTGTTGGTCTGTTGTGCGCGCCATTGCGGCGGCGCTGCCGGTGCGGCAGTATGATTGAGATATCGAGCAATTGATCGCCTATTTG
>NZ_DASVOK010000418.1:0-15864 GCF_036383415.1 Rudaea sp. | reverse complement strand
GCTCGACGTTGTAGACGATCGGCGCGCCGATGTCGCCGGCACGCAGGAAGTAGGCGTGCAGCGAATGCGCGCCGCGATGGTCCTCGACCGTCTGCTGCGCGGCCGACAAGGCCTGCCCGAGCACCTGGCCGCCGAACACGTAGCGCGTGCCGATGTCGCGGCTCTGGCCGCGGAACAGGTTGTCTTCCAGACGCTCGAGGCCGAGCAGTTCGACCAGTTCGGCGACGACGGGGTTGGTCATGCGTACTCCGTGTTGTTGCGAACCCGCATTCTAGCGTAGCCGTACACTGCGCAACTAAGTCTAGAACCTATCTCAAAACGTAGCGAGCGAAGACAGTTCGCGCGTCGCCGGAGCGCAGGAACCGGAGTTTACAAGTAGTAAATGAGGATTCCGAGCACCGCCGGCGCGCGAAATGTCGAGCGCAGTAGTTTTGAGATAGGTTCTACGCGTACTTGCGGATGAACGCGCGCACTTCGGGGTAGACACTCTCGCGCCAGCGCCGGCCGGAGAAGATGCCGTAGTGTCCGGCGCCCTTCACGGTGAGGTGCTTGCGATCAGCAGCGCGGATGCCCTTGCAGAGATCATGCGCGGCTTCGGTCTGGCCGGTGCCGGAGATGTCGTCGAGCTCGCCTTCGATCGAGAACAGCGCGGTGCGCTTGATGTCGGCTGGCTTGACCAGCTTGCCCTTGACCTTCCAGTTGCCGCACGGCAGCGCGTGTTCCTGGAACACGGTGCGTACCGTGTCGAGGTAGTACTCGGCCGGCATGTCGAGCACGGCGTTGTATTCGTTGTAGAACTCGCGGTGCGCGTCGGCGTCGTCGAGGTCGCCGCGCAGCAGGTCCTGGTAGAAATCCCAATGCGAGGAGAAATGCCGGCTCGGGTTCATCGCGACGAAGCCCGCATGCTGGAGGAAGCCCGGATAGACCTTGCGGCCCTTGCCCGGGTAGTTCGGCGGCACCGGGTTGATCACGTTGGTCTCGAACCACTGGATCGGCTGCGTGGTGGCGAGGTCGTTGACCTTGGTCGGGCTGCGGCGCGTGTCGATCGGGCCGCCCATCATCGTCATCGTGCGCGGCGTGATTTCACCGCTGGATGCCATCAGCGAAATTGCGGCGAGCACCGGCACGGTCGGCTGGCAGACGGAGATCACGTGCAGGTCCTTCGCGCCGATGTGACGGATGAATTCCTGGATATAGGCGACGTAGTCGTCGAGGTGGAACGGGCCGGCCTCGGTCGGCACCATGCGTGCGTCGACCCAGTCGGTGATGTAGACCTTGTGGTCCTGCAGCAGCGTGCGCACGGTATCGCGCAGCAACGTGGCGTGGTGGCCGGACAGCGGCGCGACGACGAGCACGGCCGGATCGTTCTTCAGCTGCTGCAGCGTGTCGATCTCGTCGCTGTAGCGCTTGAAGCGAATCAGGTTGCAGAACGGCTTGGCCAGCGCGACCTGCTCGACGATAGGCACGGCATTGTCGTGCGCCTGCACCGATTGAATGTTGAACGCGGGCTTTTCGTAGTCCTTGCCGAGGCGGTAGAGCAATTCGTAGTTCGCCGCCGCGCGAGTTGCGCCGGGCAGCTTCGACAGCCAGCTCTCCTTCGAGGAAAACATGCGCGCACTGCTCTCGGAAAAAGTCACGAGCGGATTGAGCAGGGCGCGGTTGAACTCGTGCAGCTGGTACAGAAACATCGTCATGGGCCGGGGATCCCGATGCGCAGAAAATTATTCAGGGAAACTCTGCACGAAGGCAGGCTTTCCCTATGCTAGTCGGCATTACGTTGCGCCGCAACAAATTGTGAGCTCCGTCGCGTGAAGATGCGTTCATGCGGCGCTGCGCTTTGCGCAGTCCTGTCGGGCGAGAGTAGACTCGAATCAAGCGGCAAACCGGAACCCCGACCGGGCCTAGACCGCATCGCGGAGGGTGTTGGTGAAAGCGACAGATATTCGCGTACCCGACTATTTCCACAAAGTCGTCGATTGTCAGTGGGCCTGCCCGGCCCATACCCCGGTCCCCGAGTACATCCGACTGATCGCCGCGGGCCGGCACGACGACGCCTATCTCGTCAATTGGAAATCGAATGTCTTCCCCGGGATTCTGGGGCGCACCTGCGATCGCCCGTGCGAGCCCGCGTGCCGACGCGGGCGTGTCGAACAAAACAACGAAGGCAAGGCTGAGCCGGTCGCGATCTGCCGTCTGAAGCGCGTCGCGGCGGACAACAAGGATCACGATGCGGTCCGCGCGCGCATGCCGAAACCGGCCGCGAAGAAAAACGGCAGGCGCATCGCCTGCGTCGGTGCAGGGCCGTCGGCATTGACCGTCGCGCGCGATCTCGCGCCGCTCGGCTATCAGGTCACCGTGTTCGAGGCCGAGCGCAAAGGCGGCGGCTTCATGCGCACGCAGGTGCCGCGCTTTCGCCTGCCCGAGGAAGTGATCGACGAAGAAGTGGGCTTCGTGCTCGACCTCGGCGTCGAATTTCGCGGCGGGGCACGCATCGATTCGATGCGTGATTTGTTGAAACAGAATTTCGACGCGATCTTTGTCGGCAGCGGTGCTCCACGCGGGCGCGATCTGGATCTTCCGGGGCGCAAGGAAGCCGCGGCGAACATCCACATCGGCCTCGACTGGCTCGCCTCGGTCTATTTCGAGCACATCAAAAGCATCGGCAAGCGCGTGATCGTGCTCGGAGGCGGCAATACGGCGATGGACTGCTGCCGCTCCTCGCGCCGCCTCGGTGGCGAGGACGTGAAGGTGATCGTGCGTTCGGGCTTCGAGGAGATGAAGGCCTCGCCGTGGGAGAAGGAGGACGCGATGCATGAAGGCATCCCGATCCTCAACTATCTCGTGCCGAAGACCTTCGAGCACCGCGACGGCAAGCTGATCGGCATGACCTTCGAGAAAGTACGCGCCGAGCGCGACGCGAAAGGCCGTCGCCAACTCGTGGCTACCGGCGAGCCTGATGGCTTCTTTGAATGCGACGACGTATTGATCGCAGTCGGTCAGGAAAACGCGTTTCCGTGGATCGAACGCGATCTCGGCATCGCCTTCGACGAATGGGGCCTGCCCCAGGTCGACAAGGCGACGATGCAGTCGACCTTGCCCAAGGTGTTCTTCGGCGGCGACGCGGCATTCGGGCCGAAAAACATCATCTGGGCCGTCGCACACGGGCACGAAGCGGCCGTATCGATCGACAAGATGCTCGGCGGCGAAGACATCCACGAGCGCCCCGAACCCGCGGTCACCCTGATCTCGCAGAAGATGGGCATCCACGAGTGGAGTTACGACAACGACATCTCCAACGATCAGCGCTATGCCGTGCCGTGGCGCGACAAGGACGCGACGCTCAAAAGTATAAAAGTGGAAGTCGAGCTCGGCTTCGATGCCGGGACGGCGTTCCACGAGGCGCAGCGTTGTCTGAACTGCGACGTGCAGACCGTGTTCACCAAGGACGCGTGCATAGAGTGCGATGCCTGCGTCGACATCTGCCCGATGGACTGCATCAGCTTCACCGGCAACGACGACGAGGCCGAGCTGCGCACACACTTGACCGCGCCGGCATTGAACCTCGCGCAGTCGCTGTACGTGTCCGACGCGCTGAAGACGGGCAGGGTGATGGTCAAGGACGAGGACGTCTGCTTGCACTGCGGCCTCTGTGCCGAGCGCTGCCCGACCGGCGCCTGGGACATGCGCAAGTTCCTGCTCGAAACTACGCAGGCCGGTCCCGGTTGCCACAAGCGCACGGCGCAGAGGACGGCGGCGTGAACGCGCAAGTCGAAACCAGGCAACACCCGCGCATCGAAGCCACTAACGACTTTGTCGTCAAGTTCGCCAACGTCAACGGCTCGGGCTCGGCTTCGGCCAACGAGCTGTTCGCGCGCGCGATTCTGCGCATGGGCGTGCCGGTCAGTCCGCGCAATATTTTCCCGTCGAACATCCAGGGCCTACCGACCTGGTACGAGGTACGCGTCAGCGAGCGCGGCTGGCTCGGCCGGCGCGGCGGCGTGGACTTGATGGTCGCGATGAACCCGCAAACCTGGGATGCGGACCTGAAGGAGATCGAACCGGGCGGCTATCTGTTCTACGACTCGACACGGCCGCTGCCCGCGTCGAAGTTCCGCGACGACATCCACGTCATCGGCATGCCGCTCACGGCGATCTGCAACCGCACCTATGCCGACGCGCGCCAGCGCCAGCTGTTCAAGAACATCATGTATCTCGGCGCCTTGTCGGTGCTGCTCGACATCGACGCGCGTGAGATCAAGCGCCTGTTCGCCGAGCAATACAAGGGCAAAGAGAAGCTGCTCGACTCGAACGTGCAGGCGCTTGAGCTGGGCCGCGAGCACGCCGCGCAGCACCTCGACCCGATCGGTCTGCACGTGCAGCGCGCGGACAACGTCGGCGACAAGATTTTCGTCGACGGCAACGTCGCCGCCGCGCTCGGCTGTGTTTATGGCGGCGCCACGGTCTGCGCCTGGTATCCGATCACGCCGTCGTCGTCGCTCGCCGAGGCGTTCCAGAAATACTGCATGAAGTACCGCGTCGATCCCGAGACCGGGCGCAACCGCTTTGCGATTGTGCAGGCCGAGGACGAGATCGCCTCGATCGGCATGTGCGTCGGTGCGGGCTGGAACGGCGCGCGCGCGTTCACGACGACCGCGGGGCCGGGCATCTCGCTCATGAACGAATTCATCGGCCTTGCCTACTTCGCCGAAATTCCGGTGACCATCATCGACGTGCAGCGCGGTGGTCCTTCGACCGGCATGCCGACGCGCACGCAGCAGTCCGACGTGCTCGCCTGTGCCTATGCCTCGCACGGCGATACCAAGCACGTGTTGCTGCTGCCCGAAGACCCGCATGAGTGCTTCGAATTCTCGGCGCAGGCGTTCGATCTCGCCGACCGCCTGCAGACGCCGATCTTCGTGCTGACCGATCTCGACATCGGCATGAACCAGCGCCTGACCACGCCGTTCGCCTGGAACGATGCACGCGACTACGACCGCGGCAAGGTGATGACCGCGGCCGAACTCGAAGCCGGCAAGGATTTCGGCCGCTACAAGGACGTCGACGGCGACGGCATCCCGTATCGCACCTATCCCGGCACGCATGCCGAACGCGGCGCGTACTTCACGCGCGGCACCTCGCGCGATCCGTACGCGCGTTACTCCGAGCGTGGGCCGGACTATGTCTACAACATGGAACGCCTGCTGCGGAAATGGGACACGGCGAAATCGCTCGTGCCGCAGCCGATCCTGCGCGGCACCGGCGGCGAGGCGCATGACGGCGTCATCTACTACGGCTCGACCAGCCCGTCGATGAGCGAGGCGATCGAGTTGCTAGGCAAACAGAGCCTCGTCCTCGACACGCTGCGCGTGCGTGCGTTCCCGTTTCCCGACAGCGTCGACGAATTCATCCGCCAGCACGAGCGCGTCTTCGTCGTCGAGCAGAATCGCGACGGCCAGCTGCGCACGCTGTTGATCAACGAATTCGGCATCGATCCGGCGCGGCTCACGGCGATCCTGCACTACGACGGCACGCCGATCACGGCGCGCTTCATCGCCGGCGCGATCGCGGCGCAAATGCGGCCGAGCAAGGCGAAGGAGAACGTGGCGTGACCTACATCGCCAAACCGAAGCTGCATCACCCGACGCTCGCCTGCAACGCGATCGGCTTCAGGCGCCGCGACTACGAGGGCAAGATTTCGACCTTGTGCGCGGGCTGCGGCCACGACTCGATCTCGGCCTCGATCATCCAGGCCTGTTGGGAACTCGACATTGAGCCGCACCGCGTCGCCAAGCTCAGCGGCATCGGCTGCAGTTCGAAGACGCCGGACTATTTCCTCGGCCAGTCGCACGGCTTCAATACGGTGCACGGGCGCATGCCCTCGGTGTTGACCGGTGCGAACCTCGCCAACCGCGACCTGCTCTATCTCGGCGTGTCGGGCGACGGCGACTCGGCCTCGATCGGTATCGGCCAGTTCGTGCATGCGATCCGGCGCGGCGTCAATATGGTCTACATCGTCGAGAACAATGGCGTCTACGGCCTGACCAAGGGCCAGTTCTCGGCGACCGCCGACCAGGGTTCGAAATCGAAGAAGGGCGTGGTCAACAGCGACAGCCCGCTCGACCTGGTCGGCCTCGCGATGCAGCTCGGCGCCACCTATGTCGCGCGCGGCTTCTCCGGCGACAAGAAGCAACTCGTGCCGCTGATCAAGGGCGCGATTACTCACAAGGGCGCGGCCTTCATCGACGTGATCAGCCCCTGCGTCGCGTTCAACAATCACGCCGGCAGTACCAAGAGCTACGAATACGTGCGCGAGCACAACGAGGCGGTGAACCGGCTCGACTTCATCGACGTGCGCGCCGAGATCACCGTCGACTATGCCGAAGGCGAGATCGTCGACGTCACCCAGCATGACGGCAGCATCGTGCGCCTGCGCAAGCTCAGCGCCGACTTCAACGCGCACGACCGGGTCAAGGCGATGAACTACGTGCATGCAGCGCAAGCGAAGGGCGAAGTCGTCACTGGCCTGCTCTATGTCGATCCCGACGCACATGACCTGCACGAGCACTTCAACACGACCGAAGTGCCGATCAACCGTCTCGGTGCAAAAGAGTTGAATCCGGGCGCGGAGACGCTGGCGAAGATCAACAACTCGTTGCGTTGACTGCTTCCCTTCTCCCACCGGGAGAAGGGAATCCAAGTCAAACGCAATGACCAAAATCTACGACCGTGCCTATTTCGACCGCTGGTACCGCCACTCGCAGCATGCGGTGAACAATCCAGCGTTGCTGGAACGCAAAGCGGCGCTGGCGATTGCCGGCGCCGAGTACTACCTCGGCCAGCGCGTGCGCAACGTGCTCGACGTCGGCTGCGGCGAAGGTACGTGGCGCGCACCGTTGAGGAAACTGCGTCCGCGCATCGACTATCTCGGCATCGATTCGAGCGAATACGCGATTGCACGCTACGGCCGCGCGCGCAACCTGCGTCTGGTCGGCTTCGGCCAACTTGCCGAACTGCGCTTCGGCCACGACTTCGATCTGATCGTCTGCTCCGACGTCATCCACTACCTGCCGTCGGCTGAGCTGCATCGCGGACTCGCCGGCATTGCCGACATGCTTGCCGGCGTGGCCTTTCTCGAACTGTTCACGTCGAAAGACGCGCTCGATGGCGACAAGCACGGTTTTATCGCGCGCTCGCCGAAATGGTACTTGTCCACGTTTGCGCAGGCGGGGCTGACGGCCTGCGGATCGCATTGCTATCTTGGGCCGAAGCTCGAGGCGTCGGTGGCTGCGCTGGAAATAGCGTCGAATCAGCGGTAGGGCAGGGGAAGCGAAGCACATCCCGCCTTCTATTGCCGGCTATGAAGGCGGGATAAGTCGCTTGCGCGGTTCCTCCCGCCCTACGAGTTCCAGGCGTTTGCGGATGCTTGAGAAGTAAATGCTGGAACCCGGAAGTCCTTGAAATTCTTGTTCAGTACGGAAATCCAATAAGTACCATTCGTAATATGCTTGATAGCAACAAACGTTCGATCAATCAGCCAAGTCAAGTTTACATCTTGAGGAACATCACGTTTTCGAACGTAGAGGATAGTTTCTCTACCATCTACCTTTACCGTGATGCGATAAAGATGAGGAGTTAGGCTCTCTGCTGTTGGATCAATGATGGGGCTCCATCCATCGCGGAGTGGAGGCTGTGATTTTGTCTCGAAATAAGGAAGTGGCGAGGAATTTCGGGTATCGGTACAGCCATGTTTCTCCCAAGGCGGACCTAGCGGGGGATTAAAAAATACCCGCCCGCCGTATTCCGATTGGTAGAAAATTACCGGATCCTCGCACACCGGACATCGAGCGTTTGGGTTTACATAGCGGTCATAAGTGATCCGCCCAATATGGCCACGGATATCTGATAAGAAATGCTGCGTGCTATGAACGTTCGCACCATCGCTTTTAGGGCTATGGCTGCCACCACGACCACCGCCTCCACCGAGATGGCCGTCGCCTCCCCAGCCGCATGGGCATCCCGGCCGATGGTTATGTGCGTTACACATACGTCGCGGAGAACGCCTATTGAGTGCGTTTATATGCGGTAGCTCTCACTACTTCGCTCGTCGTCCAGTACGAGGGTTCGCTATTCGGATCAAGCACAATAAATTGGGCTCCTTTTGCGGCAGCTTGATCCAGCACGTTGTTGAGTGCATTTTGGTACCCGGTGTGGCGTGCCACTCCAGTCAAGCTGGATGATGCGCTGACTTGCGCGACAAACTGATACTGCTTTGCTTCATCGGAAGTTATGATCTGAATGTGCGATGCGCGTTCAGTCAGCGTGGTGGCACAAGCGCTCAAAAGCAGCACAAGCGAGATCAGCGTTAAACGACCGATAGACATATCCCCTTCCCCCGGCGATTTTTGCTCGCATAGCCTACATCAATGGCGGGTACGTAGACTGGGTGTGAAGCCCAATCTTGTCCCGGCCCATATGCAAATCGCTGGGCACCTACGGAGAGAGGCTTTGCATGCGCGCATCGCGCTCGCGACGCCAGTGTCGCCAGCGGCTGGCGCTGCTCGAAGCCAGTGACATTTTCGATGGTATCTGTCCACGTCGTACAGGCAGGGCTGATAGCCTGTGGATCGCATTACCTCGGGCCGAAACTCAAAGCTTCCGCTGCCGCGTTGCAAGTTCCAGCACGCAATACATAGGCCACGTTTGGTAAGTCAGTCTACGGGCTGGACTCGCGGGCGCTATTTGCTCGCGCGAACTTCGCGTTCCGATTTCTTCCTATCGCACTCAGCCAGAGCATCGGCCATTCTTTTCTTTGATTCGGCAATGAGGGCTTCGTTGCGCGCCTGCTCGGAGGAAATAACTTGCCTGAGTGAAGTGATCTCTTCTTCGACTTGCTGATTGGCTATCGCTGCATTGCCTGTATTCGTTTGGCCGTAGCCGTTCACGTAGACACGGGAATTGAGTTCGGCTATCTGTCGATTCGCTTGTTCGATTTTCTCGTTCGATGGCGCTACGGCAAGACGTTGCGCATCCCGTCGGCAGTTCGAGTCATCGACGGAATCGCTGATGGCCTGGATATTGGCATCCGGTTTGCGAGTTGACGGTGGGGGCCCGCCCTCATCTCCATTCGACGACTTTTCGCTTGCGGGACGGCCTTGCATCACTATTCGCGCGTCCTTGCCGCAAGGGCTTTGCGAATAGATGACCGAGCCGTTGCTGCCCGCGCACTTATAGATCGTCTGGGCCTGGACAAAAGCCGAGGCTGACCCCAGTAGCAAAGACAGAGCGATTTTGCCCATTTCTCTCTCCCGAGAGGCCTTTGCAAGCATCGTACTGCGGCCAACCGACGGGTTCAACGCGCGTCGCAACGATGGCACTGACACGTCGTTGCACCGCCCGCAAATGAAGAAGGCCGGGCTTGTCGGCCCGGCCTTTTCGGTTGCGGAAACGTCTCGCTCGCGACGAATCAAGCCATTCAAGCCTTGCGCGCGTCGCGCCCGCCACCGCGCCAGTTGCGCTGCTTGTTCGCTGCGGCGTGCGGCTTCGCGTGCTGGCCGTTCGGCGCCTGCGCATGCGGGCGGCGTGCGTGGTTCGGCTTGCGCGCGTTCTGATTCTGCTTCGGCTGGCCGCCGCCACCGTTGCCGTCGAGGCGCAACGGCGAGCTCGGCTCGAATCCTTCCACATCCTCGATCGCAATATCCTGCTTGAGCAGGCGGCGGATGTCGCGCAACAGGCGCGCCTCGTCGTGCGAGACGAGCGAGACGGCGAGGCCCTCGGCGCCGGCTCGGCCGGTGCGGCCGATGCGATGCACGTAGTCCTCGGCGACCATCGGCAAGTCGAAGTTGATCACGAGAGGCAGTTGGTCGATGTCGATACCGCGCGCGGCGATGTCGGTGGCGACGAGCACGGTGATCTTGCCGTTCTTGAAATCGGCGAGCGCGCGCGTGCGCGCACCCTGGCTCTTGTTGCCGTGGATCGCCGCGGTGCGCAGGCCGCGCTCGTCGAGGAACTTGGCCAGTTTGTCGGCGCCGTGCTTGGTGCGGCCGAATACAAGAGTCTGGCGGCGGCTGTCACGGCTCAGCAATTCCAGCAGCAAGTCGCGCTTGCGTGAAGCGTCAACCGGATGCACGCGATGCGTCACCGTTGCGACGACGCTGTTGCGCGCGGCGATCTGCACTTCGGCCGGATCGCGCATGAACTCGCGCGCGAGCGCCTTGATCTGGTCGGCGAACGTGGCCGAGAACAGCAGGGTCTGCCGGTTCTGCTTCGGCAGCGCATTCAACACGCGCTTCATCTGCGGCAGGAAGCCCATGTCGAGCATGCGGTCGGCTTCGTCGAGGACAAGGATCTCGATACCCGAGACGTCGACCGTGCGCCGTTCGAGATGGTCGATCAGGCGGCCCGGCGTGGCGATGAGGATGTCGACGCCGCGGCGCAGCGCGTCGATCTGCGGCTGCATGCCGACGCCGCCGAAGATCGTCGTGGCGAACACGCGCAGGTGCTTGGCGTAGGCGCGCACGTTCTCGTGGATCTGCGCGGCGAGCTCGCGCGTCGGCGTGAGGATGAGTACGCGCGGGCGGCGCTTGCCGCTGACCGGCGCGGCATCGGCGAACAGGCGCTGCAGCAGCGGCAGGGTGAACGCGGCGGTCTTGCCGGTGCCGGTCTGCGCGCCGGCAAGCAGGTCGCGGCCTTCGAGCACGAGCGGAATGGCCGCCTCTTGGATCGGCGTCGGCGCGTCGTAGCCTTGCTCGGCGAGAGCGCGCAGGATGGCGGGCGACAGGCCCAGGGTTTCGAATGACATTTTTCAGTTCCAATAAATCGCGCACAAGCGCGAACGGCCCGCAATGCGGACCGATAAAAAATTCCTCAGCGTTTCCGATAAGCCGCGCCGTGGGCAGGGCGGTCGGCCGGAATCCCATCAGGAAATCCAAGCGTGTACCGCAGGGCGTCGTAGCCGGAGAATGCGGACTCGAGTCGAGTCCGAAACGGAAAGAGAAGCGACGCAAGCCGTAAAGTATACCGCAGCGACCTGTCCGCCGCAATGGGCTACTTGGGCCGCGTGTCCACCGCGATCCAGTTCGATTCCCAGGTCTTGCCGCCGTCGGCGGAGAAAGACTGTTCGAAGCGCGCCGAGTCGGCGGTGATGTCCGACATGACGAAGCGCACGAGGATCGCGCGGCCGTTCAACGTGTCCGCATTGTAGAACTCGCCACGGCCGTTCTTGAATTCGCCGATCGTCGGCGGCACGAGCACGCCCATCTTGCGATTGGCGAAGTTCAGGCTCCACTGGTGCGATTCGGGGTTGTACACGCGCAGCGACAGGCCTTCGATGCGGCCGGTGGGTCCCTTGACGTCGAGTTCGACCAGATTCGCGTCGCCGCCCCAGACCTTGCTCACCGTCGTCGTGCCGGCGTATTCGACCCATTCGTTCGAACCGGCCAGCGGATGCAGGCGGCGCTTGAGCTGGGTTTTCCAGCTGCCGATTTCCCAGTCGAAATCGCGCTGGCCATCGTGCGCAACATCGGCCGCTGCGTTTGCCGGCGCGATGCCGGCGGCGGCCTGGCAGGGTGCGTTTGCGGAACTGAGCAGAACCAACAGCGGAAGCCACCAACGTGAAGGATTCATGATCGATCTCCAGTCGCTTGCGCCATCATCGAAACTGCGCCTTGTCGTCGCAATGGCCACTTCCGGCCAATACCGTGTGGCCAATTGCGGTTGCGCGACGCGGACTCGTGGAATAATCCGCACCGCCATGCGCATCACCATCGAAATCGAACCGAAGGATCTCACCCGTTTCCAGCAGGCGCTGCAGCGCTCGCGCCACGTCGCCCAGGAAGCCGACGAGGCGGACATCCTCGATGCAGCGAAGCAGGCATTGGACTCCGCACCGCTGGCCACCGCGCCGAGCTACGTGCGCAAGCGCATCGCCGGCGTGCAACGTCTGATCGTGATGCTCGAGGACGAGGCCTGGGCGCTGCCGACGCAGTGCCGCGTCGACGTGCTCGAGGCGCTGGTCTACTTCAGCGACCCGGAAGACCTGATCCCCGACGACATCGAAGTAATCGGCCTGCTCGACGATGCGATCATGCTCGAGCTGCTGTTGCGCAAGCTCGCGCCGGTGCTGCGCGCCTACGCCGATTTCTGCAAGTTCCGCGAGGAACTCGCGGCCGCGCCGCCGGCGACACGACAGGAATATGCGGTGAGCCTCGCGCGCAAGCGCGACGCGTTGCGTGCGAGGCTGGGCCGAAGCGGGAAGCGCGCGGCGTAGGTTCGGAACCTGCGCTCAGAGCCGCACGCGGCGCGCGCCACTGTAGTGCTTGTTCCAGTAGACGTTGCTCAGATAGTCCAGGCGCACCGTGCCGCCTTCGTTCGGCGCGTGGACGAAGCGGTCCTGGCCGACATAGATGCCGACATGGCTGATGTCGCGGCCTGATGTGTTGAAGAAGACCAGGTCGCCGCCCTGGAGGCGGTCGCGGCGCACGTCGGCGAGATCGAGTGCGTACATGTCCTGGGTCGTGCGCGGCAGGCTGACGCCGGCGATTTCGCGAAACACGTAGACGACGAGACCCGAGCAATCGAAGCCGCTCTGCGGCGTGTTGCCGCCCCAGTGGTAGGGCGTGCCGACGAGGCCGATCGCACGGAACAGGATGTCGTTCGGCTGGGCGATCCCGCGCGGTGCCGGCGGCGGCAAGGGCTCGCGCTGTGGCCGCATGCGCGGGCCCGAACAGGCCGCGAGCAGCGCGATCGCGAAAACCAGCGGGAGGGAGCGAAGGCAGCGCATCGCCGCGCACGTTCGGGCAAAACCCGAGACGTTGTCAATCGTTTGCGCCGGCCGGCCGAACAGGCGTTCAGCCGGCTGTATAATTCCTTTGTTGCCGACGACGTTGCCGCGGCAACGACTGCCGCCGTTCAAGCGGCCAGAACGTGGCCGCTAATGCCGGCCGGATTCGCAGCGCGCAGAACCTACGAAGGACATTTGATGAAGGCGGAAAAAGACAAGGTCGTGACCTTTCATTATCACCTCACCGACGAGACGGGCACGAAGGTCGATTCCTCGCATGATCGCGCCGAGCCGTTGACGATCCTGTTCGGCCACGGCCAGATCATCCCTGGCCTCGAGCAGGCGATGGAAGGCCATGAGCCGGGCGACAAGTTCGACGTAAGCGTGCCGCCCGAGCAGGGCTATGGCGAGCGCCGCGAGGATTTCACCCAGCGCGTGCCGAAGAAGTATTTCCGCGACGCCGATCATCTCAAGCCGGGCGACGCAACCGTGCTCAGCGTGCAGGACGGCGGCTATCGCCAGGTCGTCGTGCTCAAGGTCGGTTCGAGCGTGGTCGATGTGGATCTGAACCATCCGATGGCCGGCAAGACATTGAAGTTCGACGTCGAGATCACCGATGTGCGCGATGCGACGCCCGAGGAAATCGAGCATGGACACGTGCACGGTGAAGGCGGGCATCACCACTGACCGTTAGGCCGTTTTGCCCGTCATCCCAGCAAAGCCGGGGTGACGATGTTGTGGGGTCGCAGTTTTGCGGAGAAATCGATGTCGCGTACGGTTGGCTTGATTCCTGTTCTTGCACTTCTCCTCGCCGCCTGCCAGACGCCGGCTCCGGCTCCGAAGCCGCAACCTGCCGACTACGATCTGGTCATCCGCCACGGCATCGTCTACGACGGCAGCGGCGCAGCGCCGGTGTCTGCCGACATCGGCGTGCGTGGCCAGCGCATCGCCGCAGTAGGCGATCTGTCGCAAGCGCACGCGACGCACGAGATCGACGCGAACGGTCTCGCGGTCGCGCCTGGTTTCATCAACATGCTGTCGTGGGCCGGCGATGCGCTGTTCCAGGACGGTCGCTCGATGTCGGACATCAAACAGGGGGTGACCCTCGAAGTGTTCGGCGAAGGCTCTTCGCTCGGTCCGCTGACTGCGCAAATGCGCGAAGAGGAGATGAAACTGCAGGGCGACCTCAAGCACCCGGTCACCTGGAGCGGCTTCGGCGAAGGCATGGAGGCGCTCGTCGCCAAAGGCATCGCGCCGAACATCGCCTCGTTCGTCGGCGCGACGACGCTGCGCATCCACGAAGTCGGCTATGCCGATCGCGCGCCGAACGTGCAGGAACTCGCCAACATGCAGGAGCTGACGCGCACGGCGATGCGCGAAGGCGCACTCGGCGTCGGCTCCTCGCTGATCTATGCGCCGGCGTTCTACGCTAAGACCGACGAACTCGTCGCGATCACGAAAGCTGCGGGCGAATTCGGCGGCGGCTACATTTCGCACATGCGCAGCGAAGGGCCGCGCCTGCTTGAAAGCGTCGATGAACTGATTCGCATCGCGAGCATGGCTGGCGTGCATGGCGAGATCTACCATTTCAAGGCCGCGGGCCGCGACAACTGGGCCAAGCAGGCGCAGGCGATCGCGATGGTCGAACACGCGCGCCAGCATGGTCTCGATATTTCCGCGAACATGTACACGTACACTGCGGGCGCGACCGGCCTCGATGCATCCATGCCGCCATGGGTGCAGGAAGGCGGCCTCGACGAGTGGATCAAGAGGCTGAAAGACGCGAAGACGCGCAAGCGCGTGATCAAGGAGATGAACACGCCGACCGACAAGTGGGAAAACCTGCGGCTTGCCGCGGGCAGGCCGCAAAACGTTTTGCTCGTCGCGTTCAAGAATCCAAAGCTCAAGCCGCTGACCGGCAAGACGCTCGCCGAAGTCGCGAAGATGCGCGGCAAGACGCCCGCTGAAACCGCGATCGATCTCGTCATCGAGGACGGCAGCCGCGTCGGCACGGTGTATTTCCTCATGTCCGAGGACAACGTGAAGCAGGCGGTCGCGCTGCCGTGGGTGGCGTTCGGTTCGGACGAAGGTTCGGAAGCGCCCGAGGGCGATTTCCTCAAGTCGCAGCCGCATCCGCGCGCCTACGGCAACTTCGCGCGCGTGCTCGGCAAGTACGTGCGCGAGGAAAAGGTCGCCACGCTGTCCGATGCGATCCGACGCCTGACTTCGTTGCCGGCGAAGAACCTCAAACTGCGCGACCGTGGCGAATTGAAGGCCGGCGATTACGCGGACATCGTGATCTTCGATGCGGCGACGATCGCCGACCACGCGACGTTCGACGAGCCACAGCAGTACGCGACTGGTGTGCGCGACGTGTTCGTCAATGGCGTACAGGTGCTCAAGGACGGCGAACATACGGGCGCCAAGCCCGGCGTGTTCGTGCGCGGTCCGGGCTGGACAGGCTGGAAGACTGAGGCGAAGTAAATTCTCTGCTCGTCATTCCGGCGAAAGCTGGAATGACGGATACTTCGGAGCATGTCGAACAACAAGTCTGATGTACTGATCCTCGGCGGCGGCATCATCGGCCTCGCCTGTGCCTATTGTCTGCTCAAGGCCGGGCGCGGTGTGACGATTCTCGAGCAGAACACACTCGCCAGCGGTTCCTCGCACGGCAACTGCGGCACGATCACGCCGAGCCATGCGCCGCCGCTGTCGCAGCCGGGCATGGTCGGCAAGGCGCTCAAGTGGATGCTGACGCCCGATGCGCCGTTCCGCGTCGCGCCGCGCCTCGACTTCGAGTTGTTCGAGTGGATGCTGCAATTCGCGCGGCGCTGCAACTGGAACGACTACCATCGTCTCGCGTGCGTAAAGGGCCCGCTGCTGCTGCGCTCGCGCGACCTGCTCGGCGAACTCGTGCGTCGCGAAGCTCTGAACTGCGAGTACGAGGAAAGCGGCACGATCTACGTGCATCGCGAACAAGCGGCGTTTGACGAAGCAAGCCATCTGCCGGACACGCTGGCCCGCGGGATTCCACGCCAGCGCGCAGTTCAAGCGCTCGGAATTCCGCATGACCAAGTATCTGCCCG
>NZ_DASVOK010000417.1:0-14402 GCF_036383415.1 Rudaea sp. | reverse complement strand
CGTAGCGGTTGGCCGGCGTGTCGAATTCCTTGTGGTTGCGCAGGTTGTCGGCGTAGTAGGTGATCAATTCGCCCGGGCGTGCGCTGGCCAGCACGCGCACACGTTCGCGCATCAGTTCGTAGTAGGCCTGCGCACGCGCACGCTGCTCGGCGGTCGGCTGGACCGGACGCAGTGCGCCGGGATTAGGTCGCGCGGCGGGGCCGATCGATGCAAGCAACGAGCCGGTCGAAATGGGCGCGGGCTTGCCTGTTGCTTCTCCCGCAGATGCCGTACCGCTTCCGTTTTTTGCGACACCGTCGACCGTGGGCTGGACGTCGGCTTTGCCTGCAAGTTCCTTCGGCGCGGCCTGCACGTCACCGACCGTGACCACGGGGCGATATTCTTTCTTGATCTGCTCGGCGCGCGCCTTAGCCTCGCTGATGCGCGTGGTCGTGACCGGATGGTCCATCAGCAGCGCGGGAATGTCGTTCTCGTCGAAGCCCGGGCGCAGCGCGCGCTGCATGCGCTCGAAAAATCCGGCCATCGCGTCGGGATCGAAGCCGCTCTTGGCCAGCGTGGTGATGCCGACGCGATCGGCTTCCGCCTCGTCGGCGCGGGTGAAGTTGATGCGCATCTGTTCGGCGAGGCCCTGCACGGCGGCGATCGCGCCGATATCGGAATTGCTCGTGCTGTACGGGCTCGATTTCGATGCGGCGACGACGGCAAGGAGCATGCCGGCCAGCATCAGCGGCGTCATCTTCTGCTCGGCCTCGACCGCGCGGATCAGATGATTCTGGGTGACGTGCGAGACTTCGTGGGCGAGCACCGCGGCGAGTTCGCCTTCCGTATCGCTGGTCGTGATCAGGCCGGCGTTGACGCCGACGAAACCGCCGGGCAGCGCGAACGCGTTGATCTCGTTGTCGCGCACGATGAAGAACGTGAACGGCTGGTCCGGCTGTGGACTGTAGGACACGAGCTTGTAGCCGAGCGTGTTGAGATAGTCCGCGAGCAGCGCGTCGTCGAGCACGGCGTTCTGGTTGCGCAACTCGTGCAGTACGTAAAAACCGTACTGGCGTTGTTCCTCGGGCGAGGCGACATTGCCGGCCGAACTGCCGAGATTGGGCAGGCGCGTGTCGGCGGCGTAACCGTGGCTGGTCAGCACCGCGAGCGCGGCGACGAGAAGAGAGGGCAGGAGATGCTTGGCGAACATGGGGGGTGACGCGACTGCGGGGGAAATCCGGGATTACCTTACTCCTGCCAAGGTTCCGCATCCACTGTTTGCGGCCTGTCGGGCGCTTTGCGCTCAGACGGCGTTCAAGCCCGCGCCGCTCTGGAAATCCGCCTGTACAGCCCCCACACTTGCGACCAGGCGCGTTGCGCACGAAGGAAAAACCGAAAGATGAGCACCAAGGTCGAAATTTTCACCGGCGCCAACTGCGCCTACTGTGTTGCGGCGAAGAATTTGCTCAAGGCCAAGGGCCTCGACTACGAGGAGTTCCGCATCGATCAGGATCCGGCCCGCTTCCAGGAAATGCTCAGCCGTTCGGCTAACCGGCGCACCGTGCCACAGATCTTCATCAACGGCGAACACGTCGGCGGTTTCGACGAGCTCGCCGCGGCCGAGCGCAGCGGCAAGCTGGCGCAATTGATCGGAGCCGTGGCATGAGTGCGCGAAAGCCATTGGCCAAGGCAGTGGTTGCACCGAAGAAAGCGAGGAAGCGCACGTCGGCGAAGGCGGATGCGAAAGCGGCGAACCGGGTCCAGGAATTCACCGAATTCCGCAAGCGCATGAACGAGCGCATTCTCGAGCACGACAACCAGGTCGTGCGGCGTTTCTTCGCGCTCGATACGCAGACCTACAAGGACGGCGCGCTGAATCTGAAGACCAAGGAATTGCTCGGTCTCGTCGCCTCGCTGGTCCTGCGCTGCGACGACTGCATCAGCTACCACATCGCGCAATGTCGCGACGCTGGCGTGAACCGTGACGAATTCTTCGAGGCGTTCAGCGTCGGCCTCGTCGTGGGCGGGTCGATCGTCATTCCGCATCTGCGCCGGGCGGTGGATTTTCTGGACAGGCTCGAGACCGCATCGGCGTAACCGGCGTTGGTTCTCGGCTTCGTGGCCGCCTGCGTTTATAATGCGCGGTCCCCTACGCTCCGAGTTAAACCATGACCACCACGATTGCAGTGATCCCCGGCGACGGCATCGGCCCGGAGATCATGCAGGCCACCTTGCGCGTGATCGACGCGCTCGGTCTCGATCTGAAGTACGACGTTGTCGAAGCCGGCCTTGCCGCGCAGAACAAGTTCGGCGAGCTGCTGCCGCAGGCGACGCTCGATGCGATCGCCAAGCACAAGGTCGCACTGAAAAGCCCGCTGACCACGCCGGTCGGCGAGGGCTTCACCTCGATCAACGTCACCTTGCGCAAGAAGTTCGACCTGTACGCGAACGTGCGTCCGGCGATCTCGTTCCCGGGCACCAAGTCGCGCTACGAGAACATCGATATCCTCACCGTGCGCGAGAACACCGAAGGCGCCTACATCGGCGAAGGCCAGCAGGTGTCGGCCGACGGCGATACGGCTACGTTGACGCAGAAGATCACGCGCAAGGGATCCGAGCGCATCGTGCGCTACGCGTTCGATCTGGCGCGCAGCGCAGGGCGCAAGAAAGTCACGATCGTGCACAAGGCGAACATCCTCAAGTCGACCTCGGGCCTGTTCCTCAAGGTCGCACGCGAAGTCTCGGCGCAGTATCCCGAGATCGAACACAACGAAATGATCGTCGACAACACCTGCATGCAGCTGGTGATGAATCCTTGGCAATTCGACGTGATTGTGACGACAAACCTGTTCGGCGACATCCTCTCCGATCTGTGTGCAGGTCTTGTCGGCGGCCTCGGTCTCGCGCCCGGCGCCAACATCGGCGAGCACGCGGCGATCTTCGAGGCGGTGCACGGTTCCGCGCCGGACATCGCCGGCAAGGGCATTGCCAATCCCTGCGCACTGCTGCTCGGTGCCTGTCAGATGCTCGGCCATCTCGGCTTCGAGGACCAGGCCAACCGCGTGCGCGTTGCGATCCGCGCGACGATCGCAGCCAAGGATCGCGTCACCCCTGACCTCGGCGGCAGCGGCACCACCGACAGTTTTGCCGACGCGCTGATCGAACGCCTGCGCTGAGCGACTGCAGCAAAGAAAAAGCCCGGCATGGAAGCCGGGCTTTTTTACGCCGGATCACGCGATCTATTGCGTGCCGAGATTGACCAGCGGCACGTTCGTGCGCGTGAAGGAACCGCCAGGATAGTTCGCGACGATCGTTGCCGTGTTCGTCGTGCCGAAATTCAGCGTGATCGTGCCGGCCTGTACCTGGTTCTGTGCCACCGGCGTGCAGGTGCGGCAGTAGCCTGCGGCATTCTGGATCAAGGGAATCGTCTGGCCGTTGACGAACGGCTGCGCATTGGCAACCGCCCAGACCGGCTTGCCGTTTGCGTCCGGATAGTAGAGGACGCTGAACACTTGCTCGCCCGCCGCGCCGCGGTCGACATCGAGCACAGAAAAGCCCCAGCCGGAATCGCTGGAGCCGCCGTAGTAGAGGCCGCCGCGATCGGGCGACGCGTTCTGCGCGAGCGTGGTCAACGGTTCCACGCACCAGTCGCCTTTTTCGGTGACGTTGCCGTTCGAGTCGGCAAACGACCAGCTCATCACGCCGAGCATGATCGCGCTGCTCCGATCGATGTTGCGGCAGGCCGGCGAATTCGCCGCCTGGTTGAAGTCGACAACGATGCTGCCTCCGGTGTTGGTCGTCGGCGAAGCTTTCTTCGCGACCGGATCGTAATGAAAGCGCACGAGCGTGCTGCCGTCGGCGCCGATTATGCTCGGAATGAATACGCCATCGATCACGTTGCCCTGCGCCACGAACATTTCCACCGAGCCGCTGGCGTCATAGGTATAAAAGTAGGCGAGGTATATGTCACCGTAGTCTTGCGTGTGCGACACCAGGCGGAAATCGAGGCCGTGACCGCTGTGTGCCCGGTCGTACCAGATGCCGGTGAACGGTTTGGCGAACGTGGCCGCCGGCGCGGCGGCGGTGGACCAGCCCATCGCGGCGAGCATCGGTGCCGCGAGGCCCATCGTGCGCGACTGGCCGACGTTGTAGAACGCGTTCATCAGGTCGCCCTGCTGCACGGTATGCGACAGCGTCGAGCCGACCGAAGTGCTGCACGACGTCGTGCTGGTCATGTCGCAGGGTGCGTACAGGCTCGGGAAATTGTTCGGCGGATTGCCGCTCATCTGGTTGGCCGAGGAATTCACCGCGAGCGGGTCGGACCAGCGCAGCAGCGTCGGTGCGAAACGGCTGCCGGTGCTGGCCGAAGTGACGGTGTTGCCCGAGGTCATCGCCGTGGCGCGGGCCGCGTTGTTCGGCTGGCTGTTCAACTCGTAGCCGAAGAAGGGCGTGTAGCTCTGTCCGTTGCTGGCGACGTTGACCACGTTGTCGCCGAAGACATCGTCCCACGGCCCCTCGCTGTAGTTCTGGTAGGTGACCGTCGTCGCACCGGTGGTGATGCCGGCGCGCGCGCCGATCGGTCCGGCGCTCGGGTCGGTGTTGGCAAGGCCGAGGAAGCCCAAGCCATGCGTGATCTCGTGCATCGCGATCGCGATGAAGTCCGAAGAACTCGAACTGTTGTCGGAGGTGTAGCCGAAGTAGAACGGGCTGCCGCCGAGCACGCTGGCCGTGCCGATGTCGGAGTTGAAGGTGATCTCGACTACATCGCCGTCGACGCCGTCGCAACTGCCACCGAGTGCGCCGCAGGGAGTGGTGCCACCCATGCGCGCGATCTGCGTGTTCGTGTACCAGGTATATCTTTTCGCCAGCCACGACATCGGAAAGCTCGTGTCGGTGAACGCAAGGCTGGTGGAGGACGCGTGCGCCAGCGTCGCGCGCGTGGCCGTGCCGCCGAGGTGTGCCCAGCACGCGTGCACGGTGATTGGCACCGGGGTGTTGAGTTGCGAGGCGAGCTGCTGTACGGCGTACTGCAGCGCGTTCTTGCGCTGGTCGCCCAGTGTCGTGCCGGGGTTGCCGCTGACCGCTGCGACCGCGGTCGAATCGGACCAGGGGGTGACATCGCAGTTCTGGGTGGGGTCGCTGGCGTTGGTACTCGGATTGCCGAAGTCGAGGTTGATGCTCGCGGTTGATACCGTCGTCGACGGCGTCACGGTCAGCGTCGCTGTCGCGCTCGAACTCGAACCGTTGATCGCGACGACGTACCAGTTGCCCGCGGCGAGCGGAATCGTGCTGGCGTTGGTGACCACGATCGATTCGTTCGACGACGAACTCATCGAATGATATTGCGCGTAGCGCTGGATCATGTCGTAGCTGCACGACGTCGTCGAGCAGTCGGGAAACGGCGAGCCGTAGCGCAGGAACAGATCGACGTCGCCGCCCGTGCCGGTCACGTTGACGGTGAGCTGCTTTGCGGAGGCGTCGACGGCGACATAACCGCTGGTCAGACCATTCGCCTGAAAGGAGATGTTGTACTGCGTGCCGGGTTGCAGCTGGGTCGCTGTCGCGAACGCCGCGATCGGTGTCGAGGCCGCTGCAAGGGCCGTGGCAAGAGCGAAAAACCAATTGCGCGTGCTCATTGCTGCGGCTCCGGCGAGATCGTGTTGATCGGCGCCTTGCCTGCGCGTGGATTCGGCTTCTCGACGCAGCCCACTTCGAGCGTGCCGTCGCTGTTGCGCGTCGCAACCGCGGCGGTGAGTTTCGGGCTGGACACGGACTTGCCTGCGATCGCGGGTTTCATCGCCGTTTTTGCATCCGCTGCGCCGGCCAGCGATTGGGTTTGCAAGGTGACTGTATCGGCCGCATGTGCGCTAGTTGCGCAAACGGCTACGGCGGCGGTGATCAGCAGGATCGTCCTCATGGCGGGCTCCTTGGGTTCGATGACGAATACGAAGCGTGTTCGAGTCTGGTGCAGCTCGCATTACCGGGTCCTTAATCCGGCAAGCGCATTCGACGCTCAGTTTGGCAGGTGATGTTGCAAAATGTGTGAAGGTCCGCGACCGAGCCGCTGCGCCGCGCGGAATGCGCGTTGCAGATAGCGTTCGGCGCGCTCCACCGCGTCGCACGTCGACAACCCCAAGGCCAGACCAGCGGCCACGGCAGAGGCGAGCGTGCAGCCCGTTCCGCGCACCGAATAGTCTCTGCGGCGATGCCTGAATTCGAGGTCGCCATCGTCGTCGCTGAAGTGGTCGCGAACCTGCGCGGTGTCGAGATGACCGCCCTTGATCAGCACGCTGCGCGCGCCAAGTCCGCGTAGGTCCTTCGCCGCGATGCGCATGTCGGAATAGGTTTGGATAGGACGTCCGAGCAAGGTTTCGGCCTCGGGCACATTCGGCGTCAGCATGTGCGCGAGCGGAAGCAGTTCGCGACGCAGGACGGCAATGGCGTTGTCCGCGAGCAGGCGGCCGCCGCTGCTGGCAACGAGTACCGGGTCGATGACGACGTTTGGCAGGCGGTGCTGACACAGCCAGCGCGCGACGAGGCGGGTGTTGGCCGCGTTACCGAGCATGCCGATCTTGACCGCGGCGATCCGGAAGTCGGCAAGAACCGCATCGAGCTGCGCGAGCAGCATGGACTGCGGAAGAACCCGGATGGCAGTGATCGCGCGCGTATTTTGCGCGGTGACGGCGGTGATCGCGGTGAGTCCGTGTACGCCGTAGGCGGAGAAGGTTTTCAAGTCAGCCTGGGCGCCGGCCGCCGAACCGGAATCCGATCCAGCGATGCTCAGGACACAAGGGGGAAGGTTGTTTCGGCGCATGCGGACAGGGGGTGATGTTGCATAAACACGACAGGTCGGGACGGATGGCTTTGCCACGTCACGAGCGCGCGAAACCTCAAAAATACGGGCTGACGAAGAATCGGCTGAACAAAGATGTTAAAACAGTCTTGACGAAATGTGGTTTTTTTGCCAATATCCCGGCCCATTCGGGGAGAACTCTGGACGTGCGTCTGGAACATATGCGGTCGACGACCTTCAAGCAACGCCTGCTCGCTGCGCTTATCGGCGCGGTATTGACGCTGCCTGCCGCATTGTCGTTCGCGGCTGCGCCGGCCGGCAAGTTGAAGGACGCCGTTGCTTCCGCGCGTACGTCGGCCATGCAGGAAATGGCGATGTCCGGCGATCTCATCGAGAGCTGGAGCGACTATGCGCTGAACAGCCTCAAGTCGAATTTCACTTGGGCGCGTGAGCCGGGCGAGGCTGCGGTCGAGGCGCCGACAATCTTCACCCGCACGCGGTCGAACTGGGCGCGTACGCCCGCCGCGCGCTTCCCCGAAACCTCGGTCGAGGGCGCCAAGGCATTCAATGTCGCGATGCAGACGGCGCATGTCTCCGATTCGCCGATCTACACGGCCGCGGCAGATACGGGAAGCCTGCTGCCGGAGCAGTCCCCCGGTCTGCGCCGCACGATCGTCGCGCCGTCGTTTACCCAGCCGCTGGACAATATCGGCTACTGGCGATTCTCGCTGATTCTCGCCTACCAGAAATTCGATTTGTTCGCGCCAATGCAGGGCATGCAGTCGGCTTTCGAGCCGAACAACTGGGCGAGGGCGGAGAATCCGTCCGCGCTGCGCAGCAAGGAAAACTCTGCCGGCTTCGGCTCGCGGCTCGACGTGGGCGGCCGCTTGAGGGAAGGTCTGGATTGGCGTGCGGGCTACCAGTCTCGCGTGGCCATGGACAATTTCTACACGTATCGCGGTGTCTTCGGCCAGGCGGGCAGCTTCGATATTCCGCCGAGCGCCAACGTAGGCGTGGACTGGGCGCCGGTGCGCAACGTCCGCCTGAGCGCCGACGTCGAGCGGATCATGTATTCGCAGATAAAGCCGTTCGCCGGTTATTCGCTGCCCGCGGACTTCTTCAGTTTCCTCCAGGGTTCCGGTCGACCGCTGGCTTGGGAGAATCTGGATGTCTACTCGGTTTCCGCGGCTTGGCGCAGTAGCGCGGGCGAGTTCGCCCTGCGTTACAGCACGCGCGAGCAGCCATTGCCGACCATGCTGGCGCTCAGACAGTTGCTTGAGTTCAACAATCTGGCATCGCACGATTGGGAGCTCGATTACGGCTTGACGCTCGGCGAGCGCTCGCTGTTCCGGTTCAGGGCGCTCTATGCGCCGATCCAGTTGCTCGGCATCCCGAGTTACACCGCCGAGAGCAACTACGGCGCAAATCGCATGCGCTACGAAGCTCTCCTCACCACGACGTTCTAACCGCTTTGCGGTTCGCGCGAACCTCGCGGATGTCCGTTTAATCCGAGTCACACGAAGCCGTTTTCAGGCATGTTTTCTTGTGGAAGCACCGCTTCCAGTCTTTGCCCGGCAATCCCTTTGTTTTCAGCCTGCATTGTGCTAGGCTGAACGCGCTTGCCGCTCAACCCGGCGGCAAGCTGACGATTACCATAATTACTACTAGAAAAATTAAAGTCCGATGGCTTTGCGTGCCTTCATCGCCGCGAGTTTGCTCGTTGTCGCCGGTTTGTGCCGTGCGCAAAGTGCTGCGTACACCGCGGGCGAGCCATCGACGATCGACAATTCGCAGATGATTTACAGGGTCGATCTCGCGACGAGATCGACTGTACCCGTGGGTTCCGCCGGGCTCTACAACGGTGATTCGACCAATCCGTTTACTCTGATCAGCGGTCTGACCTTCGGAACGGATCAGAAGCTGTACGCGGTCGCGCTTCCGTCCAAAGCGCAGCAGCCCCTGCTGGTGACGCTCAATCCGGTGTCCGGCAACGCTTCGGTAGTCAGCACGATCAGCGGCCTGGCCGGCACTCCCTCAGCGGCGAGCCTGTCTCTTTCTTTCAGCTGCGATGGCCGTCTGTGGATGGCCTCGTCCGAGAACAACAATTTCTGGGAAGTGACGCCGGCCAGCGGGCAGACGCGTCTGGTCGGCACTCTCGGAGTGAAGTTGACCAGTCTGGCGACCAAAGGCAGCACGTTGTATGGCTTCGGTGGCAGCGGCACCGCGAATCTGTACAGCGTCGATGTGGGCACCGGCGCGGCCGGCTTGATCGGCACCTACGGCATCGCCGTGCCGAATCCGGTGGACGGTGCGTTTGACGCGTCGGGAACATTGTGGGGCCTGCTGCGCAACTACAACGACCTCAACAATTCGCCGTTGCCGAGTCAGCTCAATACGCTGGCCCAGATCGACGCGGCGAAAGGCACGATGTCGACGCTCGGCACGATCGCGGATCCGAGGACGAACCCCCTGTACAAGTCGAGAATGCGTGGATTGGCGATCGCGCCTCCCGTCTGTGTGACCGACGGGCCACCGCCTGCATCGACGGTCGGCGCGCCCGTGTTTTCGCCGCTCGGTCTAGGTGCGTTCGCCGCTTCGATGCTCGCCGCCGCTTTGCTTGCGCTGCGCAGGCAGCGTCGCAACCGGCTTCGCTGATTCAGGCGTCGCGTTCCGCTGCGGCCGGAACGCGAACTGAACGATGCCGGCGTCGATACCGATCGCGCCGCAGCCGCCGCCGGTTTTGACGTATCATTCCGCGCTCGTAGTCCGAAACACAGGTGCAAGCAATGAGCAACGCGTCCAGCGCGGGGTTGCCGAAAATGTCGCTGGGTTGGTCTGGCGCAATCGATTCCTCGACAAGATTCCGCAACGCGAGGCGTTCCCTTGCAAGCTTGTGTCTGGCCTTGTGTGCGCCTGCGGCGTTCGCCGCGCCGTTCAACTATGTTGCCAACTATGCTAGCAATACCGTCTCGGTCGTCGATCTGTCGACGAACCAGATAGTGGCGACGGTTCCGCAGGCGGTTGCGGCAACGTCGACGGCGGCAGCGACACCGGGCATCGGCGCCGGACCGCTCGGCGTTGCGATCAACCCGGCGGGAACGCGCGTATACGTTGCCAACTACGGTGACAGCACCGATTTGAAGACGAACGGCACGGTAGCCGTCGTCGACTCCGATCCGACTTCGGCCACGCTCAACACGGTCATCGCCTCGATCACGGTCGGCGTGCGGCCGGAGATCGTTGCCGTGAATCCGATCGGCACAACGGCCTATGTCACCAACAGCGTAGGCAACACGGTGTCAGTGATTGATACTGCGACGAACAAGGAAACGACCAAGATTGCAGTCGGCGGCGTGCCGATCGGCGTGGCGTTCACGCCCGACGGGAAGAAAGCCTACGTCACCCTGGCGGACAAGAGTCGCGTTGCGGTGATCGACACGACCAGCAACACCGCGGCAACTGCCACGATCGCGCTGAGCCTGGGCAATCCGGTCGGCGTCGTGGTGAATCCGGCGGGCACCTTCGCCTATGTTGCGGACTACGGCGCAGGCTCCAATGGTCAGCTGGGTCTGGTCTCCGTGATCGACGTGGCCAAGGATGTCGAGGTCGCAACGATCACGGTCGGCATCGGCCCCATCGGCATCGCAACTTCGCCGGACGGCAGCCAGGTCTACGTTTCCAACTATCAAAGCGGCACCGTTTCCATCATCGACACGGCGACCAACAAGGTCACGGCGGAGTTGATAGTCGGCTCACTGCCACTCGGCATATCGGTCGACTCGAACGGCACGTTCGCCTACGTCAACAATTCCGGCGGTGGTAATGTGGCTATCATTGATTTGAGTGCGAACATCGTTCGCGGACCAATCAACGTCGGCTCAGTACCCAACTACGGTGCGATCACGAGTTCGGCCGGCTTGACCGTGAACCTCAACCAACATGGCCTCAGCGGTGCGTGGTACAACCAGAGCACGAGCGGGCAGGGCATCGTCCTTGAATCCACTGCCGACGCGAATGGCGCCGGTCACGGCAGGTTCTTCGCTGGCTGGTTCACCTACGACGTCACGGCCGCGGGTGGACAGCGCTGGTATTCGTTGCAGGGCGATGTGAGCAGTACGGACAAGACAGCGATGTTGACGATCTACACGGGCACCGGCGGCAATTTCGCTGCTGCACCGACAGTGTCGCCGGTTGCGGTCGGGCAGGCGACCCTGCAGTTCACCGATTGTTCGCATGGTGTCCTGCGCTATATCTTCAGCGACGGCAGCAATCGCAAGGGCTTCATCGGTCTCAATCGCCTCACCGGCGGGGCAACGTGCACATCTGCTGGCGACAGCGGTACAGCTACCGGGGGCGATCAATACTCGGGCAGCTGGTACAACCCGGAAACGAGCGGACAAGGTTTGGTCGTGAGCGTCACACCGTCCTCGAGCGGACCGTCCCTATTCGGTGGCTGGTTCACCTACGCGCCGAACGGGCAGCAGATCGGCGGCGGTGGGAGTCAGCGCTGGTACGCAATGCAGTCCGATGCATCGAGCCAGCAGAACTCGTTCAGTGCAAGCATGATCGAACGCAGTGGCAGCGACGCCTTCATGCAGCCGCCGCCGACCAGCCCGGCCAAGACTGTCGTGGGTACGGCGAATTTCCAGTTCACGAGTTGCACTACGCTGGATCTGACCTTTAACTTCACCGACGGTACGAACAAGGGCCAGAACGGGACCTTGCATCTAAACCGGCTCGGCGCTCCGCCTCCGGGCTGCCAGTAACTTCAAACGAAACGGCCGCAGCGATGCGGCCGTTTTCTTTATCCGCGGTCGTCGAAGTTCAGAGCATTTCCGAAGCGAAGTCGGCGAGTCGCGAACGCTCGCCGCGGCGCAACGTGATGTGCGCGGAATGCTGCCAACCCTTGAAGCGGTCGACCGCGTAGGTGAGGCCCGAGGTCGTCTCGGTCAGATAGGGCGTGTCGATCTGCTCGACGTTGCCGAGGCAGACGATCTTGGTGCCGGGGCCGGCGCGCGTGATCAACGTTTTCATCTGCTTCGAGGTCAGGTTCTGCGCCTCGTCGATGATCAGATATCGGCTGAGGAAGGTGCGGCCGCGCATGAAGTTCATCGCGCGGATCTTGATGCGCGAGGCAAGCAGGTCGTTGGTTGCCTGGCGGCCCCAGGCGCCGCCTTCCTGTGGTGTCGCCAGCACTTCGAGGTTGTCGGTCAGCGCACCCATCCACGGCGTCATCTTTTCCTCTTCGGTGCCGGGCAGGAAACCGATGTCCTCGCCGACCGAGACGGTCGTGCGCGTCATGATGATCTCGCGGTAGCGCTGCGTGTCCATCGTCTGTGCGAGGCCCGCGGCGAGCGCGAGCAGGGTCTTGCCGGTGCCGGCGGTGCCGAGCAGGGTGACGAAGTCGACTTCCGGGTCCATCAGCGCATTGAGCGCGAAGTTCTGCTCGCGGTTGCGCGCGTGCACGCCCCAGACCGCGTGCGAGCCGCGGTAGTCGTCGATGATCTGCAGCGTGGCCTTGCCGTCGACGACGCGCAGCACGCGCATCTCGATTTCGTCTTCGCCGGGCAGGTAGACGAATTCCTGTGCGACCCAGGCCTCGTCCTTCTTCAGCTTGATCTCGTAGAACGTGTGGCCGCGCTCGGACCACGAGCGCACCTCGGAATGCTTCTCCCAGAAATTCGCGGGCAGTTCGTTGTAGCCCTTGTAGAGCAGGCTGAAATCGTCGAGCGCGCGATCGTTCTCGTAGTCTTCCGCCTGGATGCCGTAGATCGAGGCCTTGATGCGCAGGTTGATGTCCTTAGACACCAGCACGACGGGCACGTCGGGGCGCTGCTCGCGCAAATCGACGATCGAGGCGAGGATCAGATTGTCCGGTATGCCCTTCTTCTTCGCCGCCGCGCCGTTGATCGGGGTGAAGTTCTGCGTCTGGAAATACAGACGGCCGACCTGCGCGCCCTTCTTTTTCAGCTGCAATGACTTCGGCAGGCGCAGTTCGAGGCCACCTTCGATCGACTTGCCGTTGCCTTGCTCGATCAACTCGTTGATGAAGCGGCTGACCTGGCGTACGTTGCGCGAGACTTCCGAGGTGCCTTTCTTCGCTGCATCGAGTTCCTCGAGCACCGTCATCGGCAGGAACACGTCGTGCTCCTCGAAGCGGAACAGGGCAGTCGGATCGTGCATCAGCACGTTGGTGTCGAGTACGTAGATGCGCTTGCCTCGGGTCATGCGATGGCTACCCTCGTGGGTCGATGGAAAGGAATGTTGCGGCCGCAGCGTGCGGCAGGAATGTGACAGCAGAACGGTGCCGGCTGGCTCACTTGCGCTCGGCGTCCAGTGCTTCGAGGACGGCGCGGGCATGATCCTTCACTTTCACGCCACGCCATTCGCGTTTGAGTTTGCCGTCGGCGCCGATCAGGAAGGTCGAGCGCACCACGCCGAGATGGCGCTTGCCGTAGAGCACCTTCTCGTGGATCACGTCGAAGGCCTTGCACCACGTCTCGTCGGGATCGGACACGAGTTCGAAGTTGAGCGCTTGCTTGGTCTTGAACTTGCCGTGTGAAGCGAGCGAGTCGCGCGAGACGCCGAGGACGACGGCGCCACGCTTGGCGAAATCCTTTTGGCGATCGCGGAAATTCTGCGCTTCGAGCGTGCAGCCCGGAGTCGAATCCTTCGGGTAAAAGTATACGATTACAAATTTCCCTTTCAGGTCGCGCAGGTGAATCTCGCTGTCTTCGCCAACTGCGCCGCGCAAGTCCGGAATCTTGTCGCCGATTTTCATGTGTGGCTCGTTACCTCAGAATTTCATCGGATCCATGATCGCGTCGAGATTGAGTCCGTCGCAGAACTCGAGGAAATCGTCGCGCAATCCGGCGATGTGCGTGTCGGAAGGAATGCCGATCGTGATCTGTGCCGAGAACATGTCCGCGCCGGTCTGCATCGCGCGGTAGCGCGTCGACTGCAACTGCTCGATGCTGATCTGGTGGCGCTGGAAGAACTCGGCAAGCTGAAAAAGAATGCCGGGCTTGTCGGCGGCGACGACTTCGACCACGTAGGGCAGCAGATTCGTCTGCACCGGTTTGGCGGCGGTGCGTGAAAACGAAAGGCGCAGGCGGTCATCGCGTTCGAGTCGGGTCAGCGCCGATTCCAGCTTGGCGATCGCGTCCCATGGACCCTGCGCGAGCACGAGCACGGCAACTTCCTGGCCGAGCATGGCCACGCGCGATTCGGCAAGGTTGCAACTGCAGTCGGCGATGCGTTTGGCGATGGCGACCAGCGGGGATTTTGCGTGTTCGGCGAACGCGCTGATCAACAGGTAGTTTTCGTTCGCGGCGGGGCGTTGCGTTGCGTCGGTCAAGGCAAAGCCGTCCTGATGGTTCTTGGGCCCGTGGGCATGCGGCCAGAATACTTGCCACGCCCCCTACCCGCAAGTAACATCGCCAGTCCCTTGAAATCCCTGCGTTTCGCAACGAGTACGCCTTGAAGAGCATCGCCGGAAGCATCTGCGCTCTCGCCACTCCGTTTCGCGGAGGTGCGGTCGATTTTGACGCGTTCGCCAGACTGATCGATTTCCAGCTTGAAGGCGGGACGCAAGGTTTCGTCGTTGCCGGTTCCACGGGCGAATCGCATG
>NZ_DASVOK010000416.1:0-3914 GCF_036383415.1 Rudaea sp. | reverse complement strand
GCCGCGTCGGCAGGTCCCAGATGCGCACGCATTTTTCTTCCGTGTTCATCGCGCGGCTCAATTGAGGTAGGCCGGAAACTTCGGCAACGCGGCGAAGTCGGCCGGATCGTGCTGGATGACGAAACGCGCGTGCAGGTTCCTGACGATGGTCTCGATGCGATCCATGTAGGCCAGCGTGTCGGCGCGGCTGTCGTTGAATGCCGGCACGCGGCGGAACTGGCGGCTCTCGCGTGCATGGTACAGGTCACCGGAGAGGACCACTGCGCCGGCCTTCTTCAAGCGCAGCAGCAAGACCTGATGGCCGGGCGTGTGGCCGGGGGCCTTGAGGATCAGGACGCGGCCATCGCCGAACACGTCGTAGTCGCGCTCGATCATCTGCTTGCTCGCGGATTCGTAAGTGCTGAACGTGGCCGGATCGACTCCGAGCGGCGTCGGCGTCGCGCTCGCCCAGGCGATCTCCTTCGAATTCATCAGAAAGGTCGCGCGGCCGAACAGGTTGGCGTTGCCGGTGTGATCGGCATGCAGGTGAGAGAACGCGACGTAGTTGACGCCGGCCGGAGTCAGGCCGATCGCCTTCAACTGGTCGACGAGGCGCACGCTCACGCTCAGATGCGTACCCGCGTCGTCGACACCGCCCTTGGCCGCCGCGTACTTGTCGCCGAGTCCCGTGTCCCAGATCAGCACGCCCTTGGGATGGCGGATCACGAAGCACGGCGCGCTCAGCGTGCGCGGCTTGCCGTCGTATTCGCCGGTGTCGGAATAGCCGCCGAAGCTGCTCTCGTCGATGCGCCCGCAGTCGAGCGCGTAGAGCCGTACTTCGTCGGCCGTCAGCGTGTCGGCGGTCTTCGCTTCCGTTGATGATGCCGGAGAGGCTGTGGGTGGCGTTGCCGCCGATACGCCGGCGGCGAACGCGAACAGCATCGAAGCCGAAATCTTCTGCCAGCCTGTCATGCGAAAACTCCTGTAGCGGAACCTGCCCTGCGCCACGCCCGCTTCTGCGACCGCGATCGGGCCGGCGAGTTCACGCGATGCCCATGCCTTCGATCTGTGCGATCGCCGCGGGATCGAATCCGGCAAGGCGGGCGAACTCGCGGCCGCGCTCGGCGTAATCCTTGAACTGGTCGAAACTCGGCGCGCCGGGCGAGAGCAGGATCACTCCGCCCTCGCGCATGGACGCGCGTGCGCGTGCGAACGCCTCGGCCAGCGTGTGCGAGGACACAAGCTCGAATCCGTGCTGCTCGACCTTGGCCAGTGCCGCAGTGATCGCGTCGCCGTTGGCGCCCATGGTGATGACCGCCCGTGGCGGATGTAGCGCGACGAAATCGACGAACGGCTGCCAGTCCACGCCGCGATCGAAGCCACCGACCAGGATCGCCGTCGCCTTGCCGCCGACGCTGCGCAGCGCTTCGATCGCCGCATACGGCGTCGTCGAGATGCTGTCGTTGACGTATTCGATGTCATCGCGCACACCGAGGCGCTGCAGGCGGTGCGGCAGCGCCTTGAACGTGGCGACGTGTTGCGCCAGCGTGCGCGCATCGATGCCAGCCGCGTCGATCGCGGCCAGCGCCGCACAGACATTGTGCGCATTGTGCAGACCCGGCAGAGGGATTTGCGCAAGTGGGAGAATTTCTTCGTCGCCGCGGAAGATCGAGTCGTCGCGCGCGTGCCAGCCGTTGTTCGAATTGAACCAGATGATTTTGCGCGGAGTCCGGATCGATGCTGTGGCGCGATCGCCCGCGTTCAATACGGCAACGCCATCGGAGCCATCGCCGAGAATCTTCAACTTGTCGGCGCGATACCGGTCCGCATCGCCGTGCCAGTCGAGATGTTCTTCGAGCAGGTTGTTGACCACGGCGACCGTCGGCGCGCCGCCGAAATCACGCGTCTGGAAACTCGACAACTCGATCACCCACCAGTCCGGCTCGACATAGGGTTCGAGTAGTTCGAGCAGCGGCAGGCCGATATTGCCGGCCAGCGCGACGCGTTTGCCGCCCGCACGCAGCAGATGTGCGATCAGCGCGGTGACGGTGCTCTTACCCTTGGTGCCGGTGACGCAGATCGCCTTCGAGTTGGCATTCTCGGCGAACCAGATCGCGGTGCCCGAAGTGAAACGCACGCCGGCCTTCTCGGCGGAAACATATGGCTCGCGATACGGGCCGATGCCGGGCGACTTGATCACAATGTCGAAGACCGACAGCGCCGCGGCATCGGGCGCAGTCGTCACGATCTCGATGCCTTCGCCGTCGCGACCGATACCGGCCGCTTCGGCCGCGCTGCAAAACAGCGTGACGGGCTGGCCGGGAAACTTACGGCGCAGCACAGACAACGCCGCCTTGCCCTCGCGGCCATAGCCCCAAACGGCGACGCGTTTGCCTGCCAGCGCCGAGAGGCGCATTCCTTGTGCGGGGCCGTCAGCGAGACGCATTCAAACTCGAAGCGAAGCGCGCAGGCAGGAAATGCTCACCCGCCGGCGCTAGCAGGGGCTCGAACGCCAGTGAAGCGCGATCGAGCTGCGGCAGGATTTCCTTGGCGAAGCGCGCGACCAGAGCGTCCTCACGCCATTCCGCGCGCTGGGTCAGCGCGTACATCGCCGCGCGCGATTCGCCACCCTCGCCGACGCATTCGAATGGCTTGTGGTCGCGGTACTCGAGCAACGCATCGAACCCCGGCACCAGCGCGACGTCGTCGAGCAGGTTGCGACCGAAGATCCGCAGCAGTCGCGGCTTGGCCACGAACGGCGCCAGCGCAAGGAAGACGAAATGGCACTTCGGGCATTGCCCGCACCAGCGATCGGATGGGTGCTCGCCGAGGATGCGGAAGTTGCGGTTGCAGCTCGAAAACACCGCATCGTACTGCGAGTGTTTCGCGAACTCGCGCGCGACAGCCAACTCCGACCACGGCCGCAAAAGCGAGAAGTAGTCGAGATCGGCGGCGACGTGCGCATGAATCTGTTCGCGCAACAGCCGCTCGAAGGCCAGCGACTTGCTCCACTGGTGATTGATCTGGCGGCCGAGGTACTCGAGCGTCGCGCTCGACGCGGAGCGCTCGTTGGAAAACGCGATCGCATCGAAGCCGTAGAGGATTGCCGCGCAGACGAGGATCGCCGAGTTGATCGCGGTGACCGGTACGTGACCGTTCCATGCGCCCTGACGGTTGTACTCGAACAGCTCCGGCGCAATGTGGCGCTTGATGTTGAGCAGCGGCAGACCGGTACGTTCGGCGCAGGCGGCGATCAGCGCCGAGTCGCCGATCCAGACTGCGGTCGCGGGTTCGTTGATGCTTTTGCACAATTCCACGCTGACTAGCGAATCCTTGCCACCGCCGATTGGCAGCAGGGTGCGCCGCGCCAGGTCCAACGCCGGCGCCTGCTTGCCGACTTCATCGCCGCCCGACTGGATCGGAATGAAGCGCAGACGCTCGCCCAGATCGAGCTTGTTCTGGTAAGCGAACTCGGCCAGGCCATGGAAATACAGTTCGTGCAGGAACTCCGCCGTACTCGCATCGAGCGCGCCGGTCTCGACGCGCAGCTCGGACGGGATGCCGGCCTTGTAGTAGCTGACACCCGCGATCAGATGCAACAAGCGCAAGGCCTGCGCGAACGCCGCTACGCGCGCAGATGGCAGCGCCGACGCATCGGGGAAGACGATGCGCTCGATCAGCAACGGGCCATCGTCAAAGGCGTACGACAGGCTCGCCGTGCCGCTCGCCGCGTCGAAATCGCAGGCGACGAAACGGAATGCCTGTGCGTTGCGCGGGTCGGCGAATTTGTCGGCAGTCGTCGCGGTCACAACACGGTCTCCGCAGCGCGTCCACGCAGATTGTAGTCCGACGACATGACCGCGCCGTAGGCGCCGGCTTGGGCGATCAGGATCACGTCGCCTTCCTGCGTCCTGGCGAGGCGGCGATGGTTGCCG
>NZ_DASVOK010000415.1:0-18382 GCF_036383415.1 Rudaea sp. | reverse complement strand
TGCTTTCTTCTCCGATCCGGTGCGATTGCGTGACGCAAATCATAGCACGCGGGGGGCGCGTCTTCGTCCGAAACCGCCATCGGTCCGTGTACGAAAAAGCCGACGCGCCGATGCAGGCAGCCGGCGAGTTGGCTTATCATGTCCCTGCCGCGGACGGATGGCCGCGCAGTCCACGCGGGGTAGCATGAACGACCTGGCGATCGATTTCCTCGAAGACTGGAATGCAGAATTGCCCGCGGACGCACGCGTGCTCGCGGACCAGCTTTTCCCGCTGTTCTACGACGACCTGCGCCGCCTCGCCCACCGCGAACGCCATCGCGTCGGTGCCGGCGCCACGATGCAGACGACGGCACTGGTCAATGAGGCGTATCTGAAGTTGCGTCGCGGACAGGCGTGGGAGACCGACTCGCACTTTCTGCGCGCCGCGGCGCTGGCGATGCGTCACGCCCTGGTCAACCATGCCGAGACGCGGCAAGCCGCCAAGCGCGGTGGCGGCGTGGACGCATTGCCGTTGACGGCGGCACTCGACGTGGCGGCCGATTCGGATGCGTCGATCCTCGCGTTGAACGAGGCATTGGGCCGGCTGGCGAAGGAATCGCTGCGCCTCGCACAAGTCGTCGAGTGCCGCTATTTCGCCGGCTACAACGACGTCGAGACCGCCCACGCGCTCGGCATCTCCGAACGCAGCGTGCGCGGCGACTGGACGCTGGCGCGCGCGTGGCTGCATCGGGAGATGGCCGAAAAGAGCTGAAGCGTGGCGGCGCGCTATTTTTTTGCAAGCCCGTCGATTTCGGCGAGCACGGCGGCGGACTTCGCGATTTCCGTACTCTCCGGATCGTCGTAACGCCGGAACGCATCGAGCGCACGTTGCGCGTAATCATGGGCCGCAGTGAGATCACCCGTGCGCGCAAGCGCCTGCGCGCGGATGCGCCACAGATAGGGCTCCGTGCGCACGTTGCGCTTGCCGCTCACTTTGCCGAATGCGTTCAGCGCCTCCGCGCTCGCTTGCGCCGCAGCGTTCGCGTCGCCGCGCAGCAGGGTCAACTGAGCCAGGTCACCGTAGGTCAAGGCTGCCGCCTCGAGATTCCGGTCGTGATCCCGCGCGATGGTTTCGCGGAATTGCCGTTCCGCCTCTTCTAGTTCGCCATGAGCCAACAGGAAACGCCCCCAGCGTTCGCGTGCGCCCAGCAGCCCTGCATTGTCGAGTGCATTTATTTTGGTCGCCAGTTCGAGCTGATCGTCCACGGCTTGCTTGAGCATGCGGCGCGCGTCGTCGCTGCGGTTCGCTCGATCATAGACATCGCCGAGGGCTTGCCGCGCACGCGCGAGATCGATAGGTGTTCCGATGGATTTTCGCTCCACGGCCTCAAGCACAGGGGTGGCTTCGCGAACGCGTCCTTGGTCGGCCAGGCAGATGCCATGAACTCTCTGTGCTCTGGCGAGATAGAAAGCCTCGTCCGCACCGGGATTCGCGGGCAGAACCGACAGCATCCGCTCAAACAAATGATTCGCTCGTTCACGATCGCCATGGCGGCAGACTGCGTCGGCCCAGAATGCCAAGGTAGTCCAATACAAAGGATGGTGCTCGGCGTAAGTCTGCAGATACAGCTTTGCCGCACGCTCGAAACTTGCATCGGCCTCGGCAAAATCGCCCAGCTCGTTCGCTTCTACGGCAAGATTGAGTTCGATGATCGCATCTTGCACATCATTGCGCTCAGGCAACAACGCCAGAGCGGCCTTGGCGCGGCGATGGAACTCGCGGCCGCGAGCGCGATCGGCACGGTCGCTGCCGTAGATGTTGCCCAGATCGCCCAATGCCTCGACGTACTCTTCCTCTGCTCGCTGGGTGCTTTCGTACAAAGCGACCGCGCGTAACAGCATCGATTCACGCTCGGCCTGACCGGTCTTGTCCGACATGAGCGTTTCGGATTTGAGTACCCACCAGCGGGCCCGCATGGGCGAATGGTCCAATCCTGCTTTCTGGATCAGTGGATCGACTTGTTCGAGTACCCGCTTCAAGCCTTCAAGGTCGCTATGTTCGGCGGCGTATGCTGCGTCCCGCAAATAACCGTCTATGACGACGGGATGCAGTTCGCCGTAGTGTTGCCGCGCCAGTTCCATATACTTGGCGTGGAACGCCGTGTAGTGCTCCGGTTCGCGCAGTTCACTGAAGATTTGCGTGATGGTGCCTAGGAGCTCGATCTGCAATTCGGGTTGCGTGGTGAAATCGCGTTCGATGCGCGGCGCACTAGCATCAAGCAATTCGCGCGCTGTGATCCCGCCGCGTGGCTTGTCCGATGCCTGGCGCGGATCGCTGGCCTTGAACATGCTGAGCAGGAAGTTCTTCGCCGCTTCGGCGCGAGAAGCTTGCGCTTCAGCAAGACGTGCTTGCGTCTGCGCACGATTTGCTTGCCACAGTGTTCCGCCCAGCCCCACAGCAAGCGCGAAAATCAACGCCGCCGCCGCCGCGACCGCCCAGCGATAGCGCCGCAGCACGCGCCCGAACACGTACATGCGCGCGCCTTCGCGCGCGAGTACGGGTTCGCGTGCGCGATGACGTTGCAAATCCAATTTCAATCCGTTGACGGTGTCATAACGATGCGCGCTCTCGCGGCGCAGGCACTTGGCAATGATCGTATCGAGGTCGCCGGCCAGTGCGCTCGCCGGCACCGGCGCATCGGCCTTGTCGCGAACCACGCGACTGGCAAACGGCGCCTCGCGATCGAGCAGGGCCAAAGCCTGCGTCGAAGGCAGACCGCTCTTGCGCAGTGGGCGTTCGCCGGTGAGCAATTCGAACAGCAGCACGCCGAGCGTGTACACGTCGGTTGCCGTGGTCACCGGCTCGCCGGTCAGTTGCTCGGGCGCGGCGTAGTCGAGCGTGAACGGCGCGACCGTCGCAGTCGCATCGGAGTTGTTCGCGGCGGCGGTATCGATCAGCTTGGCAATGCCGAAATCGAGCAGCTTGACCTTGCCCTCGGCGTCGACCAGCGTGTTGGCCGGTTTCAGGTCGCGATGGATGACGAGGTTGCGGTGCGCGTAGGCCACCGCGTCGCAGACCTGCGCGAACAGGTCGAGGCGCTCGTCGATCGTCGCCTTGCGCGCGTTGCAGTAGTCGAGCAGCGAGACGCCTTCGACGAATTCCATCACCGTGTAGGGGCGGCCGTCCGGCGCCACGCCACCGTCGAGCAGGCGCGCGATGCCGGGGTGATCGAGCCGCGCGAGAATCTGCCGCTCGGCATGGAAGCGTTGCAGTTCGCCGATCGCATCGAAGCGCAGCAGCTTGAGCGCGCCGCGCTGGGTGAACCCGGCGTCGGCACGCAGCGCGGCATAAACCTCGCCCATGCCACCGCGGCCGACCAGCCGTTCGATCCGCCAGACGCCGAGCAACGTGCCTGCGGCGAGCGACGATGCGATCGCCGCGGAGTCCATGTTTGCGGCCTCCGCGGCAAGCGGCGGCGTGTCGAGCATGCCCTCGCCGGTGTGTGCCTGCAGGAGCTCCTCGATCTCGCGACGCAACTCCGCGTCCCCACCGCAGGCACGCGCAAGCCACGCCGTGCGCTGCGCCTCCGGCAACGCCAGCGCTTGTGCGAACAACTGTTCCAGCCGCTGCCAACGTTCACCTTGCACGATTTTCCCCAGCCGTGTCCCCGGTCACGATGGTGCGCTTTTTCGCATGACTTGCAAGTGGCCGCCGCATTGCAAGGCGTTGCCGGATTCGGTGCCGTTTCCTGTAACCAGTAAGGCATCAAGGCCCATTTCGGAGAAGCGAACCATGAAGCCACTGAATTTCTTCTTCCTGGGCATGCTCAGCTTCGCGCTCTGCGCCAGCACGCATGCGGCAGAGCCTTACGGAAAGATCGGCGAGAAATACGCGGCGCTCGGCGGCCACGGCGGTGCGTTGGGCCTGCCGATCGGCGATGAGACCAATGCGCCGTTTGGCGGCCGTTTCCACGACTTCAAGATGGGTTCGATCGACTGGCATCCGCAGATCGGGCAAGCCTATGAGGTCTATGGCGCCATCGGCGGCAAGTTCCACGAACTCGGCAACGCGCAATTCGGTTATCCGATCACCGACGAAAGCACGACCCCTGACCGGCGCGGCCGCTACAACCATTTCCGCTCCGTGCAGTTGCCCGGCAAACCGGAGTCGTCGATCTACTGGACTCCGGAAACCGGGGCGCACGAGATCCACGGTCTGATTCGCGACGCGTGGGCGAAAAGCGGTTGGGAACGCGGCGAACTCGGCTATCCGACCAGCGACGAATTCCAGGACGGAGCATTCCGTCGCAGCAATTTCGAGCACGGCTACATCCAGTGGTCGCAAAACACCGGCACGCGCATCGTCAAGGCGGGCGTGGCTCACGATGCGCCTCGCGATATTCATCTGCGTTCCGCATTGAGCACGGACGGCTGGGCCCCGATCAGCGGCTGGGTGGACATCGTCATGAAGCCGAACGGCGACTATGTGTTCTCGGGGCACGTCCACAACGCCGGCGCCGTGAACATCCGCTACAGCCTCGCGGCAGCGGTGGTAACGCCGTCGGGACAGTCGTTCGGCTTCGGCATCAACGGTCATCGGGTCGACGGCACGGAAACGGTGTTCGGCCGCCACCGCGACCACAACTGGAATCAAGCGAATAACGATCCGCGCATCGCCGCGAACTGGAATTCGGTCGCCGAGGGAACGCTCAGCTGGCGCCTGGTCGCATCCGCGACGATCACCTCGGGCATCGAAAACTTCATCGACAGCACGGCGCGCGAAGCATTCCAGAAATTGAACCGGAGCGCGAACGCATCGCTCGGTGGCCAGATCGCGAAGTTCTACATGAATCTGCTTTCGACGCTCTGATTCGCAGTTCGTTCCCATCTTTCGTTCGAGGAGAAAAATCATGTACCGGAAAATCGTGTTTGCCGTGATCCTGGCGCTGACATTCGCTCTGAATGCGAGCGCCATAGGTCCAAGCAAAACAAGGGGCGGCGAAACAAGCGCCGCGAACGCGCAGGTCAATCCGCAGAGCGCGCGGCATCGGGGTGCCTCGGACACCGAAGAGACCAGCGACAACGAGACGAGCGATGCGGATGCGTCGGCCAAGCCGAACAACACGCGATATCGCGATGTCTCCAGCGCCGACGAAACCGGCGACGATCAGACCAGCGATGCGAACGCGCCGGTCAAGGCGAAGAGAGTGCGGCAGCGGGATGTCTCCAGCGCCGACGAAGCCAGCGACAACTCGACGAGCGATGCGGACGCGCCGGCGAAGCCCAGGAAGGCAAAGCATCGGAATCCCGCCGATGCCGCGGCAGATGGCGCGATCCTGGCACTGGCTGCCGCTCTGACTGCAAAAGCCGAAAATACCAGCGCTAACGACAGCAGCGATGCGGACGCGCCGGCGAAGCCGAAGAAGAAACGGCGCCTGGATCTCGCCGATACCGCCGCGGGCACGTATTTTGGCGAGGTGATTTCCGATGCGCGCGGCTCATCGCAGTCGGGCGTCGAGATCACAGTTCGGCGCATTGCGCCAAACACCGTCAGTGTGACCAGCAGCTATCCGCGCCTGCCCGCGTTCACTACCCGGCTGACGCGTGCGATGCAAACGATCCAGCACACCGGCGGCGACGCATCGATCGTGTTCCTGCTCGACCTGTCGAAAAGTCCGCGCCATCTGGACGTGACTGTCGACGACGCGTCGTGGTCCGGAGACAAGCAGCAAAACATTCCCCAACCGGAAGACGAACAATGAACGCAAAGCTCAGACAATACATTGCATCGATTGCGGCCGCGGCAACGATGTTGCTGACTACGATCAGCCATGCACGGCACGAACTGACAGTGTTCGGCGGCGGAGGCGATGCAACGGCGCAGGCGCTCTGCCTGCCGGGACAGAGGCTGGTCGGTTTCGCGGGCCGCACGGGACTGTGGGTGGATCGAATCCAGCCGGTCTGCGCTAAGCAAGGCAAAAATCCGGTCGCGACGGGCATGTATTACGGCGGCGCGGGTGGCGGAGAAAGCACTGGCTTCTGCCCACGCAATTGGGACATGTCCAACGCAGCCGAACTGTATGTAACAAGAGGCAGGCAAGTCGCCTCGATCAATTTCGTGTGCCGCTCTCGGGCAACCGGTGAAACGATGGACGTGAAGTTCGGCAATCCGGCTTATCACGGAAAGTGCCCTGGCAGCTCCTTTTTCTCCGTTGGGAATTGCGATATCAACCTCGACTACGGGTCGTTTCAGCGCTGCCCGGCAGATGAAGTCCCGATAGGCTTCAACGTGCGCTACGGCAAACACGTCAACGCGATCGGCCTGATCTGCGGGCGGTTGTAGCGCACACGGACCCGTAACGCAACAGTTCAACCAATCTTGGAGTGCGTCATGCCTCTTCATGTCAGTCCGCAGACGTCGGTCGTCGGCCTTATGGTCATGTCATGCGCAGCGATCAGCACCCCAGCGTCCGCTCGCGATCGTCCTGGCACGCCAACGGAAACGGAGATATGGCGATGTGGGCCGAACGGAAGAATTGATGTTTGCGTGAGATGGAGGAATACGGCGGGAAAGGTCTTGACACTTGGTGGAATGCGCCCCGAATTGGTGGGCTTCGAGGTCGAGATGACTAAAAATGGCAACAGGTATGCGCCGCCTGTCTCGTGCATGACTCCGAGCGAGGCGCCCTGTTGGAACCCTTTTTTTTTCGAATATCGCACGACACCCAACCAGTTGGAGACCAGCCCAATCAACAAAGTCGGCTTCGTGATCCACGGAGCAGACCCAAATGCCAATTACTGTCTCAGAGTCAGGGCACGAAGGAAATCCGACCAGGTTGTGTCGGCGATTTGGTCGGGCACCTCCTGTGTCACGACGGGGTCACCGCCCGCGCTGCCTCCTCCGCCGTCATCACCTCCGCCGCCACCGGTTAAGCCCATCAAGCACACCGGCAAAAGCAACGCGTGTATCGTCTACGGCGATCGCATGGCCGCGACGATCGGTGAGGCGAACCGGCTCGGCTGTACCTTCAGCAAGCTCGCTCCCTGGAATAATCCCCGCAGCTATTGGTCGACGCGATGCGTGACCCATTCCGGCGATGGTGTTGCCGATGCCGAAGAGACCAGATTGAAGCAGAGATTGGAGGCCTGCAAGGCCGGCGACAAGAGCGGCGGCATGGAAGGTACCGCAGCCGTTGGCCAGCCTCCGATGCAGCAGACCGAGGGCTCCTGCCGCAGGGGAACCGCGACGGTGGCGATCAACCAGCCGGGCCTCGACAAGCTCAATGTCCGCGCTGCTCCGGGCGGCCAAGTGACCGGCACCGTGCCGGAAGGCGAAACGGTGTCGGTAACCGGTCCGTGCGGCGCGAGCGGTGGCGCGGCCGGCATCGTCGCAAAGAGGCAAAGCAGTGGTGATGACTGGTGCCAGCTCAGCGCGCCGGTGTCCGGTTGCGTCTCTGCTCAGTTTCTGAAGTTCGGCGGCGGCAATGTCGGCCAGCCCGGCGGCGCGGCCGGGTTTGCGAAGTCGAAGGAGCACCAAGCTTCGGCGCCCGTGACGGCGAGCTTTGACGGAAGCTGGAGCGCCGACGCCGACAACGTCGCCTACAGCATCTCGCTGAGTCAGGAAGGCACCAGAGTCTCAGGCCGCTACCAAGGCGCTGACGGAAGCGCCGGGCAGATCAACGGCCAAGTCAGCGGCAAGGTTCTGCGCTTCACCTGGATGCAGAAGGACGGCACCCGAGGCAGCGGCAAATTCGTTCTCTCCGCAGACGGCGAGTCATTCGACGGCACCTACAGCTCAGGCAATGGCCCCGACGCGATCGGGGGGAGTTGGAATGGGACGCGACAGTGATGCAGGGGCCATCACGAGCTCTTTTCGGAGAAGCAACCATGAAGCGATTGAATTCGTTCCTGCTGTGCACCCTCGGCTTCACGCTCTGCGCCAGCACGCATGCGGCGGAGCCCTACGGAAAGATCGGCGAGAAATATGCGGCTCTCGGCGGTCACGGCGGCGCGCTGGGTCTGCCGATCGGCGATGAAACCAATGCGCCGTTTGGCGGCCGTTTCCACGACTTCAAGATGGGTTCGATCTACTGGCATCCGCAGATCGGGCAAGCCTATGAGGTCTATGGCGCCATCGGCGGCAAGTTCCACGAACTCGGCAACGCGCAATTCGGTTATCCGATCACAGACGAAAGCACGACTCCCGACCGGCGTGGCCGCTATAACCACTTCCGCGCCGTGCAACTGCCCGGCAAACCCGAGTCGTCGATCTACTGGACGCCTGAGAGCGGGGCCCACGAAATCCACGGACTAATTCGCGATGCGTGGGCAAAGAGCGGCTGGGAACGCGGCGAACTCGGTTATCCGACCAGCGATGAATACCAGGACGGCGCATTCCGTCGCAGCAATTTCGAGCACGGCTACATCCAGTGGTCGCAAAACACCGGCACGCGCATCGTCAAGGCGGGCGCGGCGATCACCTCGCAGCAGGCACGGCCGAATACGTTCGGAACGCTGCTCGTCAACGGCATGGAGGTGTCGGTCAAGGGTCGCGTCGTCGCTGGCGATCCGCTGTTCCTCAGCGAGAACGCCGTCTGCGGCCAATGGAACACGCATCTGGGCGAGCTCAATGCTTGGGTGCAAGGCCAGGCGATTGCCCGCATCAACGCGCTCATCGCGGCCAAGCTGCATCGAACCGACGTCGGTATTCGCACGTCCGGCGCGCATGTCAATTTCAGCGCGGCGTGCAGTTTCCGCGCCGAAGTCGTGACGGCCTGCCAGAACAGCATCACGCTGCGTCTGTTGCTGCCGGGTAATTCGTTCCAGGCCTATCTGATGACTCCGGTCACCGCGAAAGACGGCGTGTTCGGCGATTCCGATCCGAAATTCATCGTGCGCGCCGACTTCGACGTGACGACGAGCGTGCGGATTCCGACGACGCCGGGCGGCACACTCGGGCTCGGGCAGTCCAATATCCGCATCCTCAACGCCAAACTTGAATCGCACAACGTGACGGCCGATTTCATCAAGGCAGCCGTCGAAATCGGTTCGCAATTCTTCACCGGCAAGGACATCCTCGATACGTTGTTGCAAGACCGCATGTTCAAGTTCGACTCCATCGCCACCTCGCTGGGCAAGCTCTCGCCCGCGCTGCATTCGATCCCGTCCAGCTACCGCATCGACTCCTGCCTGCGCAATCCGGACGTGTTCCGCCTCGACGGTACCGATATCGTGGACCATGGCCCTGTCGTCCACTGATCTTGGGAAGCAGCAAGCGGCCCTGATGACGCGAAGCGAAATGCCGGGCAACGGGGGGCGTGAAGCTACGCGCCGATCCGAGACCAGCCAACCCACAAGTTCCGAGGAGTCCCAATGAAACGGGCATCATCATTCGTCATCGCCGTGTTCGCTGTCATCGTGGTTTGTGCCGGATGCGGGCGGCTGAGCGAAGGTTCCGGACCGTCCGCACCGGGTGGGGGAGGCAAGACCGACGAATTCTGCCGGCTACGGGCCAACATGGCCGCCAACGCCTTGAAGACCCTGCATGAGGTCCAGGGCAGCCCCGGCAATGTTGATCAAAGCAAGGTCGTCAGCGACCTTCTCAAGGACGCGCCGGCGACACAAGCAGACCTGAAGGCAGCCGCCCCCGCCGAACCGCGCAAGTACCTCGATGCCCTGGAGAAAGCGTCTGCAAACGGCGACAGCGGTGCGGACGCGATGGTCGAGAACATCCACGCGCTGAACAAGTGGTCGGTCGAGAACTGCCCAGCGAAATATCTTCCGGTACTCAAGGAATATGCCGGCATGGGTCACTGACGATCCACCACGGCTTCCGGAATCGATGCAGTTTCGGCACGCACGAAGCGAGTATCCGGATCAAGCGAAGCGAAATCCGATGCATCGGGACCTGAAAGCTCTGATTCCAGCGCTTCGCACCTGCGTCCGGGCTCGCTGGCGACAATGCAACGATCGCCCGGGGCAGGTACGCCTTGCGTTGCACCCGCCTGCGGGCTCGTGTCTTCCGGGCATCGCCGAGATTTCATCCGCCCGCCTAGCAGCTGTTCATGAGCGTTGGCGCGAACATGATGAAAAGCCCTCGCCTCGCATTGCCGGATTCGGCACCGTTTGCTGTAACCAGTAAGGCATCAGGGTTCTATTCCGGAGAAGCAAACCATGAAGCGATTGAATTCGTTCCTGCTGTGCACCCTCGGCCCAAGGAAATCCCCATGAATTTGCAACGATCCCTGTTGGCGGCCATAGCCATCGCACTGGCCGGTTCGAGCTTTGCGGCGAAAAATCCCACTTCTGCGGAGCAGGTGCAGCGCGGTCGCTATCTGGTCCGCACCAGCGGCTGCAACGATTGCCACACGCCCGGCTACGTTCAAAGCGGCGGCCAGGCCGAGGAGAAGGTGTGGCTGACAGGCGATGCGCTCGGCTGGAAAGGGCCGTGGGGCACGACCTACCCGACCAATCTGCGCCTGCTCCTGAACGGCATGAGCGAGCAGCAGTGGCTCACGCATGCGCGCACGATGCAGCCGCGTCCGCCGATGCCCTGGTTCAACGTGCGCGCGATGAACGACGACGACCTGAAAGCCATCTACGCGTTCGTGAAGACGTTGGGCCCGGCCGGCTCGCCGGCGCCGGACTACGTTCCGCCGGGCAAGGACGTTGCCGGACCCGTCGTGCTGTTTCCCTAGGGATGGTCTGAACAAAGTGCATTCGGCACGGCGATGTGAGAACGAAGCGTCGTCATGATCGCGGTTTCGGGTAAGTGCAGTGCATCGGGGCGCGGGTCTTCCAGGCTTCGCCGGCTCATCCGTCCGACCCGCGGATGTCCATGCGCGTCGGCATGAACTCGATGAAAAACCCTCTCCTCGCGTTGCCGGATTCGGCGCCGTTTTCTGTAACTGTCAGGAACTGGGCCAATCGAGGAGGGGCAAGACATGCGAACCACGACGAAAGCGCGTGTGGCGGCAATCCTCCTGCGCGCACGCGCACCGATCGCGCTGTCGTTGAGCCTGGTCTGCGCGCCGACGTTCGCCACGCTCACGGTCGGTGCGGGCTCGTCGCTGCAACTCGGCGACGGCAAGCTCGACCTGGGTTGTTCGGATTTTGCGATTGCGGGTTCCGCCGCGGGCGGCAGCGGCAGCGTCGCCGGGATCGCAAACCTGGCCATCGCCGGCGGCAGCCTCAGCCCTGGTGTCGGCCGGATTGCGCTCGGCGGCAATTTTTCCAACACCGGAACCTTCATTCCCGGCAGCAGCGCGATCAACATCGTCGATGCCTGCGGCAACGGCACGAGCCGCATCACGGGCGCCAATGCGTTCTACGATTTCATCGTTAATTCGGCGAGCGGAAAGCAACTCGTCTTTCCCGCCGGCGTCGTGCAGAACATCGCCCACGCCTTTGTGCTGCAAGGTACGACGGGCAATCTGTTGCAGGTGCTCAGCTCGACGCCGGGCACGAAGGCACGCCTCATCCTAGCAGCCGGCGCCACGCAGACCATTTCCTACGTCAACGCGCGGGACAACGACGCGAGCGGCGGCGCGACCATCGCGCCCGGCACGGCCGCCAACTATCACTCGGTCGATGGCGGTGGACTCCTCAACTGGTTCGCCACGGTGATCGGCCCGAGCGGCGGCGCTGCCGTACCCGCGCCTGCGCTTGGCCGCCGGGCGATGCTGTTGCTCGCCGCGCTGCTCGCCGCGTTCGCGTGGCGCCAGTCACGCCATTCCTGAACTCGTCGTTCCTGCGAAGGCGGGAATCCGTTGATTCTGCCTTTTCTCCGTCAGCGAGCGAAAGGCGCTGGATTCCCGCCTTCGCAGGAATGATGGAAAAACAACCACGTTGCGTCCTGCAAACAAAACCAGAAACCGTCCTGAGGAAATCGCCATGTCGCCCAATACCGTTTCGCTGCGTTCCGCGATCTGCGCTGCGCTGCTCACCGCGACTCTCTCCACGTACGCCGCCGACGTGACCGTGCAGCCCGCTGCCGGCAACGGCTTCGTCGTCAAGGATGCGGCCGGCGCGAACGAAAGACTGCGCGTGCAGGAATCCGGCGCGATCACGCTGCCTGGCGTGCCTGGTGCCACCGCGCAATCCACCGGCGTGTGCATGAGCGGTGCGGGATTGCTCGGCCCATGTTCGGGTGGTGGCGGCAGCGGACCGGCCTACACCGCCGCCACGGGGCTGACTCTGACCGGTACCACCTTCGCCGTCGCGCCGACCTTCCAGTTGCCGCAAACCTGCACGGCGAACCAGATCGCGCAGTGGAGCGGCACCGCATGGGTCTGCATCAGCGCGAGCGGCGCAACGCTGCCTGCCGGCACTGTCAACCAGACCCTGCGTTACGACGCGAGCAATACGCTCGTCGCCAACAACAATTTGCAGGCGTTCGCCGATGGCGGATTGCTGGCTGCGGGCACCTTCGGCAAGGGCACCATCCCCGCCAGCGGACGCGGCGCGCGCATGATGTGGTACCCGGCCATGGCGGCGTTTCGCGTCGGTTTTGCCGGGGATACGCAATGGGACAACACCAATGTCGGCCTTTACTCCGTCGCGATGGGCGGCAGCACGATCGCCAGCGGCGACAGCTCGACCGCCATGGGTTTCGGAACGATCGCCAGTGGCGCCAACTCGACCGCGATGGGCGTCAGCACGTTAGCGGGTTGCGACACGAGCAAGGTATCAGGTTGCGACATCAATGCGGCCGGGCAAACGGCGATGGGGCAAAGCACGATTGCGAGCGGCGACAGCTCGACCGCAATGGGCTATGGCACGAAGGCCGTCGGCAACGCCTCAACCTCGATCGGCGACCACACGGAAGCCCGCGGCAACGGTTCGATAGCCATGGGTGTCGGCGCCGTTGCAGCAGATGACTACGCGTTCATCTGGAGTAGCGATACATCCCACTCGCTGGGCAGCGTCGGCGCGGGTACGTTCTCGGTTCACGCGCGCGGCGGCATCTATTTCTACTCTGGCGCTTACGGCTCCGGCGGCTGCGCGATGACCAATCCCGGTTCGGCAGGCTGGGCCTGTTCCAGCGACCGCAACCTGAAAACCGGCATCGTGCCCGTGGATGCGCGCGCGGTGCTCGACAAGGTCGTCGCCATGCCGGTCGTGACCTGGGCGTTCAAGACCGCGCCGCAATACCAGCACATCGGCCCGATGGCGCAGGATTTCAAAGCCGCGTTCGATCTCGGCGATGCCGACGACAAACACATCGGCTCGACCGATGCGCAAGGCGTGGCGTTCGCCGCGATCCAGGGACTCAACGCACTGGTGAAGGAACAGGCCGTGGAGATCGCGTCGCTGCGGACGAAATTGGCAGAACAGGACGCGCGCATCGCGTCAGTCGAATCCGCCAACCGCGACCTCGTCGAAATCAAGCGCCAACTGGCCGCTCTGCGTGACGCCGGCACCGCGCCACGCAGCCTCGATGTCGCCCTGCGCCAATGACTGCCCCGGAGAAAACAGCCATGTCGCTCCAACTCTTTTCGCCGTGCTCCGCGATTTGCGCCGCGCTGTTCGCCATGACACTCACCGCACACGCCGCCGATGTCGCCGTGCAGCCCGCCGCCGGCAGCGGCTTCGTCGTCAAGGACGCAGGCGGCGCGAACGAGCGCCGTCGCGACGACGCCGTAGCAAAAAGCGTCGGGCTTACGGAGCCACGGGCAACTCGATGTAGCTCGCGTTCGCGCCGCCGCGATAGACACGCTGCGTCGCCTTGACGTAGTCGCCCGGCTTGGCAAAGAACATGTTCGGCACGAAGGTCTGCGGATTGCGGTCGTAGAGCGGGAACCAACTCGACTGCACCTGCACCATGATGCGATGCCCCGGTTCGAACACGTGGTTCGCGGTTGGCAGGCCGAATTTGTATACCAGCGGCTGGTTCGCCGCGATCGCTTCGGGCTTGTCGAAACTCGTGCGGTAGCGGCCGCGGAAAATATCCATCGACACACCGAGTTCGTAGCCGCCCATTTCGGGACGCGACGGCACGCTGTCGGGGTATACGTCGATCAGTTTCACCACCCAGTCGCTGTCCGTACCGCTGGTCGAGGCGACGAGGTTGACCTGCGGCGCGCCGCCGATATGCAGCGGCTGCTTGAGCGGCTCGCTCACCCAGGTCAGCACGTCGGGGCGGCCGTCGACGAAACGCTGATCGACGACGAGCCAGCGCGTCCACGCATCGTGGTCGGCGAAATGCACGGGACGCGGCTGGTACGGCACGGGCTTGGCCGGGTCGGAGACGTATTCGTCGAAGGCGTTCGCATCCGCCACTGGCGCATCGAACGACAAGCCCTGCTTCGCCGCAAGATAGAGCGGCTTCGGTTTCGCCGCGCAACCGTCGGCGCAGCTCAGCGGCCATGAGGCGTAGCGATCCCAATGATTCTCGCCGGTGTTGTAAATGTATACCGGCGGCGTATCGACTTTGGGCGCGCCGTCGACTAGGTACTGGTCGAAGAACGGCTTGAGCACGTCGCGACGAAATTGCAATGAGGTGTCGCCGTCCCACTGCAGCGGCCCGAGCGAAGTGCCATCATAGTTGACTTGGCTGTGCCGCCACGGGCCCATGACGAGGAAATTCCTGTCGTTGTGCTCGTCCTTCGCTTCCAGCGCCGGATAGCTGTGGATCGCGCCCCACATGTCTTCCTGGTCCCACAGGCCCTGCAGCCACATCGTCGGAACTTTGAGCGGCGTGGTCGCCATCGTCTTGTCGAGTGCCTGTTCGCTCCAGAATTTGTCGTAGGCCGGGTGCTCGGTGATCTTGCGCCAGAAGCCGAGCTGGTCGAGCCCCGCCGCGCGCGCGAAATCGCCCGCCGAGCCCACGCGCAGGAAGTTGTCGTAGTCGTCAAAACCTTCGCGGACGATCTTCTTGCCGTCACCTCGCGCGGTCGTCTGCCCCGAGATGTAATCGAAATTGGTTTGCCGGAATGCGCCGTAGTGGAACCAGTCGTCACCCATCCAGCCATCGACCATCGGGCTCTCGGGCGCGGCGACCTTGAGTGCCGGATGCGGATTCACGAGCGCCATGACGACCGTGAATCCCTCGTACGACGAGCCGAGCATGCCGACCTTGCCGTTCGATTCCTTCACGTTCTTCACGAGCCAATCGATCGTGTCGTAAGCGTCGGTGGAATGATCGACCTTGGAATTGTTGAGCGGCCCGATCAGCGGCCGCGTCATCACGTAGTCGCCCTCGGAACCGTGCTTGCCGCGCACGTCCTGGAACACGCGGATGTAGCCGGCCTTGACGAACACCTCATCGCCCTGCGGCAGCGAACCGAGCATGCTGCCGCTGACTTCGCGCTCGGCGCGCTTGGCCGCGTTGTACGGCGTGCGCGTCAGGATCATCGGCGCATTCTTCGCACCCTTCGGAATCATGATGACCGTGTACAGCTTGGTCCCGTCGCGCATCGGAATCATCGCCACGCGCTTGACGTAGTCGTAGCTCTGCGTCGGCATCGTGAAGCTCTTCGGAATGTCGGGCGACAGCGGTGGCGTGTCGGCCTGCGTCGAAACGCTGCCGAGCAGGAACGGAAGCGCGACCAGACAGGCGGAACGGATCGGATTCATCGCAGGACCTCGGTGCCAAGGGTGACGGGCGATACTAGACGTGAACGCGCCGCGCGCATAGCGCCAAAAGTCAGGCTGGCGAATGCGCCAAAGTTACGATTCGGCCTGCCGGTGGCGCACGATCTCGGCGGCGATCTGCGCGGCCAGGCGCGCGTTGTCGAGCACGAGCGCGATGTTCGCCGCGAGCGACCGGCCCTGGGTCAGCTCGAACAGGCGCTGCAGCAGGAACGGCGTCACCGCCTTGGCAGCGATGCCTTGGCGCGCGGCATCGGCCAGCGCCGCCTCGATCGCGGGCACGATCACCTCGCGCGGAATTTCGGCCTCGCGCGGAATCGGATTGGCAACGAGTTGCCCGCCGGGCAGGCGCAGGCGCGCACGCATCAGATGCGCGGCCGCGATCTCGCTCGCCGTGTCCAATCGCAGCGGCGCCTCGAGCCCCGACGAGCGCGACCAGAACGCCGGGAATTCCGACTGCCCGACCGCAATCACGGGCACGCCGAGCGTCTCCAGCATCTCGAGCGTCTTCGGCAGGTCGAGAATGGCCTTGGCGCCGGCGCTGACCACGGTGACGCGCGTCTGCGCCAGTTCCTGCAGGTCGGCGGAGACGTCAAACGACGACTCCGCGCCACGGTGCACACCACCAATGCCGCCCGTGGCGAACACATCGATGCCGGCGAGCGCGGCCGCGATCATCGTCGCCGCGACCGTGGTCGCGCCGGTACGGCCGCTGGCCAGGCAAACCGCGAGATCGGCGCGCGACAGCTTCATCACCTCGCGCGCGCGGCCCAGGGTTTCGAGTTCGTCGTCGGACAGGCCGATGCGGATGCGCCCGGCCATCACCGCGATCGTCGCGGGTACCGCGCCGGCGGCGCGTACCTGTGCCTCGACCCGGCGCGCGGTCTCGACGTTCTGCGGATACGGCATGCCGTGCGTGATGATGGTCGACTCGAGCGCGACCAGCGGCCGCGCGTCGGCGCGCGCACGCCTTACTTCGTCGGAGAAGGCGAGAGGCGCGGTCATGTTGCGAACTCGACAGGCATGATCAACGATATCCCGCCGCCTGCAGCTCGAACAACTCGGCATAGTGTCCCTGCCGCGCGAGCAATTCCTCGTGCGTCCCTGCCTCGATGATGCGCCCGTGTTCGAGCACGACGATGCGGTCGGCCATGCGCACGGTCGAGAAGCGGTGCGAGATGATGACCGCGCTCTTGCGTTCGGCCAGGTCCTTGAAGCGCTGGAACACCGCGAACTCCGAGCGCGCGTCGAGCGCCGCGGTCGGCTCGTCGAGGATCAGCAGCTGCGCATCGCGCATGTAGGCGCGCGCGATCGCGATCTTCTGCCATTCGCCGCCGGACAATTCCACGCCGTCGCGGAACAGCTTGCCAAGCATCTGCGCGTAGCCCTTGGGCAGTTTCGCGATCACGTCGTCGGCGAGGCCGCTTTGCGCGGCGGCGGCGATGCGTCCGGCGTCGTCACGGCCTTCGATGCGGCCGACGGCGATGTTGTCGGACGCGGTGAAGTAGTAGCGCACGAAGTCCTGGAAGATCACGCCGATGTTCGCGCGCAGGTCTTCGAGCGCGTACTCGCGAAGGTCGCGGCCGTCGAGTAGGATGCGGCCTTCGTCGGGCTCGTACAGGCGCGCGAGCAGTTTCACGATCGTCGTCTTGCCCGCGCCGTTCTCGCCGACAAGCGCGACGACTTCGCCCGCGCGCAGGGTGAAATCGAGATTGCGCACGGCCCAGCGCTCCGCGCCCGGATAGCGGAAACCGACGTTGTCGAAGACGAAACCTTCGCGGATCGGATGCGGAAACGGCAGCGCATTTTCGGGCGAGATGATCTCGGGCTCGATCTCGAAGAACGAAAACAGGTCGTCGAGATACAGCGCCTGTCCGGCGACGTTGGAAAATCCATAGAGCAGGCCTTCGAGCAGGCCGCGCAGGCGGCGGAACGAGGCCGAGAGGAACGTCAGGTCGCCGATCGTGAACGTGCCGTTGACGGTGCGCCAGGCGATCAGCGCATAGGCCGAGTAATAGCCGATCGTGCCGACCGTCGTGAACACCCCACCCCAGCCCGCGCGACGCAGCGCGATGCGCCGGTTCGCGCGGTAGATCGCCTGCGACAAGGTCTTGTAGCGTTCGACGAGAAACGCGGACAGGCCGAAGCTCTTGACCTCCTTGGCCATCGACGCGCTCGCGCCGACCATGCGCAGGTAGTCGAGTTCGCGCCGCTCCGGCGTCCACTGGTAATTGACCGCGTAGCTTTCGGCGTTGAAATGCAGCTCGCTGACGAAGACCGGCACGAGCGCGACGAACAGCAGCGCGATCAACCACGGCGTGTACACGAGCAGGCCGATCGCGAAGCTGACGATCGTGACCACGTCCTGTGCCTGGCCGAGCAGTTGCGACATCAGCGCGTTGCGCATCGCGACCTGGCGGCGCGCGCGATCGAGGCGATCCTGCAGGTCCGCATCCTCGAAATCCTCGAGGTCGAGCGAAGCCGCATGTTCCATCAGGCGCACGCTGGTCGCGTTCGTGTACAGCTCGCCGAGCAGCGAGTCGACCAGCGAAACGATGCGGCCAAGGATGTCGGCGGTGACCGCGAGGGCGAATTCGATCCCGAGCAGCCACCACAGGCGATGCAGCTCGCCGTTCGCGAAACGTGTGGCCAGATCTGCCTGCCCGCTCGCCTGCACGAAGCGGGCGACCTCATCGACGATCAGCTTGCCGACATACAGCGTGACGACCGGCAGCAGCGCGCGCAGCAGGCGCAGCGCGATCGTGGCGATGCTGAGCCGCCGGCTCGTCCGCCAGATGCTGCGCAGGTACGG
>NZ_DASVOK010000414.1:0-14312 GCF_036383415.1 Rudaea sp. | reverse complement strand
TGTCGACCAACGGCCTGATCGGCACGCACATGATCGCGTTCTGCGCCGACAACGGCATTCCCGAAACACGCGCGGCGGGCCTGCTCATGCTCATGGGCATCTTCGACATCCTTGGCACCACGGCCTCGGGCTGGCTGTCCGACCGCTACGACAGCCGGGTGCTGCTGTGCGTCTACTACGGCCTGCGCGGATTGTCGCTGCTATATCTGCCGTGGTCCGATTTCAGCATCGGCAGCCTGGGACTCTTTACCGTGTTCTACGGCCTCGACTGGATCGCCACCGTGCCGCCGACCGTGCGCCTGACCACCGACCGTTTCGGCCCGCAGCTGTCGCCACTCGTCTACGGCTGGATCGGCGCCGGCCACCAGCTCGGTGCCGCGACCGCGGCCTACGGCGCGGGCCTGATCCGCGTGCAGACCAATCAATACGTCATGGCGTTTCTGGTTGCCGGCGCTGCGTGCATCGTCGCCGCGATTCTCGCCATGCTGATCCGCCGTCGCGCGGCGCGGCTGCAACCGGCATGACGGCGGAGACGTTGCACGCGCACCTGCCCGCGCACTAGGCTTGCGCCATCGCGGAAACGCCCACGCCTCCATGCCGGATCCGACCGACAGCTACTTGTTGCAGTCGCAGCTGCGTCACATCGCCGATCTTGTGCTTTTGTTCGGCTTCGTCCTCGCGCTGGCCGGGGAACTGCTGCTGCCCGCCGCCGGCGCGCGCTGGAATCGCGCGCGACTCGCCCACGGCGCACACAACCTCGTGCTCTGGCTGATCGTTGTGGTCGTCATTTCGTTCGTGTTCGGCAGCGTGGTCTGGGCGCTGCTGCAATGGATGCAGTGGCGCGGCATCGGCGTGCTCGCTCTGCTGCCGCTGCCGGGCTGGCTGCACGCGGTCCTCGCCTTCCTGCTGCTCGACGCGGCCGACTACTTTTTCCATCGCCTGAGCCACAACGCTCGCTGGCTGTGGCTCATGCACGCCGTGCACCATTCCGATCCGCAGGTCGATGTGACCACCAACCTGCGCCAGCATCCGTTGCATGCCGTGTTCACCCAGTCGTGGAAGATTGCCGCTTGCGCGGCGATCGGCGTACCGCCCTGGGTATATCTCGTGCACGAGATTCTCACCCTCGCCTTCGCCTACCTGCACCACGCCGCGATCCGCTGGCCGCGCTGGCTCGATCCGGCGCTGTCCTGGCTCGTCATCACGCCGCGCATGCACTGGAACCACCATTCCCCTGAGCCCGCGCGCACCAATTCGAACTACGGCGTGGTGCTCTCGTGGTGGGACCGGGCGTTCGCGACGTTGACCGCGCCGTCGGCCGAACCGGTGCAGTTCGGCCTGCACGCGCTCGATGCGCCGCGCTGGCAAAGCGCGTTCGGCATGCTGGCGACGCCGTGGCGTGCGCGCAGCCTGCGCCAGCTGTAGGCACGGCGCAGGCAGGACGGAAAGTACGACTCAGCCGTTGCGGCGAGCGGCGAAATAGGTGCCCGCGCCGATCAGCAGCGTGGCTAGAAGGGTCAATATCGTCGGACTCAGCGCGGGTGCGCCGACCGCCGCCGCAAGCGTCGATCCGAGCAGCGAGATCGTGCCGGTGCTGCCCGCCTGCGACGCTGCGCAATTCAGCGTGAATCCACCGATCAGCGCGATGGTGCTGCAGTTGACCGCGAGCTGCGCGTTCTCCGCGGCCGACGACGACGGCGTATAGCGCACGATGACCGTGCACGAGGACGGCGGACTCGTGCCGAGGTACATCGAAGGCGAAGGCACACAGGTGCCGCCTGGGACGATCGCGAAATCGGCGGCGTTGACGCCCTGCACTGCCAGCGAATTGAGCAGCGCGTAGAAACCGGTGGGGCTGCCGTTCGCATCGAACGTGAGCGTGATCGTCTGCGTCACCGGTGTACCGGATGAAGCGAACGCATAGGCGTCGTCGAGCGACTTGAGGTTGACCGTGGCCACGATCGCGCCCGCGTACAGCGGGACGTGGAAGAGCAAAGCGAGAATGCCGAGCAGACAGCGAAAGCGGAGGTGTTGCGACATGACGACTTTCTCCGGGAGGCTGGAAGGCACGAGACAGAAGCCGGCAGGCCGGCGGCGCCACGATACTCGCAACGCCGCGCGGCTGCCACGAGCCGCGCACATTCCAAGCGTCGATTGCTTCACGCAATCGAGATCCTGGCGACCCAGTCAGCTTATCCCGGCCAGCCGGGTCACAGTGTCGCGATAGCGCGCGGCGATGCGCTCCTCGTCGCGATGGCGGAAGTCGCGCACCACCCATTCGCCGTTTGCCATGACATGACGCACGAGGTTGGCGTTGCCGGCGAACAGGAAGGTGTCGATCAGGCTGGCCTCGTCGCGGCCCGCCAACAGCGATGAACTCTCGTCGAGCACAATCAGGTCCGCACGCGCACCAGCCTCGATCACGCCGGCGGCCACACCCGCCGCCTGCGCGCCGCCACGCAGCGCTGCGGCATGCAAAGTTTCGCCGACGCTATGGCTCATCGCCGACACCGCGATATTGCGATGCCGCGTCGCCAAGCGCTGGCCGTACTCGAGCCAGCGCAATTCCTCGACCGGCGACACCGAGATGTGGCTGTCCGAGCCGATGCCGAACGCGCCGTTGTCGTTGATATAAGCCTTGAGCGGAAACAGGCCGTCGCCGAGATTGGCCTCGGTCGTCGGACACAGGCCGGCGACCGCGCCCGACTGCGCGAGGCGCTGCGTTTCCTGCGCGGTCATGTGCGTGGCGTGGACGAGACACCAGCGTGCATCGACCGGCAGGTTGTCGAGCAGCCATTCGACCGGACGCGCGTTGCGCAGCGCGAGGCAGTCCTGCACCTCGCCGATCTGTTCGGCGATGTGGATGTGGACCGGCATCGCACGCGTGATTTCCGCGGCGAGCACCGTGCGCATCGCCCGCTCCGGCACCGCACGCAGCGAATGCAGGGCGACGCCGATGCGCAATGCGGCATTTTCCATTTTTACCAATTGCTGCAAAAGTGCCAGGTAGCCGTCGACGTCGAAACCGAAGCGGCGCTGGCGCTCGGACAGCGCGCGGCCGTCGAATCCGCCGGTCATGTACAGCGTCGGCAGCAGGGTCAGGCCGATGCCGGCCTCGCGCGCGGCCTCGATCAGGGCGAGCGACATCGCCGCCGGATCGGCATATGGCTTGCCATCGGGCTGGTGGTGCAGGTAATGGAATTCGCAGACGTGGCTGTAGCCGGCCTTGAGCATCTCGACGTAGAGCTGTGCCGCGATCGCGCGCAGGTCGTCGGGGCCGACGCGGCCGGCGAAGGCGTACATGATCTCGCGCCAGGTCCAGAAGCTGTCGCTCGGGTTCGTCTGCCGTTCCGCCAAACCTGCCATTGCGCGCTGGAAGGCATGCGAATGCAGGTTTGGCATGCCGGGCAGCACGTAGCGGCCAAGGTACCGTGCATCGCCGCGTGCACTTTGCACGTCCGCAGCGGACAGCGCGCCGCGTTCATTCATGCCGATGCCAACTTGATTCGCCCAGCCGTGCGGCAACCAGACATGATCCGCAAAATAATTCGCCACAGTCGTTTCCATCGATTGCAATGACCGGCAGTATGCCAGCCGCAGATGAATTGCGGCGATCCAGGCAATGCTGCAACGGCTATGGCTTGCGTTTGAACTCTACCGTCTCGCTGCCCTGATGCAGCACCATGATGCGTGGCGTGCCTTCGGCCGGGTCAAACACCACGGTGCCGTCGACTTCGGCTACCGTGAAGGTGTTCGGTGATTCGGCCAGCAGCGTCACCCCGGGCTCGGATGGCCCGACGGGATCTACCTTCAACTGCTCATCTTCGACAGACACGCGAAATTCCGCACCCCCACCCGAATAATTGCCGACGACGCGTTCGAGTGCCGCGTGCGACAGCACGACGAGCGCGGGCGGCGGCGTTGCGCCCATGCGCGCAAGCAACACGCCCTCATCCTCGCCCCAAGGGAAGAATCGCAGTGCAGTCACGGCGCCGGTCCCGCCGCGTTCGAGATGCAGGCGATCCAGACTGTCGCTGGACTGATACGTGTCGGCCGCAATCGGAATCAGTTCGGAGCGAACGCCGCCGGTGCGGGCGATGGTGAGCTTGCCGCGGATCACGCGCAGCACTCGCGCACTCACCACGCGCGCGTAGCTGGAACCTGGTGGATCGGTTCCGAACACGCCTTCCGCCTGGTGCAAGACCGCGGTGTCGACCGCTATCGGAGCCACCGCGGGATAGGCATCGCCTATCGCGAACGCGGCCAGCTTGCGCGCGATTTCCGCCGGGCTGACGCCGGCAAGCACGTCCTTGTTTTGCAACACCGCGACGCTGATCCTGCTTTGCGGAAGATAAAGCAGGTATGAGCGAAAACCCGAGATGAGACCACTGTGGCCGATCATCTCGCGACCGCGCAAGGTCGTATGGTAGACGCCGAAACCGTATTGCTCCGGCACCGCCTTGCCGACCGGGGTGATCATGCGGCGATAGCTGTCATGCTTGAGTACGCGCCCTTCGTGCAGCGCACGGTTCCACTTCTGCAAATCGTCGACCGTCGATACGAGTGCGCCGTTCGCTGCCGTCAGACTGACCAAACGTGCTGGCGTCAGCTTACCTGCGATCAAGGTGTAGCCGCGCACCTGCTTGGCAGCAATCACCGGGTCCGCGCCGCAGCCGGTGTGGTTCAAGCCGAGTGGCTGGAACAGCGTGCGCTGCAGATATGCGCACCACGGCGTGCCACTGGCGGCCTCGATCACCGCGCCGACCAGCAAATATCCGGAATTGTTGTAGGCCCAACTCGTGCCTGGCGCGAATTCGGGTTTTTGATTCTTGAACGTATCGATCAACTGCAAGGTGGTCATCTTGTTGCCGACCGCCGCGTCCAGGTCGCCATCGTCGGTATAGTTCTTGATGCCCGAGGTGTGATTGAGCAGTTCAAGCACCGTGATTTTTTCTCCGCTGGGATAACCCTTGACGAATTTCGACAACGGATCGTCGAGCGAGACCTTGCCGGTCTCGACCAGTTTCAACAAACCTGCAGCGGCAAACTGCTTGGTGATCGAGCCGATGTCGAACATGTCGTCCGCGCTCAGCGACATGGCGCGTTCGATGTTGCCCATGCCGCGCGTGCCGCGAAACAAAACCTCATCGCCGCGCGCGACGATCACCGCCGCGCCGGGTGCGTCCTCGGCGTAATTGTCGGCAAGGAGTTGTCCGGCGTAGCGCGCGACGTCGGCTTTCGACGCGGGCACAGCGGCTTGCAGCTTTGCCGACAGCACTATGGCAACGACCAACGCAACGATCATGAACGACAAGCGCATGTGCAACTCCCTGGCATAGTGGATTCGACAGCGGCGCGGTTCGATCAGCGAAACAGATAGAGCAACAAGACAATCACGGCGATGACGGCACCGACGCCCCAGAACCGGCGATCGGCGTCGCGCTGGTCAGCTAGGGCTTCGGGACTGTCCGGCACAAACTCGATCTCATGATTGAGCGCCTTGAATGCCGCCGCAAAACGCTCGTTGCGCATCGTGCATTCGTATCGGGGCGACTCGAACGGCGGCGGATCGTTGTCAGTGTAGTCGAAGGCTCGCGTCACCGCGGTCTGCGGCTGGATTCGATCGCCTTCGGTTTCGCGCCACGCCGACTTGCGCAGGAAGTTCGCGATCAGGCCGAAAACCGTGCAGAGCACCGCAAACAGCATGAAGATCATCATTCGACCGTGGAGCAATTCGTCAATAGCGTGGTAGCCGGTCCACATTGCTGCCACGGCGAACATCGCTGACCCCATCATTTCGCCGTTCAAACTCGACAACAGATTGGATCGAAGGCTAGGCAGTTGTGCCTCGGCGCGATGACGAGCGGTGCACTCGTCGCAAAATGGCACGGAAACGGAAATCACGACCTGGCTACGGTCGTCGCCCGACGAACGCCAGAAAACTTTCGAAAGAACAAGCGTCTTGGTCGCGACGCTGCCACAGTTCGGGCATAACGACGGAAATCGCGCCTCATTTAGGCTCCCCCAAAGCGATGCGGTGTACGCATTGGGCACGCACCCAGATTCTCGCTTGCTTTCTGCGATCACAAGCTTATCGCGGCACCGCAGGCCGCTCCACGAACAACAACAAACTCGAGCCGCTTAGTAGCAATCCCAGCAGGGCCAGCCAGAGTGGCGACAGTGCCGGCGTCGGCACAGGCGCGATGCCGGGGCCGGGATTGCCAGTCGCGTTGCCGAACCAGTTGACGAGATTGCCGGCATCGACCGAGTGGTATGTTGAAGCCGGACCCGGCGCGATCGTCGCCTGCGTGGCCGCGTTATCGCGCGCGTCAACGTACGCGACAAGCTGCGTCGCACCGTTTGCCACGGCAAATTGCGCGTGCTGACCAGATGCAGAGCTAACGATTTGCAGCAGGCTTCCGGCGGCGCCCTGCAAGATTAGCGCGTGCTCGACACCCTGAATCGCATTCGCCGGCAGAACGAGTTGCTTGCCGTTGGCACTTTCAACGCTGAGATCGTGGAAATTCGTCGCTCCGGACACTTGGCTTACACCGCTGCCGCAGGCATCGACGACGTTGATGTGGCTGCTGCCGGCAGTGAACGTACCGGCGTCGGAGAAATTTCCGCCGAGCGAAACCGAGCTTGCGCCGGGCGCGAACATTCCACTGATCAGCAACAGATCGATTATGCCCGTCAGCGTCGCAGACGTGCCCGTTCCCTGCCCGGCAATGGTCAGGTCCGAGCAGCCCAGATCGATTACGGCATCGGCAAAGTTGACCGACGAGCCGGCACCGACGGTCACGGCGGCGAAGGCGGGAGTGGCGAGCAGCAAGACGGCGGTCCCGATCACCTGCAGAATTGTCTTGCTCAGCGCGCTCATGGCTGCACCACTGCAGCCACTGCGGCAGAAGCCGGCTGCAAGCGTAGCGTGGCGAGTTGCGATTTCATCTGCACAAGATCGCCGGCCAGCGATTCGAGCGCAGCGACCCGGGTTTTCTGCGTCGCCAACTCCTCGCGCAAAGCGCCGATCTGCGCATCCTTGTCCAGCGTCATCGCGGTCAGCTTCGACTGTTGTTCGGCAAGGCGCTTGCTCAATTCCTGCGTCGCGGAAATGTTCAGCGTGGTCAGGCCCTCGTAGTCGACGGTGCGGAAATCGTCGACCTCCTCGCCGTAGACGAACACGCGATCGGCATGCAGATCGGGCACGTCGACGACTACTTCGGTGTCGGAAGGAATCGCCACGATCCCATAGGCCTGCATTGCATCGGTCTCGCCGGCGAGCATGCGAATACGTTTGGCGCTCTTGCTCAAGTGATGCGGTTGATCGAATCCGATCTTGTAGCCGCGTTCAGCCTTCTCAACCCTGCTCCCCAACTGATACACATTCGGAATGAAATCGTCGTGCCTGGAGACGATCTGTTGGTACACCTCCTCCACCTGCTGCGCTATGACTTTTTTGTACGGTCGGCTGCCATGCTTGGCTTTGTCTTTCATCGTGTAGTCGACCACCTCGATCGCATTTAGCGTGTCAAGATCATGTGAGGATGAGCTGGCGCCCTTGATGTCCTTGATGCGCGCGTCGGAAAAGGCATCGAATTCCTCTGCCATCACGCGAGCTGAAGCGTAAATGGAAACGGGAGCATCGCAATTTCGGCAGATGCCGGATGCAGATATTTCACTAAACGACGAACTATGGCCAAGAGCAAAATAGGCGTAGTACCCAGCATCCGGCAATTGACTACCGTTTATTGTGCTAGAGCCCTCCACATCGAGCGGCGCACGCGGCGTGTTGGTATTGATGCCCACATGGCCGTTTCCGCCCTGCGGAAACAACGATATATCCGTAGTCGATGCGAATTGCATGTACGCGTTGGTTTGTTCCAGGCCTGCGGCTTGGCTATCGCCGAAGGCGATGTGATAACCGCTAAACGCGCTGCTGCCTAGATTTCCTATCTGCAATGCATTTACCGGCACACCGGACGTATTGATGCCGACGTGGCCCGACCCGTTTTTTGGCTCGATCCGCATATCCGTGGTCGAATACCATTGTGTAAAGGTATCGCCTTGATACAGAGACGAAGCTTGTGCATCGCCGTACGCGATATGGCTGTCGTGGTAATTGCTGCTTCCCAGATTACCTATTTGCAGTTTATTCACAGGTAGTCCGGACGTATTGATACCGACCGCGCCCGTTCCATTTTTCGGCAGAATCCGCATGTTCGTGGTCGATCCGAATTGCAGAAAGGTATCGCCCTGATACAGGCCGGCACCTTGCGTGTCACCAAACGCGATGTGATTTCCGTTGTATCCACTGCCACCCAAGTTGCCAATCTGCAATTTGTTGGCTGGTAACGTTGTACCGATACCCGCGTTGGTACCGTCGTCGAACACCACCGACTTGCCCAGACTTGCTCCATCGGGCGTCCATTTGGCGACATAGTTAAGGGCGCCACTGCCTGGCACACCGCCGCTTCCGGCCGTGCCGCAAGCCCACGCCGAGCCGCTCCACTGCGCCATCTGATTCGCCGCGCAGGTCTGCGGCAATTGAAAGCGCGGCGCGACCGAAAATGTGGCGCCGGCCAAGACAAGTCCTGCACCGGCGGCGTAGCTGCCTCCACCACCGCCGCCGCACGGCCCCAACAATCCCGCCGCACCGATGCACAATGCCTGCGTCTGTGTGCCCGCGGCGACCACACCAGGCAGGCTGATCTGGCCGTTGTCCTGCACTCGCAAGCGTTCGTTGGCGCCGTTCGCATCCTTGATCACGAAGCCGCTACCGCTGGCGGGCTGCACCACAACATCGGCAGCATGGCCGACAACTGCGCTCAATGCGATCAACGTTGTCAATGCAATACGATGAGTTTTGCTTTGCATGAAAGCCTCGCTTGAATGGGAGAAGGGAATGGGATGACCTGCTGTTCGGTTGTTACAGCGCTGACTCACTCTCCCTGCATTGCCAGCGCCGAACCCTGCGCGTACCGTTCGCGCACGAACACGACATGGTCCGCGCCGCGCATGCACTCGCGATGCGCGGTGTGGATCAAGCGCTCGCGCTCGGCATAAATGTGCGATCCGTTGTTGGTTTCGAGCACCTCGCCGACGGCATGTAGGCTCGGAACTCGTTGATCATGGCAATCGATGACGAGGCGTCCGCCGTCGCGCACGGCGATCGGGTTCAGCGATGCGGCGGGTTGGCCGGCGTGCGCGCCTGCCATGACGAAATTGAGCAACGCGAAGCTGAAGTACAGTTTGTTCATGGGAGTCTCCGGAGTTGAATGACAATTGAGCAATCGGCTTGCCTGTCGACATGTCGAGGCGTGGATTCAGTCGATACGCGTCGCGGTTTCGGTGCCGCAGCCCTTCATCAATACGTGGCCATCGGGAGCGGCCACCTGAAACGTGATCGTGCCGGCGAAGGTGTCGGGATCGCTGCCAATTTCGATCTGACGCGAGATCGTGCGCACGCTGCCGAAGGTGCCGTCCGGGTTGTAGAAGAAGATGCGCATGCTGGCGCCGAAAAATCGGCCACTGTGCTCATGCCACCAGGCGCCGAAGCCGGGGCCGCGCACGGGGGGGGGGAGCGGAATTGGTGTCGGTCAGCGCGCCGCCGTGAATGAACATGTCGAGCGCGCGGAAGCTTGCGAGCGTTGCGCCGGTATCGCAGTTGGTCAGCGTGACGTTTTCGTCCCAAACGCCCTCGATCGCGTAGGGTCGCGAACTGTGAAACAGCGATGCCGCGGCGTCTGCGGAAGCCGGCTCGGCTCCGGTTTGCGCGAACAGGCAAACAGGCATACCGGCCAGGGCCGCGATCATTGCGATTTTCAATAGTGACGACTTCATGGCGGTTCCTTTCAAGTGGGTGGCTGCGGCGCAAGACTCGTACCGCCCGGTCGTGAAAGTCCTTAGAATCGACGTGAAAGAGTCTGAAAATTCCTGAAGGACGGGTATGAGCGAGCCGGAGCCGCGCCGCTATGCGTTCGACGACTTCTGCGTCGACGCGCTGACGCGACAGTTGCTTCGGCGCGACGGCGAGGTGATCGCGCTGACGCCGAAGGTGTTCGATACCCTGCTGCAACTGGTGCAACACGCCGGGAAGACTGTCGGCAAGGATGAATTGATGACCGCCGTTTGGCCCGGTCGCGTCGTCGAGGAAAACAATCTCAACCAGAACATCTCGGTTCTGCGCCGCGTGCTCGGCACCGGTGCCGGCGGACATCGCTATATCGTCACCGAACCGGGGCGCGGCTTCCGTTTCGTCGCGGATGTGCGGATCGATGAGAACGACACATCGATGAAATCCGTTGGCTTGCCTGAATCTAGTCCAGCACCGGAAGAAAAAAATCCCCGTAGATTCGGCGAAGCGGCGTCACAGCCGCGGGCAACGGAAGAAAAATCCGGCGGTGCCAGGCTTGCCGTCATCGGCGCCGCCGTTGCGCTGGTTTTCGCCATTACGGCCGGGTGGATAATGCATGCGCGAACGCCGTCCGCCGTCGCTGCGCCGACGCTGGTGGTGCTGCCGCTGCGAACACTCGATGAGGCGACGAGCGAAAACGCACTCGCCGAGGGCCTGAGCGAGGAATTGATCACGCGCCTTGCGCATATCGAAGGCCTGCGTCTGATCTCGCGCACTTCGGCGGCGCGTGCGCAGCAAGACAAATTCGACCTCGCGCAACTGGGCGAACGGTTGCACGTTACCCATGCGCTCGAAGGCAGCCTGCGTCAATCCGGCGATCAGCTGCGCATCGACCTGCGCCTCGTCGAAATTCCCGGCGGACGCACGCTGTGGTCACAGGAGTTCGATCGCAAGCTCGCCGATGTGTTCGCGATCCAGCGCGAAATCGCGCAGTCGGTCGCGCAGGTGCTGACCTTGAAACTGGGTGCCGCGAACGCGGCGGTAGAGGCGGACGTGGATCCACAGTGGTTTCAGGAGTATCTCGAGCTGCGCCATCGAATGGGAGATGTGAAATATTTCACTGCGCGCAAGGAATTCGTCGAACGAGCGCAGGCGCTGGTCACGCACGCGCCAGGCTATGCGCGCGCGCATGGTCTGCTCGCAAGCGCGCTGGTCCCAGCTTTGCGGCCGGTGGAGATCAGCGCAGACGAACGCGCCGAGGCGGCGAAAGAAGCCGCGCTCGCGCTAAAACTCGACCCGAATCAGATCGAAGCGCACGCCGCACTCGCAGTATTGGCGTCGCTTGCCGAGGACTGGCCGCGCTGTCTTGATGAATACCGTCTGGTACTGAAGCTCGACCCAAGCGGCTCGGCCATGCGCGCGGCCTATGCTGCGCGGCTGGCCGGTATCGGCTACATCGACGAGGGGTTGCAGCAGATTGACATTGCCTGGAATGCGGATCCGCTCAATTTCGAATCGATCACGCTGCGCGGCTGGTTGACCGACGTGAAAGGCCGACACGAGGAAGCGCGCCCCCTGCTCGAAATGGCCCCCAGCGAGTTGAACCTCAACCGGCAGTGGTTCAACGCCGTCTGGCGTCGCGATTTCGCCGCGGCGCGCGACCTTGCGGCGCGCATGCCGGCACAGGACAAGTTCACCGATTCCTACGTCGCAGCCTCCGAGGCACTGCTCGATCCGCTGCGCTGGCCCGATGTGCAATCGCGTGTCGCGGTAAGCCTTGCCAGCGTGGTATAACCCGACGCCGATCGCGAAACCTCGATGCGCAAGATCGAAGCCTTGTGGGTACGCCAAGTTTCGCCTCAGCCGCTGATGCTGTGGGTTCCCGAACTGGCCCATGTGCGCAGCAGCGTGGCATTTCAGGAATTCCTGCAGCGCCACCATATCCTCGACTATTGGAGCAGCCACGGTTTTCCGGCCCAATGCAAGGCCGAAGGCGATGGTGCACGCTGTGACTGAAGCAATGATTCGCCGACAAGCAACATTCCGCCAGGACGGGGCGATCCCGTTCGACAGCACCGGGAGTCCGCCATGACGACACGCTGGGATGACCTGCTGCTCGACTGTCGCCTCGCGACGCTGGCCGCCAACGGCGCGGCGTTTGGGCTGATTGACGCTGCTGCGCTGGCGTGGGAGGACGGCCGCATCGTGTTCGCTGCGCCGATGTCCGCCCTGCCCGGCAAGCCCAACGCGCTCGCGCGCGAAGTCGCCTCCGCACGCGGCGCGCTAGTCACGCCGGGGCTGGTCGACTGCCACACCCATCTCGTCTTCGCCGGCGATCGCGCCGCCGAATTCGACCTGCGCCTCAACGGAGCGAGCTATGCCGACATTGCCAAGGCCGGCGGCGGCATCGTCTCGACCGTGACGAAGACGCGCGCAGCGAGCGAGGACGAACTACTCGCACAGTCCCTACCCCGTGCGCGTGCGCTGCTCGCCGACGGCGTGACCACGCTCGAAATCAAATCCGGCTACGGCCTTGATCTCGACAGCGAGACGAAGATGCTGCGCGTCGCGCGCCGCATCGGCGACGAACTCGGCATCACCGTGCGCACCACATTCCTCGGTGCGCACGCCGTGCCGCCGGAGTTTGCCGGGCGCCAATCCGACTATGTCGACGAAGTCTGCATCCACATGCTGCCGCAGATCGCGCAGACGGGCCTCGCCGACGCGATCGACGCATTCTGCGAGAACATCGCGTTCACGCCGTCGGAAACGCGGCGCGTGTTCGAGACCGCGCGCGCACACGGCCTGCCGGTGAAGCTGCATGCCGATCAGTTGTCAGACCAAGGAGCGGCGGCACTCGCCGCAGAGTTCGGCGCGCTCTCGGCCGATCATCTCGAATACACGAACGAAGCCGGCATCGCCGCGATGGCCGCGGCTGGCAGCGTTGCCGTGATGCTGCCCGGTGCGTTTTATACTTTGCGCGAAAGTACACTGCCGCCGATCGAGACGTTCCGCCGCCACGGCGTCGCGCTCGCCGTCGCCAGCGACCTCAATCCGGGCACTTCGCCGCTGCTCTCGTTGCGCCACGCGATGAACATGGCCTGCACGCTGTTCCGCATGACGCCCGAGGAGACCCTGCGCGGCGCTACCGTGCACGCAGCGCGCGCGCTGGGATTGAGCGACCGCGGCACGCTCGCGCCCGGGCAGCGCGCGGATTTCGTCATCTGGGATGCCGGCCATCCGGCCGAGCTGTGCTACTGGATCGGCGGCGCGCTCGCGCAGCAGGTCTTCGTCGCGGGGCGCCGCGTCACCGGCGGCGTAGCGCACGACGCACAATTGCGGAACAAACAAAACCCCGCCTGAAGCGGGGTTTGTGGCGGCATGAATGCGCCGATCAGGCTGCAGGCTTCTTCGCTGCAGCGGCCTTCTTCGCCGGCGCGGCTTTCTTAGCTGCCGGCTTGGCGGCAGCCGTCTTCGTGCCCGCGGCCTTCTTCGCCACGTGCGGACGCGCCTTGCCGTAGCTGCGGATCGCGATCTTGCCCTTCTTGGTCTTGCGGTCGCCTCTGCCCATCGTTGTCTCCTGTAATGAATATGAAAAAAGGTGACGTAGCTTAGCAGCGCGGGCGCCGCGAGGGAATTCGCGGCCATGCTAAGCTTGCGAACGGAGGCAGAGTGGAGAAGCGCAACGAATGCTGAGCATCACTGAACTGCTGGTCCGTGTGAGCAGCGGGGACAATCTCGCGGCGAACGAGCTGTTCGGTCGTCTCTATCCGGAAATCAAGCGCATTGCGCGCGCGCGCCTGGTCGAAGCGGGCGGCGTGACCGGGCTCGACGCAACCGCGCTCGTCCACGAAGGCTTCCTGCGCATGGCCGACAGCGAGGGCTTGCGCGGTTCGACGCGCGGCCAGTTCTTCGCCTACGTCGGCCGCGTGCTGCGTACCACCGTGATCGACCACCTGCGCGCGAAACAGGCGCAGAAGCGTGGCGGCGGCGCGATGCTGGTGACCCTGTCGCAGGCCGACGGCGAGGACGGCGTTTCCGTGCAAAACCGCGTCGACCTCGCCGACCTCGACCGCGCGCTCGCGCAGATGCACGAGATCGATCCAGGGCTCAACGAGCTGCTCGAGATGAACGTCTTTGCCGGCATGAACATCGACGAAATAGCGTGCTTGCGCGAGGTGTCGGCGCGCACGGTCAACCGCGACCTGGTCAAGGCGCGCGCGCTGCTTGCCGAGCTGATGCAGCCGGACGATCCGGCCGTGTCGTAGTACACCGAGAAATTCCGTCTGCCTTGAAGACAACCACCAGGCGCACCGATGGCGAAGTTCGAATCCGACCGCTGGAAGTGCCTGTCTGCGCTGCTCGACGAGGCGCTCGATCTGGACATCGGCGCCCGCGCGACGTGGCTCGAGCGGCTGGCCGCCGGCGACGCCGCCACAGCGGATGCGTTGCGCCGCTT
>NZ_DASVOK010000413.1:0-22147 GCF_036383415.1 Rudaea sp. | reverse complement strand
GGCAGCACGAAGCGCAGCGGGCGCACGATATGCGGCGCCGAGTTCAGCACCACGTCGCGCTCGGCCAGCGCCTTGGCGACGAGCGAAAATTCGTATTGCTCGAGATAGCGCAGGCCGCCGTGGATCAGCTTGCTGCTCGCGCTCGAGGTGTGCGCGGCGAGATCGTCCTGCTCGACGAGCAGCACCGACAGGCCGCGCCCGGCTGCGTCACGCGCGATCGCCGCGCCGTTGATGCCACCGCCGACCACGAGCACGTCGACGGGATTCCTGTTCTTGTCCGATTCGTTCGTCGCGTCGCCGATTCGCACTGCCACGCTTCCCCATTCTGCGTCTGCTCGCGTCAATAATACGCGTCCATGACGCCGACGCCGGGCGGCGCGGTCAAGCGGGCGATCCACAACGCCAGCGGTCCCCAGACGTTTCGCCGTGTTTGCGCCGCGCGTTCGTTGAGGAATGGATGCACCCGGGCCGGCCAGTCGTCGGGCGGCTCGGGTGGCTTTCCCGCGCGTACGAGTGCTTGTCGCAGCGCCGTGGTTTCGCTGTCGGCGTGGATGAGATCGTCGACGTAGCGTTGTGCCGCGGCTGCGTCGGGACGGAGAAAGGCATCCGCCGTGACGCCGCGGGGATTTTCGAACAGCCAGCGATGGCGACGGGCCTGGATCAGATCGTCGGCATCGTAGGTGTTCAGTTCGCGCAGGAGATAGAAGCCGCTGTCGCTTTCGTTGAAGGTCGTGCTGTGTCGCGTCAGCGTGCGTGCGATGTGGGTGCAGAGCATCGTGCGGACGGCGTTGAAATTCGGTCGCATGCCGTCGCGGCATGCCTCGAACAAATCGCGTAGTCCCGGCAGGCCGGCATTGGGCGCGGTGCCGCCGCCCAGTAGACCGCGGCGCTGAGTCAGGTAGTAGGGCGCATTGCGCGCATCGAGGTGGACGACCAATTCGGCGCCCGTGCGCAGATATTCCTTCGACACGGGCGCTCCCTGGTAGGCAGCAAGCATGGCGGCAAGGATCGGTACTGCGTGTGCGTCATAGCGGGCAGCCGCCGCCATTTTCGCAAGAACTGCCGCCGTGGCGGCTTCGTCCTTGCGCTTCACTGCGACGGCTAGCGGCTCGATCCAGACGGCGATGTTGTCGGGCTCCAAACGCGGCAGCGCGCGCATGGCCGTGTCTTCGGGTGCGTCATCGATCCAGGACTTGTGACTGTCGTGCAGGGCGATCCAGTACACGAGCGGATCGTTCGATTTCTCCATCGCACGTTCGAGTTTCGCGATGCGTTCGGGCGATTGCCGGTACGCGGACCCGCGTTCGAACAACGTCGCCACGGCCCAGTCGCGGGGATTTTGGCTGGCATTCAACTTTGTCGCGATCGCGGTGGCGTGGTGTTCGTCTATGTCGTTGAGCTGGCGATTGACTTCGGTTCGGCGCGTTTCGGAAGGATCAGGCCCCGTCGAAGTGGTCGGACATGCCGACAGTCCGCTCTTGCCACTGCGCCGCGCGACGATGGTCTGATGGCGCATGTCGTCCGGCGCGGCTACACCCGCGCCCCACGGTGCGCCAGTGCCTGTGAGCCCGTCGCCGTACGCTTGGGTCAATGTGGCGGTGTAGCCCGCATCGACGCCGCTGCCGAGATTGAGATAGATCGTCGCACCGTCGCCACTCCAGTTCGTCAGTCCGCCCGACCCGATGTAGTAGTCGCTCTTGCCTTGGCGCGTCAGCGCGATGCAAGCATTGGACGTGCCGCTGCCCATCGAGGCTGGCAAGTATTGCCGCTTGCCCGGCAAGGTGAGCTGCGCTGCGTCGAGTGGTTCGGCGAACAGCATGAAAGTGCCGGAGTAGTCGGCGCGTTCGGGATGCTCGAATGAACAGTCGCTGGTTTGGCAGACCAGGACATCGTAGTTGGCGGCGATGGCCGCTGGAACGTAGAGTGCCGCGTGCGCAGCGTTCGACACCAGCACAGCCGATGCGAGCATCCCGATTCGCGCCAGTCCATGCATGTCGCTCGTGCCTCGGCATATCGACCGGGCTGAAGACCGACGCTGATCGAGGATAGTTCCCCGTCAATTCCTGGGGCGTGGCTGGAATACGAGTGGACGGACGTCGCTAGGCGTTGTCGCTGCTGGTGCACAGGTGCCGCAACTCGAACAGCCGCCACCACTGCCGCAGCCGGCGCCGCTGGCGACTTGGTGCGGGGTCAGTTTCTTGCCGAGCGCGCGTAGCAAGGCGTTCGACGAAGCGACGAGACGCTGCGCGAGCAGCGCCTGCGCGGCGCGATAACTGCGCGGGAACAGGCGCCGCGTGGCGAACCACAGGCTCCAGGCGAGGATCAGCGCGATCGCAGCCGACTGGAAGATCGCGTAGCTCATGCGCCGAGGGCCTTCGCGATCTGGTAGGTCGCGAGCGAAGCGAGATACGCGAGACCGAACAGGTAGCCGGCGAGGACGACGACGTTGCGCATCGATCCGGTTTCGCGCTTGACCGTGGCGAGCGTGGAGATGCACATCGGCGCGAACACGTACCAGGCGAGCAGCGACAGCGCGGTCGCGAGCGACCACTGCGCGGCGACGACGGCCTGCAATCCATCCTCGTTGCCGGCGAGCGCGTACACCGTGGCGAGCGAGGACACGGCGACCTCACGTGCGGCGAGGCCGGGCACGAGCGCGATGCAGATCTGCCAGTTGAAACCGAGCGGCGCGAAGATCGTGTGCAGCGCGCGTCCGATCATGCCGGCGAGGCTGTAGTGAATCGCGGGTTCGCCCGCGCCCGCGGGCGGTGCAGGAAAGCTCGACAGGAACCAGAGCAGCACGGTCAGCGCGAGGATGATGCCGCCGACGCGCTTGACGAAAATCATGCCGCGCTCGTACAGGCCGATCGCGATGTCGCGCGGATGCGGCATGCGGTAGGAGGGCAGTTCCATCATCAGCGCATGCTCGCTCTTGTCGCGGCGCAGGCGTTTGATCACCCAGGCGACGAGCAGTGCGCTGACGATGCCGGCGACGTAGAGCGTGAACAGCACGATACCCTGCAGGTTGAATACGCCCGCCACCGTGCGCTGCGGGATGAATGCGGCGATGAGCAATGCGTACACCGGCAGGCGCGCGGAACATGTCATCAGCGGCGCGATCAGGATCGTTGTCAGGCGATCGCGCGGATCGGGAATGCTGCGCGTCGCCATGATGCCGGGAATCGCACAGGCGAAGCTCGACAGCAGCGGAATGAACGAGCGCCCGGTGAGGCCGGCCGACAGCATCATGCGGTCGAGCAGGAACGCCGCGCGCGGCAGGTAGCCCGATTCTTCGAGGCAGAGGATGAAAAGAAACAAAATCAAAATCTGCGGCAGGAACGCGAGCACCGTGCCGAGGCCGGCGAACACGCCGTCGGTGAGCAGGCTGCGCAGCGCGCCGTCGGGCAGTGCGTTGCCTATCCACGCGCCCGCGGCTTGGATGCCTTCGTCGATGCCGTCGTGCAGTGGCGTCGCCCACGAGAACACGGCCTGGAAGATTAGGAACATCACGGCGGCGAGGATCAAAAGGCCGAGCACCGGATGCAGCACGACGCGGTCGATTGCGTCATCGACGGCGGCAGTGCGTCGCGGCACGCTGACCGTGGCGGAGAGGATTGCGCGCACTTCAGTGTGCAGGTCGGCAGACGGCGTGGCCGGTTGTGGATACGGATGGGTAAGCGGCGCCTCGTCGATCTGCGCGATCAGCGCGTTCGCGCCGCCATGCTTGACCGCGATCGTTTCGACGACCGGCATGCCGAGCTTTTGCGCCAGCGCCGCGGTATCGATGCGGATGCCGCGCCGCCTGGCCGCATCCATCATGTTGAGTGCGAGCAGCATCGGCCGACCGAGCCGCGCGATCTCGAGCACGAAGCGCAGGTGCAGGCGCAGATTGGTCGCATCGGCAACGCAGACGATCAGGTCGGGCGCGGCCTCCTGCGTGTGCTGGCCGGTGACGACGTCGCGCGTGATCGCCTCGTCCGGGCTCGTCGCGGCGAGCGAGTACGCGCCGGGCAGGTCGAGCACGCGCACGCTGCGCCCGCTCGGCGCGGTGTAGTGGCCTTCCTTGCGCTCGATCGTCACGCCGGCGTAGTTGGCGACCTTCTGCCGCGTGCCGGTGAGCAGATTGAACAGCGCGGTTTTGCCGCAGTTCGGGTTGCCGACTAGCGCGATCTGCAATGGCGCAGCGACGGCATTCATGGCACAACCTCCGCGGCCACGGTTACGCGTGCGGCCTCCGCGCGACGCAGCGCGAAGCGTGTGTAGCCGATCTGCACGAGCAGCGGGTCGGCGCCGAGCGGGCCGCGCGCGACCAGGCGCACGGGTTCGCCGGCGACGAAACCGATGTCGCGCAGGCGCTGCGCGATGCGGTCATCCGTCACGCTGTCCTTCACCTCGATTACCGTGGCCGATGCGCCCATCGCCAGTTCCGAAAGCAGCACGCCAAACCTGCATCTAAATAAGAATGGTTCGCATTATACTCAAGAGGGCCGGAAAGCGCATTGGCAGCCTCAAGTGACAGCGAATTTCTTCGGATTCAGCCGTTGAAGCGATCGTCGATTAGGCGTGCTTGGCGTGGCCCAAGCCACCGCTTTTGCAGTTTTCTGATGAGACCTTGCGAAACTTTCTACACCCTCGCCCCGAGTAAGAGGCGAGTACTCGGAAGAAATTGCCAACTGACGCGCCCCGTCTTTACAACCGCGCGGCGTTTGTCTTAGCTTTGGCTTCCGCGCCAGTTCCGGGACTGAACTGGACGCGCCATTGGGGCATGCCGTGTCGCCCCGCTGACAATCCAAATATTCGTCTGCGTTACGCAGAGCCTGGCAAGGAATGAGTCATGGCAATGAATGGTCGGTATTGGCACGGCGAGGTTCTTCCTCCTCTTTGCGTCGCTCCTCGGCGTTCGCTCTTCTTCATTCTCTTCTGCCGTTGTCTCAACGGTGCAGGGTTTTTGCCGCTGTAAAACGCGGCAAGGAAGGTGTTTTGGCTACCGTTCGTTGATGGTGGCCCGATAGCTCAAATTCAAAAAGGGAAAGGGGAAGGGGATGAAAGGGTGGATCAAGTGTTTGGCGCTTCTCGTCGGCTTGACGCTGCACGTCGCTGCGCTGGCGCAGTCGACGTTTGTGTCTATGGTTCCCGTACGGCTGATGGATACCCGCGGTGGGGCGACGATCGACGGACAATTTTCCGGGGGCGGGCCCACTGCCAGTACGACTCTGACCGTGTTGGGGCGGGCCGGTATCCCGGCCGGCGGAGTCAGTGCGGTTGCGCTGAATGTCACCGTGATGGACCCGGGGAATTTTGGCTATCTCCTCGTGTGGCCCACGGGAACGACACAACCGGTGGCGTCCAATCTCAACTATGTGGCTGGACTGTCGATCTCCAACGAAGTGATCGTGAAAGTCGGGACGAACGGCCAGGTTTCGATCGTCAGCTCAGGCGGCTCGAATATCGTCGTCGACGTCACTGGTTATTTCCCCACGACCTCGGACCTTTTCCCTCTTACTCCAGCACGCCTTCTGGACACTCGGCCAGGCATGACTACGGTCGACGGGCAATACGCGGGGGGAGGCGCAATTGCTCCGGGAGCGACGTTCGACCTTCCGGTAGTCGGACGCGGTGGTGTTCCGAGCGGCGTCAGCGCGGTGGTCGTCAACATCACCGCGACCCAGCCGACAGGGGTGACCTACATCACCGTGTGGCCGAGCGGTACCCCGCAACCGAACGCGTCCAATCTCAATGTCATTTCAGCAGGGCAAACGATAGCGAACCTGGTCATGGTCGCTCCCGGCTCGAACGGGAAAATTTCCATCTACAACAACTACGGGAATACGCATCTCATCGTCGATGTCGTGGGTTATTTTTCCTCCACGATAACGTTTGGATCACTCGTTCCTGCGCGCCTTCTGGATACCCGACCGGGTATGCCTACGGTCGATGGACAATTTTCGGGACAGGGTGCTCTGGGGAGTGGTAGTACGCTTAGCTTTACGGTCTTGAATCGAGGGGGTGTGCCGAGCTCGGGGGTGGGTGCGGTTGCACTCAACATCATCGCAGTCAATCCGTCTGCGGCGGGCTATTTAGTTGCTTGGGGAACGGGAACGACCGCTGGGAATGCGCCGCCTTTAGCGATGGGCGTCAACTTCGCGGCATCGAGCACGACTCCAAGCCTGGTCATTGCGCAAGTAGGGTCGAATGGCCAGGTTTCCATCAACAACAACAGCGCTGGCACGACGCATGTCGTCGCCGATGTCGTGGGGTGGTTTCCGAGCGCGAGTTCTGGACCGCCGCTGCAGCCTACCAGTGTTTCAGCATCGGCTAGTGGCACTACCCTAACTGCCAGTTGGACACTCACTAGTGGTGGACCGACGCCGACGTACTTGAAGATTCAGCGCGCGACCAGCCTGTCGGGGCCGTGGACACTCGTTAACGGCAACTACACGCCGGCAACGTCGGGACAAATGTCCGAGGTGATATCCGCCACCGGGACCTACTACTACGAAGTGGCCGCGTGTAACGCAGCCGGATGCAGTGCGTACACGTGGAGCACTACGGGCGCAGCCGTCACGGTGACTCCTGCAACGCCAACCTCGGATTCACCGGTGACTGCCGCAACGCCGTTGACGGACTCGATCTCCGACAGCGTCGGCGCGACCGCCGCGCGGTTCCGCGTGGACGAAGGCGGCAACGCGACCTATTCGATTCCGATCCAGGTACCGCCCGGTACCGCAGGGGTCACACCGAAGCTGGCGTTGAGCTACAACAGCCGGCTGCCCAACGGGGTGATGGGGCCGGGCTGGACGATCGAAGGATCGTCGCAGATTTCGCGCTGCCGGCAGACGCGCGAAAGCGGCGATTTCGGTCAGGCCGACGGCAACCCGCCGCCGGTGAATTTCACTGCGACCGACCGCTTCTGCCTCGATGGTGTGCGTCTGCTGCGGCTTTCGGGAAATACCGGCGCCTATGGCGCGGACGGTACCACTTATTCACCCGAGACCGATCCGACGACGAAAGTGACGGCGCATGTTTCCGGCAACAACGTCGGCCCGGACTCGTTCACCGTGCAGCGCAAGGACGGCACAACCAGCACGTACGGCAATACGACAGCCTCGGCCAATGCGCTGAGCACCGCCTCCTTGAACAGCCAAACGGTCGCGGTCAACTGGAGTCTGGCACGAGTACAGGACTCCAAGGGCAACTACATCGACTATCTCTACAACAGCCGGCCGGGAAGCAGCTCTTTGCCGTTCCTTGCGGTTGAGACGACCCTTGCGCAGGTGAACTACACCGGCAACACCCAGAACGCATGCGGAACAAATCACAATCAGGCGTGTCCGCCTTACGCCAGCGTCAGTTTCGGTTATTCGCCGTTGTCGACAACGCTGATGCGCCTCGGGTACCAAAGCGGCGTCGCGTTCGTACAAACCCAGCAGCTCACGAGCGTCACCGTCACAGATGCGTCCAACACGAGCAACAGCACGCTGCGCTACTACGCGCTGAGCTATCTGCCGTCGAATTCCGGGTCACAGTTTCCACAACTGCAGTGGATCAAGGAGTGCCGGGACAGCACCGCGGCGGTGTGCTTCCCGCCGACGACATTCACGTGGTCTACAGCGCAAAACACACTTCAACCTGGCACGAAATATCAGACTCCGGCCGGTCCAAACTACACCAATCTGGCTGGCTATAAAATCGCCGATGTGGATGGCGATGGTCGTCAGGATTTCGTCTGGGCGGCGAACAACGGACCGTGTGGCAGCAGCGTAAGCAGCATTTACGTCGGGTTCCTCGACCGCACGTCCACAGGCGAGATGACTCTAACCACGGCCAGTCAAACGCCGACTTGCGCGCCCATCAACCTGAGCGGCAACGATCAGTCGTGGTATTTGCTGGATTACGACGGTGACGGTCGTGCGGATTTGCTGATAGGCGGCGCGATCGGAAGCAATTGGAAAGTGTTTTCCAGTCTCGGTCGCCCAAGTACGAATGGCGCGGTCTTCGGCACAACGGATTTGCTCGCCTCCCTGAGCCCTGCTATTGCGGTGACGAGCTACACCGATCCGAGAGGCAACGTGTCGACCGCCGCGGTTGGTTTGCTCGCCGACTTGAATGGCGACGGGCTGCCTGACTTCATCTATCCAACAGGAGGCAGCGGATTCGGGACTCGATTCCTCGTTCGCCAGGGGAGCGCCTTGGCATTTTCCCCTGCATATCAAGTCAACTACAGCGTAAACGACACGAATTGCACGTTCGCCAATTTTCCCAACGCGAGCACGCTGGATTGCTTCATTTCCATCTTCAACACCACATCCACCCTTCATCGTTCAGCCATCGCGGCCGACGTCAATGGTGACGGTAGATCCGATCTGACGGCTCTCGTTCAAGCCGTCACTACTTTCGAAGGATGCCCTACGTGTTCCACCAGTACCAATCGAAGGAACTATTGGTCGCAGTTTGTCGTTTCGCAAATCACGCCGCCCAATGGCTCGACGCCGGGTGTAGTTGCGTTGCAGGAGACTTGGTGGGACACGAGTGCACTCTCGGCAAGTCCCACCATGCCTCAAGACAGCAATCAGGTCTTCGTGGTCGATTTGAACGGCGACGGGTTGAGCGACATCGTTTATCAGGATGCGACGACCGCCACGACCTATTGGGCGCTGATCAACAACGGCAATGGTTACGGCGCAGCGATCTTCGTCACCGGAATTAGCAACGGTCAGTTCCTGCAGTTGGTCGATATCAACGGCGACGGCAAAACCGATCTGGTCTATCCGGTCACCTCGCCCACCGATTCGACGGCATATTCTTCATTCAACTATGTGAGTGTGGCCGTCAATGCGTCGGGCTGGTATTTCACCGCACCCATTCAGGTACCCGGTGGCGGCTTGATTGGACACAACGATTGGATCCATCTGATCGGCGATTTCGACGGCGATGGCGCACCGGATTATTTCGGTCTGTCGACTACGGCGACGAGCAACAATCTGTATGCAAGCCGCACCGGTACGCGCTATCAGCCACGCGATGTAATTACGCAGTTCAAGAACGGCTTGGGTGCGACTACGCAGGTAAGCTATCAACCGCTTACGAACATCGGCGTCTATCAGCGCGGTGGCACCAATGGCTATCCGGCCTTGACCGGTTCGATCGATTTCGGATGGGGCTCGCCGGTGTTCGACGTACTCGCGCCGATGTACGTCGTCAGCCAGGCGTCGAGCAGCGCGCCGACACAAGCCAATGCGAGTGCGGTGAGTACCGTTTACTACCGCTACGCCGGTGCGCTCATGCAAGGCGGGGGTCGCGGTTTTCTCGGGTTCTACGACATTTGGAATTTCGACGCGAACGACAGCTCGGCGGTCGGCAATCAATACATCGCTGTCCTTAACCGTTATGCGCAGCGCTTTCCGATCACGGGCATGCCGATTGCGACCGTGAAGCAGGCGCTGGGCGGTGCGATGACGCGTGGTAGCGCACAGCTCGATGCCTGCGCGGCGAACCCCGAAACGCTCGGCTACAACTGCTTCTCGGGCATCACCGGAACCAGTTCGGCGCCGACCTTCCAGACGTTGTGGCCTAATATCGCCGGCACGCAGTTCAGCTTCAGCTATCAAACGCCGATCTGTGCGGGGCCGGGATGTCTGATGACGGTAGCGGCGAGCAAGTGTACCGTCGGAGGTAACACGACATCTCCTGCGATGGCGCGGCCGACCGACTATACCGCCGGCATATTCAGCGGATCAGCGACACCCGGTCCGGTGTTCGGTTACGTCAGCTACTCGCAGGATTACCAGGGCGATCTGGCTACGGGCACGCCAACGACCCCAGCCTGGTACGCCGAGGTCGAGAACTGGTTCTGTTACGACGGCAACGGCGCCATCGCCGGTACCGGCAATCTGGCCGCCAGCCGCACCTTGACGACGAATGCGGCGGGCACGACGACGGCGGACAAAGTCGTTACCAATACCTACTCGGACAATGCGGCCGGCTGGCAACTGGGCCGCCTGACGAAAAGCATCGTTCAGTTCGCGCGGCCGAACCAGACCACGCGCCAGCGCTCCACGAACTACACCTACGACCCGGCCAGCGGCTTTTTGACGTCCGAGCGCATCCAAGCCGGCGGCTCCGCGGACCAGGATCTGCGGACGCTTTACGATCTGGATGCCTTCGGTAACCGCACGGGCGCGTATCAATGCAGTAACGACGTGACTGATACCCAATGTCGCGCGGGTGCGACAAACGGAAGCGTGACGCAGCGACAAACCGGCACCACGGTGCTGCGTTATGCCAAGACCAACTATGACAATAGCGGTAGTTACGTCATCGGTAGCCGTCTGCCGTTTGCGACAGTGAGCGGCGGCTGGAACGAACAGACGGCGACGGCAATCAGCTTCCGAGACGAGTTCGGCAACGCCACGCAACAGAATTCGATCAACGGCACCACGCAGACGGCACTGTTTGGCACGCTAGGCCGACCGTATTTCACGAGCGACAACATCGGCCACGCAGGCACGACGACGTTCCGGATGTGCGGCACCGGCACGAACAAGGTGAATTGTGGTAGCAACAGCGACAATCGCTTGGTGTTCCGCTCGCAAGTAGTAACCGCGGGCGGCGCGAGCAGTTGGACGTACTTCGACGTGCTCGGCCGCCCGGTGATGAAGGTGGCGCAGGCGTTCGACAGCAATCCGGCTGCCCAGCAGTTCACCGCCTCGTGCGTATTCACCGATGCGCATAACCGTGCAACCTACCAGTCCGAGCCGTTCTTCCTCAATGCGACGGTAGCCGCCGATGGCAGTCCGACGATCAGCGGCGCCGCGTGCAGCGCGAGCTATGCGACGACGACGACATACGACGTACTGGGCCGCGCGATCACGATCACGACGCCGGATGGCACGACCACGCAACAATACGTGGGTCTGAGTACCTTCGTCACCAATGCGCGCCACTTCACCTGGGAGACCATCACCAACGAAATGGGCGAGGCGGTGCAGACCCTCGATCCGGGCACGGTCAACAACGATACGGCCACGGCGCTGACGGTGACGCAGACTTACGATGCAATGGGTGACCTGCTCACGATCACGCGCAACGCCGGCAGTGGGAATGTGATGAGCAGCTTCACCTACGACGACCTGGGCCGCAAGCTGACCCAGAACGACGCCGATTCGGGGCAGACGACGTTCACTTACAACGCGGCCGGCGACGTGCTTACGCAGACCGACGCCAAAGGTCAGACGATCACGCTGAGCTACGACGCAATGGGAAGAAAATGGCAGCGCGTGGCGAGCAGTACGAGCGGCACGTGGATCGGTACGATTACGGATACTTGGAATTACGACACCCAGAGCAACGGCTTCGGCCAGCTTACTTCCGAAACCCATGTCGGCACGGGCGATCAGAACCTGACGCGGACGATGATCTACGACGGCTACGGCCGCCTCTACCAGCGCCAGCACGTATTGTCCGGTTCGGGCACGTATACCGAGACGACGGCCGTGGATGGTTACAGTCGTCCGAAGCAGCAGCAGGACGCGACCGGCCAGGTCACGACGACGCACTACACAGCGAAGGGATTTGCGGATCGGCAAAACGACTCGCATTTGGTCACCGCCGCGCAGAGCGGCGCGATTGATGCGGGTGTGGGCGGGCGTCTCTACGAACTGTTGCAGACCAACGAGCGCGGCCAGCCCATCAGCGAAAAACGCGGCGGCAGCACTTATCTCGCTACGAACCTGAGCTATTACGCCAACGACGGCCGGCTCAAGGGCGTATGCACGAACGGTACGGGAACCTGCGGCTTGCAGGACGATCAGTATGCGTACGACGCGGTGGGCAACGTCATCGCACGGCTGAAGAACGCCAGCAGCGGCAAGAGCCCGGTGGAACAAATCACCTACGACGGGCTGAATCGCCTGACGAAATCGCAGCTCGGCGCCTGGAGTGGCGTGATCGACAATGGCAACGTAATCAACGTCATCGGCACGCAGACGATGACGTACGACGCGTTGGGCAACCTGTGCACGCAGATCATGACCGGCACCGGAGTGACGAACACTTCGCAGACGTACACCTACGCGGGTCCGGCGGGCTGTGCGAACCACGGCGCCAGCGGCAGTTCCGCCCGGGTCACCGCCATCAGTGGCACGGTGAACCAGACCTACCAGTACGACGCAAATGGCAACCAGACCCTGCGCGGCGACGGAAGGACGCTGACATACAACGCGCTGAATCAGGCAGTAAAGGCCGTCCTGAGCAGCTATACGACGACGTTCCAGTACGGCCCGGAAGGCGACCGGTACCTGCGCGCCGACAACGGTGTCTTGACCTTGTATATCGGCAAGGTCGAAATCACGATCAGCGGTGGCACCACGACCGAACAGAAACGCTATCTGGGCGCGGCGATCGATCTGGTCCTGGCGAATGACACGCGCTACGTGCTGACGGATCACCTCGGCAGCACGAACGTGATTGCGCGGGTGGATGGGACGAAGGTCGAACAGGAAGCGTTCGATGCATGGGGCAACCGCCGAGACCCGGGCACGTGGACGCAAGTGGGAACGCCGGGGCCGATCCAGACGACGACCCACGGGTTTACGGGCCAAGAAGGCGTGGAGGCGATGGGGATCGTCCACTTCAACGGGAGAATTTACGATCCGCAGCTGGGGAGGATGTTGCAGGCCGACCCGGTTCAGAACCCGGGGAGCCAAGGGCTCAACCGATACAGCTATGTGGCCAACAATCCTCTTACGCTCACTGACCCGAGTGGATATTCGTGGTTCAGTGACATCCTTAAAACAGTCGTCGGTGCAGCGATCATCTACTTTGCGCCATACCTTGCGCCGTACCTAACGGCCTTCGGAGCCTATGCCGGCTATGCCGCTTATGCGATCGCAGGGTTCGCTGCGGGGGTCATTCAAACCGGGACCCTGCAAGGGGGATTGATCGGTGCATTTAGCGCCGCAGTGGGGTACGGAATAGCACAAAAGTTCGGAACGGGTTTGTCTTGGCCAGGCGTGCTCGCACGTTCGACGGAAGGTGGCGTCGTGTCGAGCCTTGAAGGTGGGAAATTTGGCAACGGATTCTTCAGTGCAGGAGTCTCGGCAGCGTTTGCGCCAGAGGTCAGCCAACTTCACAACTCGGGATTGCAGTATGTCGCAACGGCCCTAGTGGGCGGCACTGCATCCGCGATCTCTGGTGGCAAGTTCGCAAACGGTGCCGAAAGTGCTGTTTTCCAGAAGGCGGTTTCCGATGGACTGGACCAGTACATGAAGGGTTACGGCCAGATGGATGCGCGGCAGCAAAAGCTGGCATACATGGCGACAGCAGCATATGGGGATAAGCCATGGCAGTTGGCAGGACTGCTGTCTTACAGCATTGAAGGAGAACAAGGTTTTGGAGCTACTGTTTTCCCCTATGGGGACGACGGTGCCACTGTGGTGGCGTTTCGCGGCACGCGACCATTGGTGCTCGCCGACGATGTGAACGATTTTCGGCAGGCGTTTAACCTTGATTCGAAGCAGTATGATCAGACGCAACGTTTAGCAGCAAAGATCTATAGCCAAACTGGCGGGGATGTAACTTTCACTGGTCATTCTCTAGGCGGCGGAGAGGCCGCTGCGGCAGCGTACTACACTGGTGCGGACGCGGTGACGTTTAATGCGGCTGGCCTTAGTTCGCGTTACCAAATATCAATGTGGGCGGGACCAGTTAATGGTCACGGCGGCGTTACGAATTTCTATATCGTGGGTGACCCCCTGACCACCACGCAACATTTTTTCCCGATCCCGGGCGCCGTAGGAACGCAAATTGCTCTGCCAGCGCAGCAGTTCGAACGGCATTCGATCCGGAATTTTTGGTATTGAAGAGGTCATGCATATGTTTCGACAGTCAGTCTTTGCGATCTCCATACTGCTGCTATCGCAATCGGCCTGTAGCGTAGACGATGTGCGCAAAGAGTTTCCGCGTAATTTTGAGCTTATGAGTGATCAAATTGCAGAAGGGACCTTGGATATTCCAGTTAATGAGATTTTCCCTTTGGGTATGGTTCAAGTAGGCAAGCTCGCCGACGCGGCGGGACGAGGGGATACGAAGCAAATGCAGGAGCTTGTCGCCCAAGTTGTTCCAATCAATGGCGTAGGAGAGCGCGGGATGACGCCGCTTCTTTGGGCCTTGGGAAAGCGAAACATGGCTGGTTTTCTTTGGCTGCTTGAACATGGCGCCGACCCGAACTTGGTATCGTGCTGCGACACAAAACGGCCAAAGTTAAGCCCGATGGCGACGGCAGCTCAAGGCAACGATTCGCGCTTTTTAAAGGTCTTGCTGAGCCACCGAGGTAATCCGAACTTGATTGTCGACGATGCTGATAGGACCCCTATTTTTTATGCGGTAACGTTGCGTCGTATGTCCAATATCGAGTTATTGATTCAGCACCATGCCGACCTCAACCGCGTGACGCAAAGTGATATCACCGTAATGGCTTTCGGCGATACAGTATTGCAACAGGCGCTTGATTCTTCACAATTCGAAATCGCGCTTCTTCTCCTTCGCGCAGGTGCTGACCCCTGCGTCAAGGATCGTTCTGGTCACACGGTGGTAGGCGGCATGGTGGGTCGTGGCAATTCGGGCTCGACGCCGCAAGATCGAGAAGCTTTCCCGCAAATCATCGAATATCTCAAGCGATATACGTGCGGCTAGCTGATCACGGAGAGGTGACGGAGTAATTATCCGTTTTAATCTAACCCCCTCGTGCGACCCTGCGTAGGGCCGGATTCGTAAGCTTCACTATAATGAGCTGAACCTAAGCGCCGTTCCCGATCTGATTGAGCGGCAACCGCAAATAGCGGATTCCGTTGTCTTCGGTTGGCGGCAGCTCGCCAGCGCGCAGGTTGACCTGCAGCGCCGGCAGGATGAGCCGCGGCGGCAGCAGCCGGGCATCGCGCTCGGTGCGCAGCTTCACGAACGCCTCTTCGTCTGCGTTGCCGCCCACGTGCACATTGCTCTGGCGCTGCTCGGCGAGTGAGTTGTGCGCGCACGCCTCGCGCCCGGTCGGCGGATAGTCGTGGCAGAGGAACAGGCGCGTTTGCGCGGGCAGCGCGAATAGTCTGCGGATCGAGCGATACAGCTCGCGCGCATCGCCGCCCGGAAAGTCCGTGCGCGCCGTGCCGGTCTCCGGGGCGAAGACGGTGTCGCCGACGAAGGCGGCGTCGCCGAACAGGTAGGTCAGGCTGTCGTCGGTATGCCCGGGCGTCGCCACTACCCGCCCGTGCAGGCTGCCGACCTGGATGACGTCGCCGTCGGCGAGCAGCCGGTCGAACTGGCTGCCGTCGGCGCGGAATTCCGGCCCGAAGTCGAACAGCATCTGGAAGTGCCGCTGCACGCTCGTGATGCCGCGACCGATCGCGGTCTTCGCTCCGGTTTTTTCACGCAGGTAGGCGGCTGCGGTCAGATGATCCGCATGCGCATGCGTTTCGAGAATCCACTCCACCGCAAGACGATGCTCGCGCACGAACTCAAGCACCCGGTCCGCCGAAGCGGTAAACGTACGTGCGCGCACCGCATCGAAGTCGAGCACCGGATCGACGATCGCGGCATGACCGCCGTCCTCGTCGAAGACGACGTGGGTGAAGGTGAACGTTTCCTTGTCGTAGAAGCTTTCGACCAGCGCAGCGCCGGGACTCATGGGAATGCGGGTCACGCTGGTGCGACCCGCAGCCGGTCAGTTGACCGCGTCCCTGCCGACCGCGCCGTGCGGCAGCACCTGCGCGGCGAGCTTGGTGTCGGCGCGCAGCAGCTCGACTTCGTCGGCGACGATGTGGGAAGCCTCGTTGAGGACCACGTCCTTGAGCGCCTTGCGCCGCTTTTCCTCGTCGAGATCGGACTTGAGGCTGCGCTCGTCGGCCTGCAGGCCGTCGTCCTGGTTCGGGTTGTCGGCGGACTTGGCGACTTTTGCGGCATTCGCCGTGCTGGCCTTCGCAGCCGGATTCTCCGCATCCGGGTCGGCCGCCTTGCGATCGGCGGCGACATCGACATTCTTGCGCGGAACGTTGTTCGCGCCAGCCTTTGCGCCAGCTGTCTTCGTCGAAGCCGTTTCCTTGTCCATCGTCGTCACCGGATTGGCACCTTCGATGTCGACACGCCGGATCTTTTGCGGCGCATCGGACGGATCGGCACGCACGGAACTTGGCTGACCGTTCACCGGCGCACCGGCGCCGGCATCAGCGAACTGGTCCGGATGGCGCTCGCGGCGCTTCGCTTCCTGTTCGTCACGCTCCTTGCGCCGCACTGCTTCGTTGAGCGAGATGGTCTTGTCTTCGCGCAGTTTGCGCACGTCGGCCACGTCGGCCTGGTAGGCGAGCCAATCCTTCTCGGCCGCGGCGCGCCGGTCGTGGTGTGCGACGAGCATCGGCGCGAGCGATTTCAGATCGCCGGTCGGCTTGTAGTCGGCGGCGGGAATCGAGGTCCATGGCAGCGCGTTGTCGTAGGACTGTTCTCCATTCTGGGCGAAGTCGCCGGTGACCGGGAACTGGATATCGGGGGTGACGCCGCGCAGCTGGGTCGAGCCGCCGTTGACGCGAAAGAACTGCTGGATCGTCATCTTGAGTTCGCCGTAGGTCGGCTTCTCGTTGCCATACATCTGGTCGAGATCGAGCAGGTTCTGCACCGTGCCCTTGCCGAACGTCGGCTCGCCGAGGATCAGGCCGCGGCCGTAGTCCTGGATCGCGGCGGCGAAGATTTCCGAAGCCGAGGCCGAGTTGCGGTTGACGAGCACGGCGAACGGGCCGGTCCAAGCCATGCCGCCGTTGCGGTCCTCGTGCTCGTCGATGCGGCCATTGGCGCTGCGCACCTGTACGACCGGACCCTTGTCGATGAACAGGCCGGTGAGCGTGGTCGCCTCGTCGAGTGAACCGCCGCCGTTGTTGCGCAGGTCGATCAGCACGCCTTCGACGTTCTGCTTCTTCAGGTCGGCGAGCAGCCTGGCGACGTCGCGCGTGGCGCTCTTGTAGTTCGCATCGCCGCGGCGATGTGCTTCGAAATCCTGATAGAAGGTCGGCAGCGTGATCACGCCGATCTTGTGGCTGACCTCGCCGTCCTTGGTTTCGATGATCGAACTCTTCGCCGCCTGCTCCTCGACCGCGACCTTCTTGCGCACGAGCGCAATGGTAATGTGCTTGCCGTCGGGGCCGGCATCGGCGGGCAGGATCTCGAGGCGCACGGTCGTGTCCTTGGCGCCGCGGATTTTTTCGACGACATCGTCGAGGCGCCAGCCGATCACGTCGGCGATAGCCCCGTGTTCGCCCTGGCCGACACCGACGATGCGGTCGCCGACCTTGACCTTGCCCGACAACGAGGCCGGTCCACCGGGCACGACTTCGCGGATCGCGGTGTAATCGTCCTCGCGCTGCAGCACCGCGCCGATGCCCTCGAGCGAGAGCTTCATCGCGATCTCGAAATTCTCCGCCTGGCGCGGGCTGAGGTAATTCGTGTGCGGCTCGATCGTCATCGCGTAGGCGTTGAGGAAAATCGAGAACGCGTCCTCGCCGGTGAGCTGGCGCACGCGGTCGAGGTAGTTCGCGTAGCGCTTGTCCAGCGTCTCGCGGATCTTCGCCTCGTCCTTGCCGGCGAGCTTCAAGCGCAGCCAGTCGTTCTTGACGCGCTTGCGCCAGAGGTCGTTGACTTCGGCGTCGGTCTTCGCCCACGGCGCCTTCTCGCGCTGGTACTGGTAGGTTTCGTCCTTGCTGAAATCGAAACCCTTCTTCAATTCGGCGCGCGCGTAGGCCGTGCGCTCGCCAATGCGCTCGATGTAGAGGTTGAAGATCGCGAATGGCACCGACAGGTCCTTGTCGCGGATCGCATCGCCGAGCTTGTCGCGCGCGGGCGTGAAGCGGTCGACGTCGGCCTGGGTGAAGAACAGGCGGTCGGCATCGAGCGAATCGAGGTAGCGGTCGAAGACCTGCTGCGACATCTTCGTGTCGAACGCCTCGGGCTTGTAGTGCATGCGCGAGAGGATCTTCATCGCCATCTGCGCCGCATCGGCCTGGTCCACGCTCGGCTTGAGCGCAATCGCGGTGGCCGCATCGCCCTGCGGCTTGGCGAAAGCCAGCGTCGTCGCGAGGGCCACGGCCAGCAGCGTCGGCACGATCCACAAGCGCTTGTCACGAACCATCATTTGCCTTCTCCGAATTCATTTTTGCGCTCATCCCTGATCGCGAAGATCAGAAGCAGGCATTCACGCCTGCACTTCTCCGATGTTTTTGCGCTCGTCCTGATCGCGACGATCACGAAGCAGGCATCCGTGCCTGCACTCTTCAATAAAAGCTTAGGCCACCTGTTCGACGAACCCGGCCGCATGCGCCATCTGGTCGGCGTGGTACGACGAGCGCACCAGCGGGCCCGAGGCGACATGGGTGAAGCCGAGCTTGTGTCCGTACTCGGCCAGCGCGTCGAACTCCGCCGGCGTCCAGTAGCGCAGCACGGGATGATGGTGCGGCGTCGGCTGCAGGTACTGGCCGATCGTCACCATATCGACATCGTGCGCGCGCAGATCGTTCAACGCGCCATGCACCTGGGCTTCAGTCTCGCCGAGGCCGAGCATGATGCCGGACTTGGTCGGCACCTCGGCATGCTGCGCCTTGAAGCGTTGCAACAGCGTTAACGACCAGTCGTAGTCGGCACCCGGGCGCACGTTCGGATACAGCTCGCGCACCGTTTCGAGATTGTGGTTGAACACGTCGGGCGGCGCTTCGGCGAACACCTCGAGCGCGCGCTCCATGCGGCCCTTGCCGCGGAAATCCGGGGTGAGGATTTCGAGCTTGGTCGAAGGATTCAGCGCTCGCACTTCGCGGATGCAATCGGCGAAGTGCTGCGCACCACCGTCGCGCAGATCATCGCGATCGACCGAGGTGACGACGACATAGCGGAGGCCCATGTCGCGGATCGTCTCGGCCAGATGGCGCGGCTCCTCGGCGTCGGGCGACTTGGGCCGGCCGTGGGCAACGTCACAGAACGAGCAGCGCCGCGTGCAGACTTCGCCGAGGATCATGAACGTCGCCGTGCCCTTGCCGAAACATTCATGAATGTTCGGGCAAGACGCTTCCTCGCACACGGTGACGAGACGGTTCGCGCGCAGCTTGGATTTGAGCTTGGCCACGGCATTGCCGGGCGGAATGCGCACGCGGATCCAGTCGGGCTTGCGCAGCATCGGCGCGCTGCGGTCGAAGCCGGCACGGTTGCGCGCGGTCTTGTCCTCGCCGAGCAGTTTCTCGCCGGTGCGGACCGCGGCCGGATTGGCGACAACCGCGCCGTCCACCAAGGCGATGGGAATGGTCTTCGGAAGCATATTTTCTGGGGAATTCATGCGTGCACGCTAACATCGGTGAAGGGTTGCGCGCCAGTTCCCATCGTCACGGGCGGCGGCGCCATTTGCACGTTCAGGCCAAGCTGCCGCTCCAGTTGCGCGACGAGCTCAGTTTCCACCTCGGCCAGGCTTGAAGGGCCGCCGAGGTCCATCAGTTGGGTCACGGCAAGTCCCTGATAGCCGCAGGGATTGATGCGGTGGAACGGCTCGAGGTCCATGTTCACGTTGAACGCGAGGCCGTGGAACGTGCAGCCGCGGCGCACGCGCAGGCCGAGCGCGGCGATCTTGGCGCCGGCGACGTAGACGCCCGGCGCGCCCTCGCGGCGTACGGCCTCGACATTCCAGTTCGCCAGCGTGTCGATGATCGCCTGTTCGATGCGGCAGACCAGCTCACGGATGCCGAGCTTGAGCCGGCGCAGGTCGATCAGCGGATAGGCCACGATCTGGCCCGGGCCGTGATAGGTGACCTGGCCGCCGCGGTCGACCGGCACGACCGGGATGTCGCCCGGCAACAGCACGTGTTCCCATTTGCCGGCCTGGCCGAGCGTGAACACGGGCGGATGCTCGACCAGCCAGAGTTCGTCGGGCGTTTCCGCGTCACGCGCATCGGTGAACGCCTGCATCGCGCGCCAGACCGGCTCGTACGGAGACAGGCCAGGGAAACGGCGAGTAATCAGCGGCCGGGACTGCGCAACGGAAACGGGGGATTCGCAAACGACCGACACGATGAAACCTTCAACTGGCGGGAACTGCGGAAATGGGGCCGCGCTGCGGACTATCAATCGGCCGGATCGCCCGATCCGCGCGTTCCGAAGACGTTCCTGACCGGAAATTCACAGCGTCCATTTCACCGCCGGGTCGGCGCGCAGCGCGGCGTGCGCCGCCTCATACATCTCGCGCGAAGGGCAGTCGAAGGTGACGCTGACGGAGACGAAATTGCCGTTGCTCGACGGCCGCACGCGTTCGGAACCGGCGACCACGCTGAGGTCGAGACCGGCGATGGCTTCGGGCACGCGCTGCTCGAGGCCCGCATTGGCGTGGCCGACCGCGGTGATCTCGAATGCGCCCGGAAACTGGAAGCCTTGGCCGGGGTTCTCGGCGTGGATTTTCTCGAGCTGCTGCGGATCGAGCTTTTTCATCACTTCACCGGTTGCGGATTGCCCACTGCGGTCGTGCCGACCGGTGTGGTCTCGGTCGTCGGCGCGCTCTTGAAGTAGAGCAGGATGCTGTGGACGAAACGCCGCCACCAACCACCCTCGGGCTGCTCGTCGAGCACGACGAGCGGGCGCTCGACCAGCACTTTGTCGTCGAGCTTGACGCGCAGCGTGCCGACTTGCTGGCCCTTGGTGTACGGCGCGATCAGGCGGCTCGGAAATTCAAGCGTTGGCTTCATGTCGTTGTAGCGGCCGCGCGGCAACGTGATCAGCAGCTCATCGCCGAGGCCGAGGCCGGCCGTGTCGTTCGCGCCGCGCCAGAGTTCGCGCGTGGTCAGCGCCTTGTTCGCGTCGAACAGCTTGTGCGTCTCGAAGAAGCGGAAGCCGTAGTTGAGCACGGTCTGGTTCGCATCGGCGCGTTCCTTCTCGCTGCCCGTGCCCATGACCACCGCGATCAGGCGCTGCTCGCCACGCTTGGCTGAGGTGGCGAGGCAGAAGCCGGCTTCCTTGGTATGGCCGGTCTTGATCCCGTCGACCGTCGAATCGCGCCACAGCAGCGAATTGCGGTTGTGCTGAGTGATGCCGTTCCACTCGAATTCCTTGATCGCGTAGATCTTGTATTCCTCGGGATAATTGTGGATCAGCGCGCGCGACAGGATCGCGATGTCGTGCGCGGTCGTGTACTCGTCCGGCGAAGGCAGGCCGGTCGGATTGACGTAGTGCGTGCCGGTCATGCCGAGCTGCTGTGCGTACTGGTTCATCAGCGCAGCGAAGGTCTGCTCGGAACCGGCGACGTGCTCGGCCAGCGCGATCGCCGCGTCGTTGCCGGACTGGATGATCATGCCGTACATCAAATCCTTGAGCGCCACCTTCGAGTTGAGCTTGAGGAAGCTGGTCGAACCGTCGGTGCTCGCGCCGCCGCCGCGCCACGCGTTCTCGCTGATGTAGACCTCGTCCTCCAGCTTGATCTTGCCCGCGGCGAGCTGTGCCGCGACGACGTAGGACGTCATCACCTTGGTGATCGAGGCCGGTTCGACGCGCGCGTCGATATTGTCGCCGGCGAGCACCTGGCCACTGGTGTAGTCCATCAGCACCCAGCTCTTCGCAGCGAGCTGCGGCTGCGGCGGCACCGGCACGTTGAGCGTGTTCGCGCCGGGCATCGGCGTCGCCGGCTGCACCGGCAGCGAGGCGGCCGCGGCATCGTCGCCGGACTTCTGCTGTTCGGCGTTCTTCTGTTCCTGCTGCTCTTGTTTCTTCTGCTGCGCCTGCTGATGGCGATGCTTGACCGCGCCGGCTTCGGGCGCGACCGCGATCAGCGTCGCGGAAACAAAAATACACAATGCAGCTTTTTGTACAAATTGCAGATTCTTCATCTCTGGGAGCAGTCCATTCTGGTTCGTCCTGCGCGCGCAGGCGCGAGCGAGGCAACGAGCGATACCGGCTGACGATTCGCGAAATTTACACGTCCCGGCTGAAAGCGACGACTCCGCGATCAACACGTTCCGGCTCAGTCGTCGATCGCCACGCGCGGCTCGCCGAGACCGAGCGCGCGCACCTTCGGTGCCAGCGCGTCGGCTTCGTCCGCGTCGCGCAGCGGGCCGATGCGCACGCGCCGGACCGCTTTGCCGTTCGAACTGCCTTC
>NZ_DASVOK010000412.1:0-3690 GCF_036383415.1 Rudaea sp. | reverse complement strand
TCGAGTCGGTGACGATACCGGCACCAGCGCGGAAACGTGCCTCGTTCCCCTGCAGTTCCATCGTGCGAATCAGGATGTTCAGATCCATGTCGCCGTCGAGGTTGAGGTAGCCGAGCGCGCCGGTGTAGGCGCCGCGAGCGCACTGTTCGAGCTCGCTGATGATCTCCATCGTGCGCACTTTCGGCGCGCCGGTGATCGTGCCGCCGGGAAACACGGCGCGGATCGCCTGCGCCGGCGTGATGCCGGTGCGCAAGCGACCGCGCACGTTCGAGACGATGTGATGCACGTGCGCGTAGCTCTCCACCGCCATCAGCTCGTCGACGACGACCGAGCCCGGCACGCAGATGCGGCCGAGGTCGTTGCGCTCGAGGTCGATCAGCATGACGTGCTCGGCGCGTTCCTTGGCGTGACCGATCAGCTCGGCGATGCGCACCGCGTCGTCGTCGCCGGCATGGCGCGCGCGCGTGCCGGCGATCGGCCGCGTCTGCGCGATGTCGCCGCGGATTTCGACCAGACGCTCGGGCGACGAACTCGCGATCGCCCAGTCGTTCCATTGCAGCAGCCCGGCGAACGGCGCCGGATTGGCACGACGCAATTGCGCATAGACATTCGCCGGTGTCGGCGCTTCGGCGAAACCGGCGCGCCACTCGCGCGAAAGATTGACCTGGAACGTGTCGCCGGCGCGCAGATACTCGTGGATGCGCGCGACGCCATCGAGGAATCGCTGCGAATCGTCTTCCTCAATGCGTGCTGTGGGCAAGGGCCTCGGCGCGAAATCGCCTGCCTGCGCGAGATCGGCGGCAAGCATGTCAAGCCAATGTTCCTGCCCCGCCTCGGCGACCAGCGAGGTCGTCTGCGCGAGCCGATCGACGATCACGGCCGCGGGGCAGCGTAATGCGAGAGCGACTGGCGCCTGGTTCGATGCACCGAAAACCGGACGCAGTCGCGGCTCGATCTCGGCAACGACCTCATAGCCGAGATACAGCAGCCAACCACCGCGGAATGGCAGTTTCGATGCATCGCGCGCCGCGCACTGGCGGCGCCAGTCCGCATCGAGCGCGGCCAGAAACGAGGTGCCGCGATCCGCGCCTTGCAAATCGTACACGCGGCCATCCGCGCCGAGCGTCAGGCCTGCTTTGTTCGTTGCGAACAGGACGTCGAAACGCGCTGCGGTGCCGCCCTGCGCGGCACTTTCGAGCAAGCCCGGATAGCGCCGCGGACAGCGTGCCGCGAGCGGCAGCAGATCGCGCGCGCCGCGCAGCTCGCGCCGGACGAAGTCCATTGCGGGCCGATCAGGCGCGGCGGAACACCAGCGAGCCGTTCGTGCCGCCGAAGCCGAACGAGTTCGACACGGCGATGTCGATCTTCGCATCGCGCGCCGTGTGCGGCACGAAGTCGAGGTCGCAGCCCTCGCCCGGTTCGTCGAGGTTGATCGTCGGCGGCAACACGCCGTCGCGCAGCGCGAGGATCGAGAAGATCGCTTCGATGCCGCCGGCCGCGCCGAGCAGGTGCCCGGTCATCGACTTGGTCGAGCTGACGGCCAGCTTGTAGGCATGCTCGCCGAACACGGTCTTCGCCGCCATCACTTCGCCGACATCGCCGAGCGGTGTCGAAGTGCCGTGAGCATTGATGTAGCCGACCTCGGTGATATTCACGCCGCCGTCGATCAGCGCGTTGCGCATGCAGCGCGCCGCACCTTCGCCACCTTCACTTGGCGCGGTGATGTGATAAGCGTCGCCGGACATGCCGAAACCGACAAGTTCGGCGTAGATCTTCGCGCCGCGCTTTTTCGCGTGCTCATACTCTTCGAGCACGATCACGCCAGCACCGTCGGAGAGGACGAAGCCGTCACGATCCTTGTCCCACGGCCGACTGGCCTTGGTCGGCTCGTCGTTGCGCGTCGACATCGCACGCGCCGAGCAGAAGCCGCCCATCGCCGTGCCACAGGTCGAATATTCGGCACCGCCGGCGACCATCGCGTCGGCATCGCCGTACTGGATCATGCGCATGGCGAGGCCAATGTTGTGCGCACCGGTCGTGCAGGCGGTGACGCAAGCAATGTTCGGCCCTTTCAGGCCGAGCATGATCGACAAATTGCCCGAAGCCATGTTGATGATCGAGCTCGGCACGAAGAACGGCGAAATCCTGCGCGGACCACGCTCGTGATAGGTGATCGCGGTTTCTTCGATCGTGTGGATGCCGCCGATGCCCGCGCCGACCGCGACGCCGATGCGCTCGGCGTCATGTTCGTGCGTCGACAGGCCGGCATCGTTCAGCGCCTGCACCGAGGCGGCGATGCCGTAGTGGATGAACGGGTCCATCTTCTTCACATCCTTGTGATGGATGTACGTCTCGGGATTGAAATCGCGCACCTCGCCGGCGATGCGCGTCGGGAACGCGCTCGCATCGAAGTGGGTGACCGGACCGATGCCGCTCACGCCTTCGCGGATATTCTTCCACGCCGTCGCCACATCGTTGCCGACCGGGCTGACGATGCCGAGGCCGGTGACCACTACGCGCCGCTTGCTCATAAAGTTTGCCTTTGCGCTCATCCCTGATCGCGAGAGTCTAGAAGCGGCTGTCCATGGCCGCACCATTCAATAAATCCGCCGGCGAACCTCGTCTTTTCAAACGCCCGTTCCGCGGAAGCAGAAATGCAAACTGCGCCTCGCGGGCGCAGTTCGTACCGTCGGATGGCGACGAAATCAGGGCTTGACGTGCGCCTTGATGTAGTCGACCGCCTGCTGCACGGTGGTGATTTTCTCGGCTTCCTCGTCCGGAATTTCGCATTCGAATTCCTCTTCGAGCGCCATGACCAGTTCGACGGTGTCGAGCGAATCCGCGCCCAGGTCGTCGACGAAGGACGCGTTCGGCGTCACCTCATCTTCCTTGACGCCCAGTTGTTCGACGACGATCTTCTTGACGCGCTCTTCGATGGTGCTCATAGTGGTACTTACCTCACAAGGTAGGCAGAAAAAGTTACGAAAAAGGGATAACCCGAACGGGGCGGATTGTAGGGCATACGCGGCAATCGCACCAGCGTAGCCCGACAAGCTTACGCCATGTACATGCCGCCGTTGACATGCAGCGTCTCGCCGGTGATGTACGCCGCCGCGGGCGAAGCGAGGAAGGCCACCGCATTGGCGATGTCCTCCGCCGCGCCGAGGCGGCCAAGAGCGATCTGGCCGAGCAGCGCGCTGCGCTGATCTTCGGTCAGCGCACGCGTCATGTCGGTGTCAATGAAACCCGGCGCGACGACGTTGACCGTGATGCCGCGCGAACCGATTTCGCGTGCGAGCGATTTGGAGAACGCGATGATGCCGGCCTTCGCCGCAGCGTAGTTCGCCTGTCCGGGATTGCCGGTGACGCCGACCACAGAAGCGATGCTGATGATGCGCCCCTTGCGCGCCTTCATCATGCCGCGCATGACAGCCTTGCTCGTGCGGTAAACCGAAGTCAGGTTCGTGTCGAGAATCGCCTGCCAGTCCTCGTCCTTCATGCGCATCAACAGCTGGTCGCGCGTGATGCCGGCGTTGTTGACCAGGATCGTGATCGCACCGAATTCCTTGGCGATGTCGTCGATCAGTTTCTCGACCGCGGCACCGTCGGTGACGTTCAGTGCGCGACCGACGCCGCCGTGCGCAGCCAGGCGCTCGCCGATCGCGGCGGCGCCGGCATCGGTCGTGGCCG
>NZ_DASVOK010000411.1:0-2265 GCF_036383415.1 Rudaea sp. | reverse complement strand
CAGCGGCAAGCTGCCCGGAGCGAATGCCGACGGCGACCTGCGCGCCTGGATATGCGACGGCAGCGGCCGCCTCGCACGCCTCGAAGCGACCGACGCGCGCAGCGGCGAGCGCGTGATCCTCGATCTCGACTGGTCGCGCCGGCCCAGTGTGAGCGCGCCGCAGGAGTAGTCGCTGCGCATGATCGAGACCTTGCCGCCGCTGCTGGCAGCCGACGAGCCGCCACCGTATTCGATCGAGAACGCACACGGCGCATCGCCGTTCTTCCTCACCTGCGACCATGCCGGGCGGCGCATTCCGCGCGCGCTCGGCGATCTTGGCATCGATCAGCGCGAGCTGCAGCGACATATTGCCTGGGACATCGGCGCGGCCGGGGTGATGTCGCATCTGGCCGCGCGCCTCGACGCATTCGCGATCGCGCAGACCTATTCGCGCCTCGTCGTTGACTGCAACCGCCCACTCGAGTCGCCGACCTTGATCACGCCGCACAGCGAGCGCACCGATGTTCCCGGCAACGAAAACCTGTCGCCGGCGCAACGGCAGCAGCGCATCGATGCGGTGTTCCGTCCGTACCATGCGCGCATCGAGGCCGAACTTGATGCGCGCCGCGGGGCCGGCCGGCCGACGATTCTCGTCACGGTGCACAGCTTCACCCCGGTCTATCTCGACGTGGCGCGCCCGTGGCAGGTCGGCATCCTCTATCACCGCGACGCGCGCCTCGCACATGCGCTGCTGCGCCTGATCCGCGACGAGGGTGAGTGGGTGGTCGGCGACAACGAGCCGTATTCGGTCAGCGACACGAGCGACTACGCGATCCCGGTGTACGGCACGCAGCGCGGCCTGGCCAACGTCGAACTCGAAATCCGCCAGGACCTGATCGCCGATGCCGACGGCCAGGCGGCCTGGGCAGGACGCGTCGCCGCTTGGCTGCGCAGCGCGGCGGCGGCGGCCGGCGTCCTCTGAGCCTTGTCGCGACCTGCGTCGCGCTCGTCGTATGATGCATGCGAGAACCCGACAAGGAGAAGGATCATGTCCGACGAAATCATCGACAATCGCGCGCGCAATCGCTACGAACTCACTGTCGACGGCATCACCGCGCATGTCGACTACTCGCGCAAACCCGGTGTAATCACCTTCATCCACACGATCGTGCCCGAGCAGCTCGCCGGGCGCGGCATCGGCTCGAAGCTTGCGCAGTTCGTGCTCGAGGACGCACGCCGCAACGGCGAAAAAATCATTCCGCAGTGTCCGTTCATCGCCGCCTACCTCAAGCGGCACAAGGAATACCAGGACCTGGTGCTGGCATGAGCGGCGCGCGTTTCGATCCGCCCGAGGTCGTCGCGGGCGCGGTCGTCGTCGCCGAGACCGGGGAGGGCAAGTTCACCCAGGTCCTGCTCGATGGCCGGCATGTACTCGTCGCGGACGAGCCGGTCGATGTCGGCGGCAACGACGCAGGCCCGGGACCGTACGAGCTGCTGCTGATGTCGCTCGGCAGCTGCACCTCGATGACGCTGCGCCTGTACGCGGCGCGCAAGCAGATTCCGCTCGAGCGCGTGATCGTGCGGCTCACGCACGCCAAGCGCTACTTCGACGACTGCAAGGACTGCGGCGACAAGCCGGTCATGCTCGACCACATCGAGCGCGAGATCGAACTCGTCGGCGCGCTGAGCGAGGAGCAGCGCACGCGTCTGCTCGAGATGGCCGACAAGTGCCCGGTGCATCGCACGTTGACGTCGAAGATCGTCATCGACACGCGGATTAAATAAAAGTAACGCGTCCAAGGGTTGATCTTGGCGGAACCTCGTTGCAACCTTGGAAGTTCACGTCCAAGTCGAGGAGTCTGCATGCGCGCCATTGTCCGATCGCTGTCCCTTTCCATCGCCGTCGGTATGACCATGTTCGCGGCGCAGGGCAGGGGGCAGGCGCCTTCCGCCGATGAGGTCGCGTTCCGCGACCTCTACAAACAGCTCGTCGAGATCAACACGACGCGCTCGGTCGGAAGCTGCACGCAGGCAGCGGAAGCGATGCAGGCGCGGCTGGTCGCAGGCGGCTTTGCCAAGAGCGACACGCAGGTTCTCGTGCCGCCCGATCGTCCGAAGGACGGCAACCTGACCGCGATCCTGCATGGCAGCGACAAGCTCGCCAAGCCGATCCTGCTGCTTGCGCACATCGACGTCGTTGAAGCCAAGCGCGAGGACTGGGAGCGCGACCCGTTCAAGCTGGTCGAGGAGAACGGCTGGTTCTACGCGCGCGGCTCGAGCGACGAC
>NZ_DASVOK010000410.1:0-2325 GCF_036383415.1 Rudaea sp. | reverse complement strand
CCACCAGACCCACTACGGGCGCATGTGCCCGATCGAGACCCCGGAGGGCCCGAACATCGGCCTGATCAACTCGCTCGCGCTGTACGCGCGCACCAACAAGTACGGCTTCCTCGAGACGCCGTACCGCAAGGTGAAGGACTCCAAGCCGACCAGCGGCGTGGTCGAGCGCAGCGTCGGCACGGCCTGACGCTGCATGTTCGCGCCCATCAGCGCGCGGTTCGCGTCGTCGTGCTCGAGGAACGGCACGAGCGCGGCCGCGACCGACACGGTCTGCATCGGCGAGACGTCCATTAGCTGGATGTCCTGCGGATGACGCAGTTCCGATTCGCCCTTGTAGCGGCAGGCGACGAAGTCTTCGGTGAACGCGCCGTTCTTGTCGAGCGGCGAGTTCGCCTGCGCGATCACGTAGTCGCCTTCTTCGATCGCGGAGAAATACTCGACCTTGTCGGTGACCTTGCCGTTGACGATCTTGCGGTACGGCGTCTCGAGGAAGCCGTAGGAGTTGGTGCGCGCGTACACGGCGAGCGAATTGATCAGGCCGATGTTCGGACCTTCCGGCGTCTCGATCGTGCAGACGCGGCCGTAGTGGGTCGGATGCACGTCGCGCACTTCGAAGCCGGCGCGCTCGCGCGTCAGGCCGCCCGGACCGAGCGCGGACACGCGGCGCTTGTGGGTGACTTCCGACAGCGGGTTGTTCTGGTCCATGAACTGCGACAGCTGTGACGAACCGAAGAACTCCTTGATCGCCGCGCCGACCGGCTTGGCATTGATCAGGTCCTGCGGGGTCAGGCCTTCGGCCTCGGCCAGCGACAGGCGCTCGCGCACCGCGCGCTCAACGCGGACGAGACCGATGCGGAACACGTTCTCGGCCATTTCGCCGACCGAACGCACGCGGCGGTTGCCGAGGTGGTCGATGTCGTCCACCGTGCCGCGACCGTTGCGGATGTCGACGAGCACCTTGAGCACATCGAGGATGTCCGAGGTGTGGCCGAACCTCTCGACGAGCGACTTCGACTCCGCGTCATTGCGCGCGCCGAAATACTTCGAGTCGTAGAGCACGCCCGTGCCCGTCGTTTCCTTGCGGCCGACGCGGCGGTTGAACTTCATCCGGCCCACGGCCGAGAGGTCATAACGCTCGAAGGTGAAGAACAGGTTGAAGAACAGGTTCTGCGCCGCTTCCTTGGTCGGCGGCTCGCCAGGACGCATCATGCGGTAGATTTCGACCAGCGCCTCGAGCGGCGTCTTGGTCGAGTCGATGCGCAGCGTGTTCGAGATGTACGGACCGCGGTCGAGATCGTTGACATAAAGCGTGCCGATCTTGTCGATGCCGGCCTTGCGGAAGTTCGCGAGGTGGGTGGCATCGATCTCGGCGTTCGCCGCGGCGAGCAGCTCGCCGGTCTTTGCGTCGACGATGTCGTGCGCGAGGATGCGGCCGACGAGGTAGTCGTCCGGCACTTCGAGCGACTTGAGCTTGGCGTCCTGCAGCAGGCGCACGTGGCGCGCGGTGATGCGCTTGCCGGTCTCGACGATGATCTTGTCACCGGCCTTGACGTCGAAGTTCAGCGTTTCGCCGCGCAGGCGCTCGGCGACGAGCTCGAGCTTGGCGCCTTCCTTCTTGTCGAGGTGGAAAACGTTCTTCTCGAAGAAGATGTCGAGGATTTCCTCGTTGTTGTAGCCGAGCGCGCGCAGCAGCTGCGTCACCGGCAGCTTGCGGCGACGGTCGATACGCGTGAACAGCGCGTCCTTCGGGTCGAACTCGAAGTCGAGCCACGAGCCGCGGTAGGGAATGATGCGCGCGCTGTAGAGCAGCTTGCCCGAGCTGTGCGTCTTGCCGCGGTCGTGGTCGAAGAACACGCCCGGCGAGCGATGCAGCTGCGAGACGATGACGCGCTCGGTGCCGTTGATGATGAAGGTACCGGTGTCGGTCATGAGCGGCAGTTCGCCCATGTACACCTCTTGTTCCTTCACGTACTTGATCGCCTTGTTCGACGCCGGCGATTCCTTGTCGTAGATGACCAGGCGCACGAGCACGCGCAACGGCGCGCCGTAGCTCATGCCACGCGAACGGCACTCGCGCTCGTCGAACGCGGGTTCGCCGAGGCGGTAGCTCACGTATTCCAGCGCGGCGTTGCCCGAGTAGCTGACGATTGGGAACACCGACTTCAGCGCCGCGTGCAGGCCGTGGTCCGCGCGCGTCTTGACGTCCACGCCTTCCTGCAGGAACTCGCGATAGGAATCCGTCTGGATCGCGAGCAGCGGCGGCACGCCGAGAACTTGCGGGCGTTTGCCGAAGTCCTTGCGGATGCGCTTCTTTTCGGTGAAGGA
>NZ_DASVOK010000409.1:0-2598 GCF_036383415.1 Rudaea sp. | reverse complement strand
CCCAAGGCGATCCGGCGTTCGACGCTACGAAACTCGGCGTCGGGCGAGGTGCCGTTCTGGTCCGCGAGCAGTTGCATTTCATAGGCGCTCATCGGCGTTCGCACCCAGCCGGGCGCCACCGCATTGGCGCGAATGCCGTCGGCGCCGTGGGCATAGGCCAGTGAACGGGTATAGGCGACGACGGCCGCCTTGCTGGCGGCGTAGCTTGCGCTGTCCGGACTGGCGTTGAATGCGGCAACCGAGGCGATGTTGACGATCGATCCGCCGCGCTGCCGGAGCAGCGGCAGCGATGCCCGGCAGACCCGCATGGTCCCCGTGAGGTTGACATCGAGCGTCCTGGCCCAGACCTCGTCGGAGACGCTGGCGGGCTGATCCGGCACGATCAGGCCGGCGGCGTTGACGACGATGTCGAGCCACGCGCCGCAGGCGGCGACGGCGTCGGCAATGTCGTCCGGACGGGTGACGTCGCCATGGACCGCCTGCCCTCCGCACTCCGCCGCGGCTGCTTGCAACTCGGCCTCACCGAGCCCGAACAGCACGACGCGCGCGCCGCTCAGCGCCAGCAGCGCCGCCGTGGCCCGGCCGATCCCCGTGGCCGCGCCGGTCACCAGCGCGGTCTTTCCGTCCAGGCGCGGCATCAGAGCGTGATCCGGAGAAGCGGAAGCCAGTTTTCCGAAAAGATCATGCTCATCTAGGCTCCCCACTGCCGTTCGACGGCAAATCCGGTCTCGGGCAAGGTCGAACCGCCATCGACGACGATGGTCTGCCCGGTGACATATCTGGCCTCGGCGGAGGCGAGATAGAGCATCGCGCAGGCGATGTCGTCGGCGCTCCCCATGTGCCCCATCGGGATGAAGCGTTCGAGCTTCGCCTTGTTCTCCGGCGCGCTCATGGTGCCGCGGCCCGGCTTCTCGATGAAGCCGGCCTCGACGCCGTTGACGGTGATGCCGTCGCGCGCCAATTCGAATGCGGCGCCGCGGATAAATGCGTTCACCCCGGCCTTCGCCGCCGAGTAGTGCGCACCGCCGCCCATCGCGACGCGCGCCGAGACCGAGGATGTCACGAGAATGCGTCCGAAGCCGACGGCGCGCATATGCGGAATTGCGGCCTGCGCGAGCCAGATGCTGGCGTTGAGATTGAGCGCCAGTGTCTCGTCGAGCTTCGCTTCATCGAGCTCGTCCAGCGAGGCCCACGGGCAACCGCCGGCATTGTGCACGACGATATCGAGCCGGCCGTATCGAGCGGCGACATCGTCAACCAACGCCCGCAAGCTGCTACGGTCCAACTTGTTGAACGGGACGCAATACGCGGTCCGGCCATCAGACGCCAGCTCGCGTGCCAGCGCCTCGGCCACATCGAGCGTTCGGTTGGCGATCACCACAGTCGCGCCGGCCTCCGCGAGCCGTGTCACGATGGCGGCGCCGATCCCCCTGCCCCCTCCTGTGACGATGGCGACCCTGCCATCAAGCTTGAACGGAGTCGCCTGCATCAGATAGCCCCCGCGCCGCGCAGCAGATCGATGAACTGCGCTAACACCGCCGTATGCTTGTCGACGTCCCGCCCCGATGTTGCCGGGCACATCAGCAGCATGGTGTGGAACGGCGTCACCAGAATGCCCTCGTTCATGTAGAACGCATGCAGCAAGGTCTCGAGATCGGGTTGCCGGCCCGCAATGACGTCGGCGCCGCTGCGAGGCGGCTGTGGCATGAACATGATCTCGGCACGCGCACCGATCTGGGTGACGTGCCAGGGCAGTCCGGCCGCATCGATCAGCCGGCGCGCTTCCTGCGCGAGCCAGGTCGCGGTTCCGATCATCCGCTCGTAATTCGATGAGGTCAGCACCTTCTCCAGCACCGCGCGCATGGTCGCGACCGTCAGCGCGTTGCCGGCAAGCGTGCCGCCGAAGCCGAGATGCGCCGACTGCCGCTCGCGCGGATTGACGTGGGGGACGATTGTCCAGAGCCGCTCGGCAATCTCCTGGCTGAGACCGAACACGCCGGCGGGGATTCCACCGGCGATCGCCTTGCCGGCGACGAAGATGTCCGGCTCGAGCCCGTGGCTCTCGGTATAGCCGCCCGCTCCGCAGGACAGCGTATGCGTCTCGTCGATGATGAGCACGGTGCGCGCGCGGCGGGTCAGGTCGCGCAACGCCCGGTGAAAACCAGGGTCGACGGGGATCATGCCGAAATTCGTCATCAGCGGCTCGGTCAGCACGCAGGCGACGTCGCCCTGCGCCAGCGCCGCCTCGAGCGCGGCGACATCGTTGAACTCGACGACCCGGCTCACGGCGTCATGATCGATGCCGTTGGGATGGATCATGTTGCGCAGGCCGACGCGGCCGTCGCGGATCTCGACATGCGCCTCCTCGACGCCGCCGTGGTAGCAGCCGGAGAACACCAGCACCTTGCGCCGGCCGGTGATCATGCGCGAGATGCGGATCGCGGCGCGATTGGCATCGGTTGCCGACGTCGTCAGCGTCCAGTATTTCGGACCGAAGCGGCGCGACAGCTCGGCGCCGACCCAAAGGCTGTCCTCGGTCGGCAGCATCATGGTCGCGCCACGCTTGAGCTGATGCAGCGCGGCTTCCGTCACCGCCTC
>NZ_DASVOK010000408.1:0-4402 GCF_036383415.1 Rudaea sp. | reverse complement strand
CCTTGGGTTCGACCGGGAACACGTCGATCGCCGCACCGGCGATGTGCCCGGAATCGAGTGCCGCGGCGAGCGCGTCGATGTCGACGACGGTGCCGCGCGCGGCGTTGATCAGCAGCGCGCCGGGCTTCATTTTCGCCAGTTGCTTCGCGCCGATCATCCATTTCGTTGCCGGCGTTTCCGGCACGTGCAGGGTGACGACGTCGGCACGCGCGAACAGATCGTCGAGACCTTGCGCCGCGCGCGCGTTGCCGAGCGCGAGCTTGGTCTCGATGTCGTGATAGATCACCTGCATGCCCAGCGATTCGGCGAGCACGCCGATCTGCGTGCCGATGTGGCCGTAGCCGATCACGCCGAGCGTCTTGCCGCGCACCTCGACGCTGCCTAGCGCCGACTTCGACCAGCCGCCGCGATGACATTCGGCGTTCTTCTGCGGGATCCCGCGCGCGAGCATGATCGCCTCGGCGATGACGAGCTCGGCCACGCTGCGCGTATTCGAATACGGCGCGTTGAACACCGGGATGCCGAGCGTTTCCGCCGTGTCGGTATCGACCTGGTTGGTGCCGATGCAGAAGCAGCCGACCGTGATGAGCTTCTTCGCCTCGGCGAACACGTCCGCGGTGAGGTTGGTGCGCGAACGGATGCCGACGATGTGCGCGTCGGCGATCGATTTCTTCAACTCGTCTGTCGACAGCGATTTCTTGTGGAATTCGATGTTCGAATACCCGGCCGCCTTGAACGCGTCGAGCGCGGTCTGGCTGACGCCTTCGAGCAGGAGCACCTTGATGTCTTGCTTGGGGAACGAGGTCTTGGTCATGGATCGCGGCAACGGGACGGAGGAGGGGTGAGCGTCCAACTATGCCAGAAATTTTTCCGTTGTGTTGCGCTGCGACACAACGCCCCGGCCTTGCTAGAATGCGACAAAGTCACGGGAAACGTCATGACAGGCAACGCGAGCGACGCCGAGGCGTCGGCAACGGTGGGGGCACTGGACGAGCTACGCCGAGCGCAGCCGAATCTGCGGTTGCTGGCCGCCGCGGCCGATCTGGAACACTACGGCCGTGACTGGACGCGGCGCTGGACGCCGGCTCCGCTCGCGATCGCGCTGCCGGTCTCGAACGAGGAAGTGCAGGCGATCGCACGCTGGGCGAGCGCGCATCGCATCGCGATCGTCCCCTCTGGCGGGCGTACGGGACTGTCGGGCGGTGCGGTCGCAGCGAACGGCGAGCTTGTCGTCAGCTTCGAGCGCATGAACCGCGTGCTCGATTTCAACGCGGTCGACCGCACCTTGACCGTGCAACCCGGCATCGCGCTCGAAGCAGTGCACAGGGCCGCCGCGGAGCATGGCCTGATCTATCCGGTCGACTTCGCCGCGCGCGGCTCGTGTTCGATCGGCGGCAATATTTCCACCAACGCGGGCGGCATCCGCGTCATCCGCTACGGCAACACGCGCGAGTGGATCGCGGGCTTGAAGCTTGTCACCGCGAACGGCGAGCTGCTCGAATTGAACCGCGGTCTGATCAAGAACTCGTCGGGCTATGACTTGCGCCAGCTCGTGATCGGCGCGGAGGGTACGCTTGGCCTCGTTGTCGAGGCGACCCTGCGCCTGACCGATCCGCCACCGGCTTCGCAGGTGATGCTGTTCGCCGTACCGCAGATGGCCGCGTTGATGCGCGTGTTCGCCGCGTGCCGCAAGCGTCTGAACCTGTCAGCGTTCGAATTCTTCACCGACCGCGCGCTGCATCATGTTCTAGCGCATGGTGCACATAAACCGTTCGATGAGGTGTCGCCGTACTACGTCGTCACCGAATTCGACGCTGCGGACGAGGCGCAGCAGCAGGCCGCGCTCGAAGTGTTCGAGCAGTGCCTCAACGACGGCCTCGTCAACGACGGCGTGCTGAGCCAGAGCGATGCGCAGGCCGCCGCGCTCTGGCGCCTGCGCGAAGGCATCACCGAGAGCCTGGCGCCGCACAAGCCTTACAAGAACGACATCTCGGTGCGCATTTCCGCGGTGCCGGACTTTCTCGATGAAATGTCGTCGCTGCTGACACGCGAGTATCCGCAATTCGACGTGGTCTGGTTTGGCCACATCGGCGACGGCAACCTGCACATCAACGTGCTCAAGCCAGCCGAACTCGCCGATGCCGATTTCGTCGCCCAATGCGAACGTGTGACCAAGCTGTTGAGCGAGGTGCTTGCGCGCCACGGTGGCAGCATCTCCGCCGAGCACGGCATCGGCCTCGTCAAGAAGCCGTATCTGTCCGGCACACGCAACCCTTCGGAAATCGAACTGATGCGCGGCGTGCGCCGTGTGTTCGACCCGCAAGGGTTGATGAATCCAGGCAAATTGTTCGATTGAGGAATTCCATGCAGGATCGTCGCACGCTGTACCCCGAAATCGAGCCCTACGAAAGCGGCATGCTGGCGGTGTCGCCGCTGCACACGATCTACTACGAGCAGTGCGGCAACCCCAAGGGCAAGCCGATCGTGTTCCTGCATGGCGGTCCCGGTGCAGGGTGCAACGCGAAGTCGCGGCGTTTCTTTGATCCTGAGCACTATCGCATCGTGCTGTTTGACCAGCGTGGCTGCGGGCGCTCGACGCCGCATGCGGAGTTGCGTGACAACACGACCTGGCATCTCGTGCAGGATATCGAGACGCTGCGTGCGCATCTCGGCATCGACGCTTGGCAGGTGTTCGGCGGCTCGTGGGGCTCGACGCTGGCGCTGGCCTATGCGCAGACACATCCGGAGCGCGTGACCGAACTGGTGTTGCGTGGGATCTTCATGCTGCGGCGCTGGGAACTCGAATGGTTCTACCAGCACGGTTGCGATGCGATCTATCCCGACGCGTGGGAGGGTTATCTCGAGCCGATTCCGCCGGTCGAGCGCCACGATTTGATGAGCGCGTACTATCGCCGGCTGACGTCGAGCGACGAGAAACTGCGGCTCGAAGCAGCCAAGGCCTGGTCGATCTGGGAAGGCTCGACGAGCTTTCTCGCCCAGAGCGCCGATTACGTGAATTCGACCGGTGCCGACCAGTTCGCGCTCGCCTTCGCGCGCATCGAATGCCACTACTTCGTGCACGGCGGCTTCTTCGAGCACGACGACCAGCTTCTATACAATGCGCACAAGTTGAAAAAGATACCGGCGGTGATCGTGCAGGGTCGCTATGACGTGGTCTGCCCGATGCGCAGTGCCTGGGACCTGTATCGCGCCTGGCCCGAGGCCGATCTGCGCATCGTCGGCGATGCGGGCCACTCGGCATTTGAGCCGGGCATCACCCACGAACTGATCAGCGCGACGGATCGCTTCCGCTGACGGCTGCCAATTACTTCGTCTCCGCAGCGTGGGCAGCCTTCGCTTTCGCGATCGCGTCGGCCACTTCCTTCGGCATGTAGCTCTCGTCGTGCTTGGCCAGCACTTCGCGCGCGAGGAAACGATCGCCCTGCATCTTGCCGGTGGCGATCACGCTCTGGCCTTCGCGGAACAGGTCGGGAAGGATGCCGGTGTATTCGACCGGAATCTGCTTGAAGCGGTCGGTGACGACGAAATCGACTTTCAGCGAATTGGGATCGCGCTTGATCGAGCTTTCGAGCACGACGCCGCCGAGCTTGAAGCTGGCTCCCGGTGGCGCCTTGCCGGCCAGGGTTTCGGTCGGCGAGAACAGGTAAGTCATGTTCTGGCTCAACGCGGTCACGGTCAGCGCGGCGGCGACGCCGACGGCGAGCAGGATCAGGGCGACCGCGATCAGGCGGCGTTTGCGCGTCGGGGTCATGGCGTTGGCTTCCGGTTCGACTCGCGGCGCAGGCGCGCGGCGATGTCGCGCAGCGTGCCGCGGCGCTGCCAGAGCGGCGTCAACGCATCGGCGAGCAGGACGATGACGAACACCGCGTAGGCAGCCCAGACGTAGGCGCCGTAGCCGCCCATGTGGAGGAACTCAGCCATGGGCATGCGCTTCCTGTGCCTGCGCGATGCCGCGCACCCACTCCTTGCCCGATTCAAGCGCGAGCAGCGCGGCTCGCGCGCGCGCGAGCAGGCTGGCGAAAAAGTATACGTGGGTGGCGAAGGCCATCGTCAGCAGCGGCCAGAGCATGCTCGGGGAGATCTTCGACTGACCCATGAGGCTGACGGTCTGGCCCTGGTGCAGCGTGTTCCACCACACCACCGAGTAGTGCACGATCGGCAGGTTGACCACGCCGATCAAGGCGAGGAACGCCGCGGCGCGCGCCGCCTGACGCGCGTCTTCGATCGCATGGTAGAGGCCGATCACGCCGAGGTAGAGGAACAGCAGCACGAGCTCGCTGGTCAGGCGCGCATCCCAGGTCCACCACGTGCCCCACATCGGTTTGCCCCAGAGCGAGCCGGTGACGAGGGTGATGAAGGTGAACGCCGCGCCGACCGGTGC
>NZ_DASVOK010000407.1:0-9007 GCF_036383415.1 Rudaea sp. | reverse complement strand
GCCGGCGATTCGGGCGAGCTGCTGACGACGCGCGACGGCACGCCGCTGGTGTTGCGCTCGATCCGGCCAGACGACGTCGAGGCGTTGCAGCGTTTCTTCCATCGCCTCAGCCCCGAGGAAGTGCGCTTGCGCTTCCTGCATCCGCTCAACGAACTGCCCGACGCGTTCGCGCACCAGCTCTGCGAGCTTGATCCCGCGCTCGCATTCGCCTGGGTGCTGGCGACGCCGGACGATCCCGCGTATCCGGACTCGCCGGTCGAAATCCACGCCGTCGCGCGCGCACACTTCGATCCGGTGCTCGCCCACGCCGAATTCGCGATCGTCGTCGAAGGCCGCTTCGCGCGCCAAGGCTTCGGTACCCTGCTCATGCAGCGCGTGATCACCTCGGCTCGGAAGCTCGGCGCGATCGAACTGTGGAGCGACGTGCTGCTCGAGAACAGCGCGATGCTCGACCTCTGCGCGAAGCTCGGCTTCGAGCGCGGCATGTCGCTCAACAATCCGGGCGTCGTGCGCGTCAGCCTCGCGTTGTAGCGCACGACCGTCCCGCGCGGTCACCAGATACGCACGCGATCCGCTTCGGCGCGATACATCGCCTGCCCCGGCTTCACGCCGAACGCCTCGTGGAATTCACCGATGTTGGCTAGCGGGCCGTTGACGCGCCACTTCGGCGGGGCGTGCACGTCGCTGAGCAGGCCCTGGCGCAGCGCTTCGTCGCGCTGCTGGAAGATCCACGACAGTGCATAGCCGAGGAAGAAGCGCTGCACCGGCGTGTAGCCTGCAATCTTCTCACCACGCTTGTATTGCTCGGTCTTCTTGAACGCGTCGAGGCCGATGAGGATGCCGCCGTAGTCGGCGATGTTCTCGCCGAGGCTGGCCTTGCCGTTGATGTGCAGGCCGGGCAACGGCTCGTAGGCGTCGAACTGCTTGACCATGACCTGCGCACGCTCGTTGAACTTGCGCGCGTCGTCGGCCGTCCACCAGTCGGCGAGATTGCCCTTGGCGTCGAACTGGCGGCCTTCGTCGTCAAAGCCGTGGGTGATCTCGTGGCCGATCGTCGAAGCGGCGGCGTAGCCGTAGATGACCGCGTCGTCGATGTCGCCGTCCTTGAAGCCCGGAATCGCGAACTGCGCGGCCGGTAGCACGATCTCGTTGTTCGACGGGTTGTAGTAGGCGTTGTAGGTCTGCGGGGTCATGCCCCATTCGGTGCGATCGACCGGCTTGCCGAACTTCGACAGCATGTCGTTCCATCCCCAGCGACGCGCGTTCATCACGTTTTCCGCATACGACGCGCGGCCGACGATCAGGGCGGAATAGTCCTTCCATTTGTCCGGATAGCCGACTTTCTTCACCACCGCGGTGAGCTTCTCGCGTGCCTTCGCCTTGGTCGCCGCGCTCATCCAGTCGAGTTTGTCGATACGCTCGCCATAGCTGCTGCGGATGGCTTCGACCGCCGCGTTGTAACGCTGCTTGGTGTTGTCCGGAAAATATTCGGCGACGAAGATGCGACCGAGGATCATGCCCATCGCGCGGTTCTCGGCGTCGAGCGTGCGCTTCCAGCGCGGACGCTGTTCCTTCTGCCCGCGCAGCACCTTGCCGTAGAAACTGAAGCTCTCGTCGTCGATCGCCTTGTTCAACGCGCCCGCATAGGAGTCGACGAGTTGCACGCGCAGGTAGTCGCGCAACACGGGCGTGGGCGTGTCCTTGAGTTGCGCCTGCAGGCCGGCGAAGAATTCCGGCTGGCCGACGATCAGGTACGGCGCATCGAGCTTCCAGCCGTGCAGGCGTTCGGTCCAGGCGATCGCCGGAGTATACTTTTGCGTGAACTCGGCCGGCGCCATCTTGTTGTAGTTCTTTTCCGGATCGCGCAGGTCCTCGAGCTTGCGCGAAACCTTGGCCAGCGCGGTCTCGAACGCCATCACCTTCTGCGCTTGCGCGGCGGCGGACTTCGCATCCGCACCGAGCAGCTTGAGCACGTTGGCCAGATGCACAACGTAGGCCGCGCGCGCCTTGGCCACGCCGGCCTCGGTGTTGAAGTAGTAGTCGCGCTCGGGCAGGCCGAGGCCGCCCTGCACCGCGTGCACGGCCATGACCTCGCTCGCCTTCTCGTCCTGGAACACGCCGAAGTCGAAGAACGCGCCGACGCCGAGCGGCTGCAGCGCAAAGGCGACGTCGAGTGCGGAGGCGGCGTCCGTCACTGCGTCGATCTGCGCGAGTTGCGCTTTGAGCGGCGCGAGGCCGTTGCGCTCGGCGAGGGCTTCGTCCATCGCCGTCGCCCAGAAGTCGCCGATCTTCTGCGCATCGCTGCCGGCCGCAGCATCCTTCTGCGCGGCCGCATCCTCGCTGATCTTGCGCAGCTTGGCGTAGAGCTCGTCCTGCACGGCGCGACCGATGCCCCAGTTCGCCTCCGAGGCCGGAATCGGATGCGCCTTGAGCCAGGCACCGTTCGCGTAGGTGAAGAAATCGTCGCCTGGGTTGACCGAAGCGTCGACGTTGGCCGCGACGACGTCGGCCTTGCTCGTCGCGGCGGTGTCCGCAAACGCGTTGGAGGCGCCCATGCCGAGCACTCCCACGGCAATCGCAGCGGCGAGCGACAGCCGGCGCAGCGAGACGGCAACAAGTTTCATCGCAATTCCCCAAGGCGAATGGAGCGCCGATGCTAGCGCGCGGGCGCGATCGCGCGCCCCTGCCTCAAGTCACGACTCGATTGCGCCCTACTCTGCTGCAGCCGTCGTCGGCCGGCCCTGCGCGCGATAGACCACACCGCCCTTCATCACGAAATCGACCTTGCGCAGCAGCGCGGGATCGGCGAGCGGATCACCACCGACGGCGACGAGATCGGCGTAGCGGCCCGGCTGCAGCGAACCGATGCGGTCGCTCGCACCGATCAGGTCGGCGGCGTTGCGCGTCGCGGCGAGAATCGCGTTCTGCGCACTCATGCCGTTGCCGACCAGCAGCGCGAATTCCTCGCTGTGGTCGCCCTCGCCTATGTCGGTGCCGTAGGCGATCTTCACTCCCGACTTCAGCGCCAGCGGCAGATTCTTCCTCGGCAGCAGATCGTTGGCGAGTTCCTTCTGCGCGGTACCCGGCGGCAGCAATTCGGGATGTTCCTGAGCGACCTTGTAGAACACGTCGTAGACGGTCAGCGTCGGCACGAGGTAGGTGCCCTTCTCCTTCATCAGCGCGAACGTCTGCGCGGTCGCGAACGAGCCGTGCTCGACCGAATCGACGCCAGCGCGCACCGCGTTTTCGATCGCGCCGGCCGGATAGATATGCGCGGCTACCTTCATGCCGAGCGCGTGCGCGGTGTCGACGGCGGCGCGGATCTCGTCGTTGGTCATCGTCTGCGCGCGCGGATCGTCGCCGGTCGAAGCGATGCCGCCCGACGGCATCAGCTTGATCAGGTCGGCACCGCGGCGCTTGTGCTCGCGCACGCGCAGGCGCGCCTGCTCGGGCGAATCGATCAGGCCGTTGTCCCAGCCGGTGTGCGCGAGTTTCGGATCGAGGCCGTTGCGCGGATCGCCATGACCGCCGCTCGGACCGAGCGCTTCGAGCGCGACCCACAGGCGCGGCCCCGGCGTCTTGCCCGCGTTGATCGCCTCGCGCAGCGCAACGCTCTCGTCGCCACCGCCGGCATCGCGCGCGCTGGTGAAACCCTGCTGCAGCATCTGCCGCGCAAACAGCGCCGCATCGAAGGCGCGGTCGATATCGGAATGGGTCAGCCAGTCCTCGATCGCGTTCGTGCGGCTCGGCAGCTTCGCCGACACATGCACATGGCAGTCGATGAAACCCGGCAGCACGGTCGCCTTCGACAGATCGACCACTTCCGCGCCGGCGGGCTGCTTGAAGCCGGATTCGATCGTCGCGATGCGATCGTCGTGGATCAGGATCGACACCTCGTGCCGTGGCGCGCCGCCGCTGCCGTCGATCAGCATGCCGGCGTGGACAACGATGTCCTTAGCCACCGCCAGCGGACTCAGGGCGAGAAGCAGTGCGGCGGCGAGACAGGTGCGACGGATCATGATTATCCCTTTAGGACTGCGTGTGAAACGAGGGTCGCCACTCTAGCGAGTGACTGCGGCTGATACGATGCGATAGCGGCCGTCGCGCACCGATACGCGCGGCGGCACGCGTTCGCGTTCGAACAAGGCGTAGGCTGGCGCGAGTTCCTGCCAGAACGCTTGCCAGGGCGAATCTGCGCTCGCGGCAAGCGCCGCATCGGTTGGGCGGAATGGAAAGACATGCACGTCGAAGGCGCCCTGCCCCGCACGCAGCGTCGCAGCGGCCAGCGTGTAGATTTCCTCGATGCCCGCATCGCCCATCGCGTAACAGCCGATCGACACGCAATCACCATGCACCATCAGCGCGCTGCCGGTGCGGCCATGCGCGCGGTCGTATTCGTTCGGGTAACCGAGGTTGAAGGCGAGGTGGTATCGGCTCAGCGGATTGAGTTGCCGCGGCGCAACCGAATAGAAACCTTCCGGCGCCTGGTTGTCGCCCTCGCGCTGCTTCGGGCCGAGCTCGCCGGAGAATTTGCACACCGGGTATTTTCGGAAAAGGATGAATTTCCCGTCGTCGCCGCGCAGCCACAATTCGAGTTCCCCCTCGCGCTTGAAGATACGCATGAAGACCGGTACGCCGTAGTGCAGATGTTTTTCCGCAAGGTCGCGTTCGAGCGCAGGCCGCACGCGCGCTTCCGCTTCGCGCGCACGCGCGGAGTCGGGAAAGGAGTTGACTGAATCCGCGGCAAGCACGGATGGAATCATCATCGATGCGGGCCATGCCGACAAGGCGCAAGCCGACACCAGCGATGCGCAAGCATGCAAGTACGCCTTGATGTATCGCGTCATGCGCGCGGCTTCGCCTTCGCGTACTCGAGCGGCGTGCGCCCGACGATCTTCTTGAAATCGCGGATCAGATGCGCCTGATCGGCGTAGCCGAGATCGAGCGCCAACGCGGCCCAGTCGCAGGCCGCGCCCGCGTCGATGCGCGCCACCGCTTCGTGCAGGCGATAGCGCTGGATCAGCCACTTGGGGCTGGCGCCGACATAGTCGCGGAACAACCGCTGCAGGGTGCGCGGGGTCAGGCCGGATTGCGTCGCCACCTGCTCGATGCGCGTGATGTCGCGATCGCTCGCAATGCGTTCGGCAATGCCGGCGACGAGGTCGACCGCGGGATCGTCGCGCAGGCCGAGGTCGCGCAGGAAGGATTCGTAAATCGCGACGGCAGCATGGTGGCCCCCGGCGGCGAGCACGTCCCGACCGAGATGGCGTGCGCGTTCGCCGAATATTTCGTGCACTGGCAGCACGCGATTGGCGTAGGCACTGACCGCCCCGTCGACGAGCGGGCGGAAGCCGCCGACGCGGAACTTGATCGCGAAAACGCGGCCACGGCCCGGAGCGAACCGGCGCGTCCAGCGCCGCGTCGCCGGACCACCTATCGTCGCCTCGTCGTTCTCGGCAACGAGATGCACGACCGGATGCGGCAGCGTCTCGCGCACGCAGGGCTCGTCGAGTGCCCAGTCGATGGCCCAGTAGTGTTCGACGAATTGCGCCAGATCGGGCGAGGGCCAATAGCGTGCGTGGCTGAACCCCCTGGCGTCGAGTTGCGCGTGCAGTACGCCGCGCGAAGTGGTCGGTTTGCTTCTCGCCATGTCGCGTTTTTTCAATCCCGTGAGATGTGGCCCCGCTAGCATTTCTTTCGAAGCGGCGGTTCACGCCGTGACCGAGGAACCAGCATGCGCATCCCGACCGTTTCCCTGTTCGCACTGGCCTTGCTGGCGGCCCCGATCCAAACGAGCATGAGCCATCCCGACGGCGGCCGTGCCGTCACCGACAAAGGAACCACGATGAAACATCATGCCAAAGGCGCGTTCGATGTGAAGCTGCAGCCGCTCGAAGCGTACAACAAGAACGCGGACGCAGGGCTCGGCCGCATGTCCATCGACAAGCAGTTTCACGGCGAGCTGGACGCGACGAGCCAGGGCGAGATGCTGCACGCCGGCAGCGCCAAAGGCTCGGGTGGCTATGTCGCGGTCGAGCGCGTGACCGGCACGCTCGGCGGCAAGCGCGGCAGCTTCGCGCTGCAGCACAACGCGACGATGACGAACGGCGCGCCCTATCTCAACATCATCGTCGTTCCGGGCTCGGGCACCGGCGAACTCGTTGGACTCGACGGCACGATGAAGATCATCATCGAGGCTGGCGGCAAGCATTTTTACGAATTCGACTACACGCTGGCGCAGTAAGCCCCTCTCCCGTCGGGAAAGGGGTTGGGGTGAGGGTCAGGGCGTCCATTGACGTTACCGGACCCTCATCCGGCCCTTCGGGCCACCTTCTAGAAGGTAAAGACTCAGACCGCGCGCGCCAGCTCCGCCGCCACTTCCTTCGCCGCCGCGAGCGTCTTCGCCACGTCTTCGTGCGTGTGCGCCGTCGAGACGAACAGGTTCTCGTAAGCTCCCGGATGGAACAACACGCCGCGCGCGAGCATGCCTTTCCACCAGACATCGAAAATCTTCTGGTCGGCGTGACGCTCGGCATCACGGTAGTTGTGGATCGGCGCCTTTGCGAACCACACCTGCATCAGTGGGCCGATGCCGACGACGTAGGCCGGCAGGCCCGCGTCCTTGAGCACTTTTTCCAGGCCGAAGCGCAACTCGTCGGATACCGCGTCGAGCTTCGTATACAACCCCGGCGTCTTGAGTTCGTCGAGCGCTGCGTTCGCGGCGGAGATCGCGATGCCGTTCGCGCTATAGGTGCCGGCCATCGACACCGTGCCGTTGGCAACCAGTGCCATGATGTCGGCGCGACCACCCATCGCCGCGACCGGGAATCCGCCGCCGATGCCCTTGGCGAAGACGGACAGATCCGGCTTGATGCCGAGGCGGCCTTGCGCTCCGGCGAGGCCGAGGCGGAAGCCGGTGATGACCTCGTCGAAGATCAGCACGATGCCGTGCTTCAGCGTCAGCTCGCGCATCGCTTCGAGATAGCCGGGCTGCGGCAGGATGCAGCCGGTGTTGCACATGACCGGCTCGGTCAGCACCGCGGCGATGCTGTCGCCTTCGCGCGCGATCGTGTCGGCCAGCGCCTGCGCGTCGTTCCACGGCAGGATGATCAGGTTTTCCTCGACGCCCTTCGGCATACCCGGGCCCTGCGCCACCGGAATTGGGCGGTTGTCGGGACCGGCCTTGGCGATGTTCGGATGCTTGCTCCAGTACACGCCGTCGGAGAAGCCGTGGTACATGCCTTCGAAGCGGATGATCTTGTTGCGCTTGGTGAACGCGCGCGCGAGGCGCGTCGCGTAGAGCACGGCCTCGGTGCCGGTGTTGCACAGGCGCACCATGTCCACGCTCGGAATCGCGTCGACGACTTTCTGCGCGAGGCGCGCTTCGTCTTCGGTCGGCAACGCGAACACGGTGCCGCGCTGCTGGATGAAATCGACCACGGCCTGGGTGATGCGCGGCGGGCGATGGCCGAAGATCATCGGACCGAGGCCGAGCAGATAGTCGATGTATTCGTTGCCGTCGACATCGCGCAGGCGCGAACCCTCACCCTTGTCGACGAACAGCGGATACGGATTCCAGCCGGACCAGGTCGCGCGCGCGGTGCTGTTGACGCCGCCCGGGATGAGCTTGCACGCGGCGTCGAACAGCCTGGCGCTGCCGCTCGTGTCGAGGCCGGCAATGAGTTGGGGATTGGACATGGGGTTACCTTGGATGAGATGTTTTTCTTTGCTCGTCATTCCGGCAGGGATGACATCGCACTTGGACGGGAAGTTTAGGCCGAAACCACTTTCGGCAACGGAACCGCCGTCGCGCGCGCCGCGCCGACCAATTTCCCCGAAACCAGCGCAGGCAGCAACGCGAGCGCTTCGGCGAAGTCCTTGATCGGCGCATGCGGAATCTTCTTCGCGCGGCAATGGTCGACGAGCTTGCCCTTGGCGAAGACGAAATCCGCCGCTTCGGCGACACAGTAGTCCGAGGCACCGTCGCCGACCATCAGCACGCGCCCCTGCGGACCTTGCGCGCGCGCGGCCGCGGTGCATTTGCAGGTACCGCTCTTCGCACGACACATCGGGCTCGCATTCGGAAAACCCAGCCGCCATTCGCGCTCTGCGACTTCTTCGAGGCGGTTCGCGGTGACGGACAGATAGTCGAAATCGTAGTGCTTGAGAATGAAATGGATCGCATAGTCGAGGCCGTCGCTGAGGATCTCGATCGGCATGCGGTGCTCTTTCGCCCAGGCGACAAACGCAGCGAAGCCCGGATCGATCGCGCGCTCGGTCAGGTGCTTGTCGAGTTCGGTGCGGCTCATGTCGAGCAGGGCGACCTGTCCGGCCATGCATTCGCGCGAACCGATGCGGCCGGCCTTCCAGTCGTCTTCGAGCTTTTCCCAGCCCGGCTTGCCGAAGCGTTCGAGCAGGGTATCGGTGGTGTCCTCGACGGAAATCGTGCCGTCGAAGTCGCAGAGCAGGGTCCAGTCGGACACGGAGTAACCTCGGGGATACAAGAATCGGGAGCGCTTTTTGAATTATGCAAGTCCGCGCCAGCCGGGCATTTTAGTGCCGGCAGCCTGTGCGCGGAAGCCGCGGCACTAGAAACCGGCCATTTTCTACAGCGGGCATTAAGGTTTTCTGCGCGCGGCAGGAAGGCTCAGATGCCGTTGCGCACCGTGTCGAGGAACGCGCCGCCGTAGCGTTCGAGCTTGGCTGCGCCGACGCCGCTGATCTCGCCGAGTTCATCGACGTTGCGCGGCCGCGCGCGCAGCATCTCGAGCAGGGTCGCATCGTGGAAGATCACATAGGCCGGCACGCCCTGCTCGCGGGCGAGGCGCGCGCGCGTCGCGCGCAGCGCATCCCACAGCGGCGCCTCGTGCGGGGCGATGTCGAGGCTCTGGCGCGCGCGTTCGCCGCGTGCGGTCTTGCGCGAGGCGCGGCGTTCGTCCTTGCTCGCCGGCTTGCGCAGGGACACGGGAGTCGCGCCGCGCAACACGCCACGGCTAGCCTCGGTCAG
>NZ_DASVOK010000406.1:0-10938 GCF_036383415.1 Rudaea sp. | reverse complement strand
ACTGCCGCGCGCGCGCCGCCGATCTGCGCGTTCGCCGCCGCGGCGCGGCGTTCGGCCGCCGCGATATCGGGACGGCGTTCGAGCAGCGTCGACGGCAGCGCGACCGGGATCGACGGCAGCGGCAGTTCGACCACATTCGGTGGCAACGAAAACTTCGATGCGGATTCGCCGACGAGACTCGCGATCGCATGCTCGTACAGCGCGCGCTGCGCACGGATGTCTGTCGTTTGCGCGCGCGCATTGTCTAGCTGGTTTTGCGCGCGGGCGACATCGAGGCCCGAGGCAGCGCCGCCTTCGAAACGGTTCTGGGTCAGCTTCACGGCCTGCTCGTATGCGGTCACCGTATCGACGAGCAGTTTTTCCTGCGCGTCGAGGCTGCGCAGAATGATGTAGTCGTCGGCGAGTTCAGCATGCAGCGACAGGCGCACGGAGGCGAGGTCGGCGGCGGCGGCCTGCGTCGTCGCCTTGCCTGCGGCGATCGAGTTGCGCACGCGACCCCACAAGTCGAGTTCGTAGCCGAGCGAGGCGCCGACGATGTTGTCGCCGTAGTACGACGGCTGCGAAGCGGAACGCAGCGCGCGATGGTCGGATTGGCGATTGCGCGTGGCGAGGCCGCCGGCATTGATTTCGGGAAACTCGGCGCTGCCGGTCTGGGCGAGGTAGGCGCGCGCCTGATCGTAGCGGTCGACCGCTACGGCGAGATCGGGATTGGCGGTGTCGACCTTCGCTTCGAGACCGTCGAGCGTGGCGTCGCGATAATCACGCCACCAGTCGCCGCGTTCGAGCTGATCGGATGGTGTGGCGTTGCGCCACGGGCCGAGTTCCTTGTACGTGTCGGCGATGTCGGTTTTCGGCGTTTCGTAGGTTGGCGCGAATGAGCAGCCGGCGAACGCCGCGGTCGCGACCGCGAGCGTCAGCGTGCGCAGCACGAGCCCGGCGCGGTTCATTGCTTGCTTCCTTCGCCGGCATGTGTGGCGGCTATGGAGGTGGCGACTTTCTCGGGCTGCGCCGGGCGCACCTTGTCGCCTTGCGCGAGCCAATCGGGCGGACTGTCGATGACGCGGTCGTCCGGAACGAGGCCGTTGACGATCTCGACCTTGGTGCCGTAGTCGCGTCCGATCTCGACGTTCTTCATCGTCACCTTGTCGTCCTTGCCGAGCGTCGCGACGCGCAGGCCGTTCTGGCGGAAGATCAGCGACGTCACCGGCAGTTGCAGTGCACCGGCCGCGGCGGGCAGATCGAAATGCACGTCGGCGTACGAACCGGCGATGAGCTTGCCATCGGCGTTGTCGGCTTCGAGTTGCACGAGCAGGGTGCGCGAAGACTCGCTGATCGCATTCGCTGTGCTCACCACGGACGCAGGGAAACTTTTCCCGTGCCGTTCCGGGAATTGCAGTTGCGCCTGCATGCCGGTCGTGATGCGCTCGGCATAGGCCTGTGGCACTTCGACGTAGATGCGCAGCTTGTGCGTGTCGGCGACGCGAAAGAGTTCCGGTCCGCTGCCGCTGCCGGCGTTGATCAGCGCGCCGAGGTCCGTCTTGCGTTCGGTGACGGTGCCGTCGAACGGTGCGACCACGCGCTTGAACGACGCCATCGCTTGCAGGCGATCGACGTTGGCGCGTTGCGCGTTGACTTCGGCCTTGCGCGCTTCGAAATCGCTGCTCTTCTCGTCGGCCTCCTGTTTCGACACGGAGGTCGAGGCCAGCATCTTCTGCCAGCGCTGATTCGTCGTCTCGGCAAGCTTCTCCTTCGCCACCGCGGTGGCGAGGTCCGCGCGTGCCTGCTGCAATTGCTGATCGAGTTCGGGCGTCTCGATCTCGGCGAGCACCTCGCCGGCCTTCACCTTGGCACCGATGTCCACGTACCACTTCTTCAGATAGCCGGAGACGCGCGCATAGATCGGCGCGTCGTACCAGGGCTGGATGTTGCTTGGCAGTACAAGTTCCTGTTTTGAGTCGCCCGGTGCCGGCACGATCACGGCAACGGTCGGCACGGCATCGGTTTCGATCTTCTGCTTGAGGGCGTGTTCGCGCAGCGTGCGCGCAGCGATGCCGGTCAGCGCGAGCGCCAGCGCGATGACGAGCGCGACGATGCCGACGAGGCGCAGGCGGCGCAGGGAGGGTCGTTGGAGGCGAGCGGAATCGGACATGGCGTGGAGATCGGAGGCGGAAATCGTCAATGCGTCGGAACGGCGAGCGGCGTGGAGTCCGGCGTTTCGGGACCGGGCCGCACGGCCTGGTCGCGCGCATGCAGGATCGCGAACACCGCGGGCACGAAGAACAGCGTTGCGCAGGTGGCAAAGATCAGGCCGCCGATGACCGCGCGACCGAGCGGCGCATTCTGTTCACCGCCTTCGCCCATCGCGAACGCCATCGGCAGCATGCCGATCAGCATCGCCAGCGCGGTCATCAGCACGGGACGAAAACGAATGTAGCCTGCTTCGATCGCCGCAGTCAGCGCATCGGCACCCTGCGCCATGCGGTCGCGCGCGAAGCTGACGACGAGCACGCTGTTCGCCGTGGCGACGCCCATGCACATGATCGCGCCGGTCAGCGCGGGCACCGACAGGGTGGTGCCGGTGAGGAACAGCATCCAGACGATGCCGGCAACCGCGGCGGGCAAGGCGGTAACGATGATGAACGGATCGAGCCAGGACTGGAAATTGACGACGATGAGCAGATAGATCAGCACGATCGCGCCGGCGAGGCCAAACAGCAGGCTCGAATACGATTCTTCCATCGTCTGCACCTGGCCGCGCAGGGCGACGGTCGAGCCGGGCGGCACGTCCTTCGCGGTCTCGCGCAGGATCGCTTCGATCTCGCGCGAGACCGCGCCGAGGTCGCGCCCCTGCACCGAACCGTAGAGGTCGAGCGTGGGCTGTACGTCGTAGTGCGAGACGACGCCGTCGCCCTGGCCACGCGTCACGCTGGCAACACCGGCGAGGATCTGGCGCTGCTTGCTGCCCGGGCCGGTGATCGGAATGTTGTCGAGATTGCTCAGCGTGTCGAGCTTGTATTGCGGCGTCTGCACGACGATCGGGTAGGAAACGTGGTTCTTCGGATTGACCCAGAACGTCGGCGCGACCTGGCCCGAGCCCGAGAGCGAGACGAGCAGGTCATTGGCCACGTCACGCTGGCTGAAGCCCATTTCCTGCGCGCGCACGCGATCGACGTTGACACGCAGCTCGGGCTGGTCGAAGGCCTGCTGCAGGTGCAGGTCGACGATGCCGGGGATGCGCTTGAGCCGGTGTAGCAATTCCTCGGCGTAGGCGCGATTCTCCTCGCGCTTGAAGCCGATGATTTGCAGGTCGATCGGCGCGGGCAGGCCGAAGTTGAGGATCTGGCTGACGATGTCGGCCGGCAGGAACGAGAACGTCGCGCTCGGGAATTCGCGCGGCAGCGCCTCGCGCAGCGCGGCGATGTAGTCGTCGCTCGGGCCATGCTCCTCGTTGAGCGAAATCAGGATGTCCGCATCGGCCGGTCCGATCGGCGCCGAGTTGGAGTAGGTAATGTTGATGCCGCTGACCGGCAGGCCGATGTTGTCGACCACGCTCTTGAGCTCGTCGGCCGGAATGATGCGGCGGATGGTCTTCTCGACTTCGCTGGCGAGGCGCGCGGTTTCCTCGATGCGCGTGCCGGTCTGCGCGCGCATGTGCAGCTTGATCTGACCCGCGTCGACCGAGGGGAAGAAGTTTTCGCCGAGCCATGGGATCAACAGCAGCGAAGCGAACACGACACCGAGAAAGCCGAGCGCGAACGCGCGCGGCCGCGTCAGCGCGAGTTCCAGCAGTCCGCGATAGTGCTCGCGCAGATCCTCGAAGCCGCGCTCGAAGCGACGCTGGAAGCGCGACAGGATGCCGTAGCCACCGGCCATGTGCTCGGTCGCGTCTTCGCGTATCGCGTCTTCGATCGGATGCGTGGTCGGCGCATGCGGATCGACGTGCGGTTTGAGCAGATACTTGCACAGCGTCAACGCGAGCGTGAACGACAGGATGTACGAGGCGATCATCGCGAACACGACGGCCTCGGCCATCGGCACGAACAGATAGCGCGCGACGCCGGAGAGGAAGAACATCGGCACGAACACGATGCAGATCGCGAACGTGGAGACCAGCGTCGGCACGGCGATCTGGCCCGCGCCGGCGACGATCGCGACCGGCACCTCCTTGCCCTGTTCGAGATGCCAGTTGATGCTTTCGATCGTGACGGTGGCGTTGTCGACGAGGATGCCGACGGCGAGGGCGAGGCCGCCGAGCGTCATCACGTTGATCGTCTCGCCGATCGCGGAAAGCGCCGCGATCGAGCACAGGATCGACAGTGGAATCGACACGGCGATGATCAGCGACGAGCGCCAGCTGCCGAGGAATAGCAGGATCATCAGGCTCGCGAGCGCCGCGGCCATCACGCCCTCGCGGATCACGCCGGACACTGCGGCTTTGACGAAGATCGATTGGTCGAGCAGCGTGCCGACCTCGAGACCTTTCGGCGCACCGGCCTGGATCGTCGGCAGCAGGTGTTTGACGTGGGCGACGATGTCGAGCGTGGAGGCCTTGCCGTTCTTCTGGATCGTGGTCAGCACCGAGCGCTGGCCGTTGACGAGCACGAGGTTCTGTTGCGGCGAATAGCCGTCGCGCACGTGGGCGACGTCGCTGAGCTTGATCACGGTACCGCCGACGGCCTTGATCGGCAGCTCGTTGAGTTCGTCGAGTTCCTTGGGACTACTGTTGAGCGTCACGTTGTATTCGAAGGTGCCGATCTTCTGCGTGCCCGACGGCAGGATCAGGTTCTGCGCGAGGATGGCCGTGGTCACGTCCGACGGCGAGAGTCCCTTCGAGCGCAGTGCGTTCGGGTCGAGGTCGACGACGACTTGGCGGTTCTTGCCGCCGTAGGGCGAGGGAATCGCCGCGCCTTCGACCTGCGCCAATTGCGGACGGATGAAATTGTTGGAGAGATCGAACAACTGCTGGTCGGTCAGCGTCTTGCTGATCAGCGCAAGCTGCAGCACCGGCACGCTCGACGCGCTGTAGGAAAGAATCTGCGGTGGCGTGATGCCGGGGGGTAGACGTTTCAACACGACCTGAGCGATCGCGGTCACCTGCGCCATTGCCGCGTTGACGTCGACGTTGGGCTGGAAGAACACCTTGACCACGCCGACGCCGGGCAGCGACTGCGACTCGACGTGTTCGATGTCGTTCACCGTCGTCGTCATCTGCCGTTCGAAGTAGGTGACGATGCGGTCGGACACGTCGTCAGGCGCGAGGCCGTTGTAGGTCCATACCACGCTGATCACGGGCAGGTTGATGTTCGGAAAGATGTCGACCGGCGTGCGCAGGACCGACAGCGGACCGATGATGAGGATAAGGATGCCCAGCACGATGAACGTGTAGGGGCGGCTGAGCGCGATCTGGACTAACCGGTTCATGCGTGCAGGGCAAAAGGATTCGGCGCGTTGTGACCGGCGATGCTATGGATTGTTGTGCGCGTAGCTAGTTAAAGGATTTTAATATTGGCTTTTCCGGCTGCGTTTCGTGGCTTACTCGGCATCCCGCAATCCCATGATCCGCAAACCCGCCCGGCCATCCATGAACGCGACGACCAGCGCCCATTCCGGTCGCATTCTCGTCATCGAGGACGACGACAGCACCGCCGAGGAAATCGTGGCCGAGTTGACCTCCCATGCCTTCCGGATCGACCGGGCCGGCACGGGAAACGAAGGGCTCGCGCTCGCCTTGCAAGGCGGCTACGACGTGATCACGCTCGATCGCATGCTGCCCGACATCGACGGACTCAACGTCGTCGGCGCCTTGCGCGCGCGGCGCATCCAGACGCCGGTGCTCATGATCAGTGCGCTTTCCGACGTCGACGAGCGCGTGCGCGGCCTGCGCGCCGGCGGCGATGACTATCTGACCAAGCCGTTCGCCTCGGATGAAATGGCCGCGCGCGTCGAGGTACTGCTGCGCCGCCATGCCCAGGCATCGGAGCCCACCCAACTGCGCGTACGCGGTCTGGTGCTCGATCGCGTCGCGCACAACGCGTTCTACGGCGACCTCGACCTCGATCTGAAACCCACCGAATACCAGTTGCTCGAATTCCTCATGCGCAACTCGGGTCAGACCTTGACCCGCACGATGATTTTCGAGGCCGTATGGGGCTATCACTTCGATCCCGGCACGAACCTTATCGAGGTGCATATCGCCGGGCTGCGCAAAAAGCTGGAGCAGGCGGGATGCCCCGCGCTGATCCAGACCGTGCGCGGCTCCGGCTATCTGTTCGGCCCGATATGACGATGCGTGCAGCACGGCGTCCGGGCGTATCCTGCGGCGATGCTCGCTGAACTCTGGCGCATCACGAGTTTTCGTCTCACTGTGCTCTACGGCGGGCTGTTTTCGCTGGCCGTCGTATGCCTGTTCGCGCTGATCTACTGGCAGACGGCGCGCTACCAGAACCAGCAGGTCGATCAGATTCTGCTCAACCAGGCGCATGTGTTCTCGACGGCGACGACGGGCGAGCTCGACAAGGACATCGCCTACGAGATTGCGCGCGACATTCGGCATATCGGTTTCTTCGGCGTTTTCGCGCCGGACGGACGGCCGCTCGCAGGCAATCTTGCGTGCGTGCCGCGCGAGCTGGTGCTGAACGGCAAGCCGCAGGCATTGCCCGTCAATCGCAATGCCGACCTGTTTGCGCAGGCGCTCGAGGTTCGTGCGCTGGGCAAGACGCTGGACAACGGCGATGTCCTTGTCGTGGCGCGCGACGTCGCCGTGCTCGAACAGATCCGCCAATCGCTGCTGCGCGGCTGCTTCCTGATCGCCGCGGTGATCCTGCTGCTCGGCGTGCTCGGCGGGGTGTTCTACAGCCTGCCGGCCGTGCGCCATATCCGCGAAATCGATCGCGCGGCGCGGCGCATCGCCGAGGGTGACTACAGCCAGCGCCTGCCGCTGGGCATACGTAATCGCGAGCTCGACGCACTCGCGCAGATCGTCAATGCCATGCTCGACGAAACCGAGCGCCTCATGGGCGAGGTGAAGACCGCGAGCGACAACATCGCACACGATCTGCGTACGCCGCTGACCCGGCTGCGCGCGTCGATCTATCGTACCCAGCAGTCGCTGGAAGACCTGTCTCCGCATCATGCCGCGCTCGACCACGCGTTGACCCAGACCGATCTGCTGCTGACCCGTTTCCGCGCGCTGTCGCGCATTTCGGAGATCGAAAGCAAGCGCCGCCGCGCGGGATTTTCGCCGACGCCGCTGGAACCGATTCTGCGCAAGCTCGTCGGGTTGTACGAGCCGCTCGCGAATCAGGGCGACGTGCGATTGACGCTGGGTGTCGCCTCGGACGCGATTGTCGACTGTGATGGCGAGTTGCTGTTCGAGGCGATCGGCAACCTGCTCGACAACGCGATCAAGTTCACGCCTGCTGGCGGGATGATCCGCGTCGGGCTCGATGTCGACGAAGCAGGGCCGGTGATTTCGGTCGCTGATTCGGGGCCGGGAATTCCATCGGATCTGCGCAAATCCGTCCTGCAACGGTTTTATCGTGCCGACGAGGCACGCAACGTGCCGGGCAGTGGACTGGGACTGAGCCTGGTCGACGCCATCGTGCGCCTGCACGGTTTCGGTTTCGTGCTGGACGAGACGAGCGAAGGTGGCGTATGCGCGCGCATCCTTTGCCGACAACAACGACCGCTGCGGTAAGTGGCCGGTCTTCTCGCGCGCGTCCGCAAAAAATTCCCTGACAGTCAATTGGTTACGTCTTTGTACCTAAGTCCAATTGGTCGGCGGCCTCGCGGCTGGAACCATTGCTTGTCAAAGAACTGTAACAATGAATTTCTAACATGCGCGCAGACGAGCGGGGCCCGTGTGGCAGAAGCGTGCACGCGGTCGACACAGACTCCAGTCCTTCAACTCCACTACCCCGAGGTGTCCAAATGAAGCACTACAACAAGCGTGCGGCCACGGCCGCGAAGAAATCCGTGCTTTGCACCGCGGTCTTGGCCGGTCTGGCCATGTCCGCCAATGCGCTGGCTGCCGATGACGGCACCCTGACCTGGAACGGCGTCACCCTGTACGGCGTCGTCGACATCGGCGTGGCCTACCAGAGCCACGGCGCTCCGTTGAGCCAGGATATCTACGTCGGTCTCGATTATCTGGTGAGCAAGAACGGCAACAAGTCCACCACGTCGCTCGCGCCAAGCGGCCTGAGCCAGTCCAAGGTCGGTTTGAAGGGCACCGAGAAGCTGACCGACGACCTCGACTTCGTGTTCAACCTCGAGATGGGCTTCAACCCGACCTCGGGCAAGCTCGCCGATGCGCCGGCTTCGCTGATCCACAACAACGGCCTAGCGATCACCGATCAGAAGACCGGCGCCGACGGCAGCCGTGCCGGCCAGGTGTTCAACGGCCCGGCGTTCGGCGGCATCAGCTCGAAGGAATTCGGCACGCTGACCCTCGGCCGTCACAACACGGTACTGGCCGACGTGATCGGCAAGGACGATCCGCAGGGCGGCTCGTACGCGTTCTCGGTGATTGGCTATTCGGGCGCCACCGCGGGCGGCGGCAACACGGAAAACGTGCGCGCCGACAATTCGATCAAGTACAACTACAAGTACCAGAACTTCCGCGTTGCCGCGATGTGGCAGTTCGGCAAGAACGACGGCAGCCCGGGCGACGGTGGCCAGGTTTCGGTCGGCGCCGATTTCGGCGGCCTTTCGGTCGACGGCGTCTACGCGTTCAAGAACACTTCGATCGCCGCCGGTTCGCTCAGCGCGGCGCAGATCGCTCCGTGCACGGGCACCAAGGTGCCGCCGGCCTGCGGCTTGTCGCATGATTCTCTGGCCGCGACGATCTCGGACAACGAGTCGTGGACGTTGGCAGCCAACTACAAGCTCAACGACCAGTGGAAGTTGTTCGGCGGCTACGAGCACATCACCTATTCGAACCCGTCCAATCCGCTCGCGGCGGGCTTCGACGGCCTCGGCGGGTACGCGATCAGCGTGACCAACAACAACGCCTACGCGTTCGACAAGAAGCTGCAGGTCTCCTGGATCGGCGCCAAGTTCCAGCTCAACAAGGAATGGAGCCTGACCGGCGGCTACTATCACTACGACCAGAACGACTACCATTCGGTGGTGCAGAACGGGGTTGCGGTGCGTGCTCCGTGCTCCAACACGAGCTTTGGCCAGTGCAGCGGCAATCTCGATGCGTTCTCGTTCGTCGCCGACTATCGCTTCACCAAGCGCTTCGACACCTATGCGGGCGTCATGTACTCGAAGGTTGCGGATGGTCTGGCCAACGGTTACCTGCACGACAACAACACCAACGTGATGGCGGGTTTCCGCTTCCAGTTCTGATCCGGGCGACATCTGCGTCAATGAAAAGGCCGGGACTCGTCCCGGCCTTTTTCTTTTTTGCGGATTGTCCCGGATCAGGGCGGCGCCTCCTGCTTGCGCAGCATCATTTGCGCTTCGTCCGAGGTCGGATAGATGTAGGGCGCGACGCCACGTTGTTCGAGCGCTTCGCCGAGCTTGATGCGCAGGAAGCCGCTCGTCGTATAGCGGGTGACGCCGGAATAGTTGTGGTCCATCAGCTCGCGCACCATCGCGGCGTAGTCGTCGAGCAGTTCTGGGGCGACGCTGAAGTTGTCGTAGTTGACGATCGCGTAGACCTTGTGCCCGACTGGCGCGAGTGTCTGCTTGACCGTGCGCGCGATCGCGGCGATGTCGGCCTTGCTGCGCACGCTGAAGCGTTCGAGGTTGACGAAGAACAGGTCCTGCTGCGCGTCATAGGAAAAACGCGCGTCGAGCGGCAGCGCGAGCAGGTCATCGCGCAGGCGCATCGGCGCGTCGGCGAAAATGCGCGCATCCATGGTCGCGGGATCGTGCGGAATGGAAGGCTTGAAATCCATCAATGCCAGGATGTCGCGCTCGATGTCGATACCCGGCGCGACTTCGGTCAGCACGAGGCCGTCATCGCCGAGCGTGAACACGCAGCGTTCGGTCACGTAGAGCACCGGCTGGCCCTGCGCAAGCGCGTAGTCGCCGCTGAAAGTGACGTGCTCGACCGCGCGCACGAACTTGCGTTCCGTGCCTTCGTGCACGATGGCCAAACGGCCGCCTTCGACGGCGATGCGCAGCTTGCCGGCGATGAAGCTGCCGACGAACACGACTTTCTTCGCCTTCTGGCTGATATTGATGAAGCCGCCGGCACCGGCGAGCTTGGGCCCGAATTTGGACACGTTGAGATTGCCGCGCGCATCGGCCTGCGCCAGGCCGAGGAAGGCGACGTCGAGGCCGCCGCCGTCGTAGAAATCGAACTGGTAGGGCTGGTCGATCACCGCCTGCGTGTTCGTCGCCGCGCCGAAGTTGAGGCCGCCGGCCGGAATGCCACCGATCACGCCGGGTTCGGCGGTCAGCGTGATCAGGTCGATCACTTTCTCTTCGTTGGCGACGCTGGCGATGCCTTCGGGCATGCCGATGCCGAGATTGATGACCGAGTTCGGTTTCAGTTCGAGTGCTGCGCGGCGCGCGACGATCTTGCGCTCGGACAGCGGCAGCGGCGGCAGCGAACCGGCGCGCACGCGCAACTCACCGCTGAATGCCGGGTTGTAGTGCGTGGCGAACGTCTGCCAGTGATGCTCGGGCTCGGCGACGACAACGCAGTCGACGAAGATGCCGGGCACCTTGACCTGGCGCGGATTGAGGCTGCCGTTCTCGGCGACGCGTTCGACCTGGGCGATGACGATGCCGCCGGAATTGCGTACCGCCATCGCGATCGCGAGCGCTTCGAGCGTCAGTGCCTCCTTCTCCATCGTCAGGTTGCCGTCGGCATCGCCGGTGGTCGCGCGGATGATGCCGATGTGGATCGGGAAGGCCTTGTAGAACAGGCATTCGTGGCCACCGAGCGTGGTCAGCTCGACGATGTCCTCGGTCGTCTTCGCA
>NZ_DASVOK010000405.1:0-1627 GCF_036383415.1 Rudaea sp. | reverse complement strand
AAGTCGATCAGCCCGGATTTGTCCGAGACGGAAATAAGAGCGCGGGCGATGCGGCGGAGGTCGGTCATGGGGTCTCGCTTCGTCATGCCCCGCGAAAGCGGGGCATCCAGTAGGCGCCGAATTGTCGGGCCTGCCCTACACCATCTGCGGCGATTACTGGATCGTCCGCCTTCGCGGACGATGACGCCGGAGAGGTCGTCCACAACATTATAGCGGCAATTCCGGCTCTTCGCGCGACGCGCGGCGCGCCGGTTCCTGCGCGTCCTGATGCGCGAAAGTCCAGTGCACGCGCGGCACGTCGCGGGCGCGGCCGTGGATCACGATCTGCACGGCGCGGCGCGGCCCGTCCGGCCCGGCGAGGTAGACGCTCTCTTCCAGCTCTACCGTTTCCTCGTAGGCGTCGAAGGTCCACACCTCCTTGTTCGGCAGCACCAGCAGCGCGCCATGGCCGTCGGAGTGGCGGCTCGCCTTCAGGGTCGGATGCAGGTGGAAGCGCACCGCGAAGGCATCGCCGCGCCTCATCGAGACGGCTTCGCCATGCGCGCCGGCGAATGTGTCCTCGCCATCGAGCCGCTTGCCGTCGGCCGAGAGGCGGAGTGTCCGGTGATGGACGACGCCGAAACGATCCAGGTAGCCGTCATGCGAGAGGCGCAGCATCACGCCGCCGTCACGCTCCTGCCTCGCGACCTGCACGTCGGTCGGGCCGCTCAGGATCGGGACGCCGAGCAGGCCTTTGAGCGATTCCGACGTCATGAAGCGGCAGGACGAGGTGTCGTTGAAGGTAACGGTCGAGTGCGCGGCGGTCGCGCGCGCGACGTGCCGCCAGGTCGAGCGACTCACCGCCGGCAGCCCGCAGTTCACCACGATCCGATGATTGCGCGCCGACAGCTCGAACGACAGGCAGCCGGCGTGCGCCTCGGCGCTCATCGGGAGCGGTGGCGGCGGCCCGGCATCGACGATCAGCAGCGCATCGGCGGCCTGCACGCGCTGATAGCCCGAGTGCGGCGCGTTCGCGACCGGGTTCCCGCGCGCATCGTCATAGGCGAGCACGGTCGAGACCAGCTCGGTGCGCGTCGGCCCCATGCCGTTGAACAGCGCGAAATTGCCGTCGCCGTGGCGGAAGAAGCGCAGCATCGGCATCATGCGGTCGATCGCGTTGTTGAGCGCGGGCGGTGGCGGCACGTTGCGCGCCGCGAAGGCCTGCCGCAATGGCAGCAGGTCGAGCAGCAGGTCGACCAGCGCGCCGGGATTGCGGCTGGCGTGACCGCCGTCGGGAAGCACCTGGCGGCCGAGCTCGTCGGACAGCTTTCGCGTGATGTTCTTGAGCAGGCGCGCCTGGCCCTGCATGCACAGCGCCGCATAGGTGAGCGCGATCACCGCCTGCATGCGCGGCAGGCCGTCGCGCGTCGCCTTCACGGTGCGCTGCAGGTAGCGCACCTGGCGCGTCAGATTGCGCAGGAAACGCCGGTAGAACTTCATGTCGGCGTCATGCAGCACCAGCGGCGCCTGGCAGAGCCACGAGATGATGCGGCGCGCGACGATGTCCGGCCGCCAGCCCTCCAGGGTGTCGAACGCGCCCTGCAGCGCGATCCATTCGCCGACCAGCGCGCGCGCATTGGCGCGGGTG
>NZ_DASVOK010000404.1:0-4074 GCF_036383415.1 Rudaea sp. | reverse complement strand
AGCGGTGCCGCGAGCATGCCGGCTGCGGCGCCGAGCGCGCCACCGATCGTGAACAGCGGCGCGAGGGTGCCGCCCGAGGTGCCGCTTCCGAGCGCGATCACCCACGACAGGAATTTCATCGCGCAAAGGAGCATCAGCGCGTTGAGCGCGAAGCCGCCCGAGACGATCTGCTCGATGTTGGTGTAGCCGACGCCGAGCGTCAGCGGCGCGAACCAGCCGACCACGCCGACCGCGAGTCCACCGAGCGCGGGCCACCACATCCAGTGGATCGGCAGGTGATCGAACGCATCCTCGACCGCGTACACCGCGCGCGTGACGCCGACGCTGACGAAGCCGAGCAGCGCGCCGAGCGCGACATAGAACAGCAGCGCACCGGCGCCCGGATTGGCCACCTGTGGCATCGCGAACACCGCCTGCGAGCCGACCATCGCGTAACGGATGCCGGTCGCCGTCGTTGCCGCGAGCGCGACCGGAATCAGCGAGCGCGGACGCAGTTCGAACAGCAGCAGTTCGACCGCGAGGATCACCGCCGAGATCGGCGAGCCGAATATCGCGGCCATGCCGGCAGCTGCGCCCGAGGCGAGCAGCGTCTTGCGCTCGATCGCGGTGACGTGCATGAGCTGGCCGATCAGCGAACCGAGCGCGCCGCCGGTCGCGATGATCGGGCCCTCCGCGCCGAACGGGCCGCCCGTGCCGATCGCGATCGCCGAGGACACGGGCTTGAGAAAGGTGATGCGCGGCGGAATGCGGCTCTGGTTGAGCAGCACCTGTTCCATCGCCTCGGGAATGCCGTGGCCGCGGATTGCCGCCGAGCCCCAGCGCGCCATCGCGCCGACGATCAGTCCGCCGACAATGGGAACCGCGATCACCCACAGGCCGAGATGATGTCCGGCTGGCGAGGTCAACTCGGTCGACCAGCGGCCGTAGAAGGCGAGGTTGGTGACGATGCCGATCAGCGCGGTCAGCCATTGTGCGATCAGGGCGCAGGCGGCGGCGAGCAGGATCGCGATCAGCGAGATCAGCAGCACTCGACTATCGAGTTGCACTGATTTGCGCGGGACGCGCGCCGCGGCCAACACGTCGCCGAGGCCAGGTGATACCGGCAGCGGATCGCTCGCGTTCGACAGCGGACGCGGAGGAGGGGCGGAAAGGTCGGTCATGGGCGTGCGGCGGGCGACGGGCGGCGCAGGATAAACCTCGTTGTCGCAGCCGTAAATCTGCGCCGCAGCCGCGCCGGAATCAGGCGCGCCGCCGGTTCTTCGGCAGATGGTTCATGAGGAACTCCATCTGGTCGGCAAGGATGTTGCGATTCGACAGGATCAGATGTTCGACCCAGCTCGGCCGGTAAGGCACGGCCAGCAGCGGCATGCCGGCCTGCTGCGGCGTGTGGCTGCCCTTGCGGATGTTGCAGGCGAGGCAGGCGCTGACGACGTTCTCCCAGGAGTCACGGCCGCCTTTGGACAGCGGCACGACGTGGTCGCGCGTCAGCTCGCCACGCGAGAAGTGTTCGCCGCAGTAGAGGCAGAGCATGCGGTCGCGCGCAAACAGCGCGGCGTTGGTCAGCGCAGGCGCGGGATCGACCGCGTGCAGGCGCGCGTGGCCGCGGCTGGCGACGATCGGGTGCAGGTCCAGTGTCGATTGCTCGCCGGTCTCGCGGCTAGTGCCGCCGTGGATCGTCAGGCAGGGATTGCCGAGCGTCCAGGAAACCGCGTCGCGCACATAGAGGCAGACCGCGTCCTGCCAGGAAATCCAGTCGAGGATGCGGCCGTTGGAATCGAGCGAAAGCACGCGCGTGGCATGGATGTCGCTGACCTTGCGCGGTTCGAACAGGGCCATGCGGTCGAGTTCGAGATTCGGAGATTTCGTCGGGACGACTTGTGATCTATGACTCGGCATCCGGTGTCACCAATGGCGCCAACAAGCGGACTTGGGCGATTCGCTGCCAAACGATCGTATCCGGGGAGGCAGCATAGCCGAATTTACGCAAATTTTGCGAATTCCCGATGACGCCGCTCAGACCGGGACGAGATCGAACGCGATCGTCAAACGCGTATCGTCGCCGCCGAACGGCACCGTGCCGTGCCAGAAATACGACGGGAACAGGGCGAGCAGGCCGGGTTCGGGGCGGATGAAATACTCCGGTTCGAGCCTGGGTTGTGTCGGATAGCCCGGCTCGCCGAACTTGAGGAAACCTTCGCGGCCGGGGTTGTCGCCGGCGACCGCGCGCGGCAGTTCGATGTAGCACGCGGACGACAGCCAGCCCTGCGGATGCACGTGGTTGGTGTGATAGCCCCGCGCGTTGAGGCGTACCGACCAGATGCCGGCGATCTTGTACGCACCCGTGTTGCGTCGGCGCAGCGGATCGCCGCCATGGCCGATCGTTTCGATGTGGCGATGGATCGGCCCATCGATCGCGCTGAAGAACGCGCGGATCGCCGGGTCGTCGATATCGAGCAAATTCTGCGCGGTTTGCGAACCGTGGCGCAGCGACTGGTTGAGGGGATGAGCGCGCGACGTATGCAGCCGCTTAAGGCTGACGGCAAGGTCGGCGAGGTAGGCGCGCAGGTCGTTCCAGCCCGTCGGCGTGTCGATGGTCCAGCCGCGCGCCATCCCGGCGTAGTCGCAATAGCCGGCATAGCGCGGATCGCCGAGCAATCGCCACGCCGTGGTCTGCATGGCGATCAGATGCTGATCGTCCGGCGCCGTGCGCAGCAGCGATTCGGTGCGTTGCAGAGCTTCCACGGCATCGCCTGCGCCGAGCAGCGCGTTGATCATCACGCGCTCGCTGGACGGCCCTGGAGCCAGTTGCTGCGCACGTCGCGCATAGGCCAGTGCGCGCGGCGCATCGGCCTTGAGCGCGGCCCGACTTGCTGCCATGAGCAAGCCGGGGTCGGAATTGCCCGCATCGAGGCAGGTCTCGAAGAAAGCCAATGCTCCTTGCGCGTCTCCGGCGCCGTCGAGCAGATTCATCTTGACCGAGATCAGGGCGTTGTCGCGAGGGTACTGCGCCAGCGCGCGATCGAGATATTCTGCCGCCGCGGCGACGTCACCGCGGCGCACCCAGATCAACTGGGCCAGGTTGTTGTGCGCGTCGGCGAATCGTGGGCGCTCGCGCACGATGTCATGCAGCAGCGCCTCGGCCTCCTCTAGTCTGTTTTCGTCGACAAGGGCGTGTGCCAGCAGGTGGCGGGCCTCGGGCGTGGCTTCACCCTTCGCGATCGCGCGGCTTGCGCTTTGACCTGCCTCGGAATGGCGGCCCGCGAGGTCGAGTGCGCTGGCGAGGAAGAACTCGGCTTTCGCGTTGTCGGGTGCAAGCTCGACGATGCGTCGACAAGTTGCGATTGCCTCTTCATGGCGCTGCAGCGCCACGAGCGCGACTGCGCGCTGGTGCAGCAGGTCGGGGTCGGCATGCGTATCCTGCGCGGACGCTTCGGTCAGGTCGACGACTTCGCCGTACCGGTCCGATGCGTTGAGCAGGCGGGCGAGCAGGCGGTCGGCGCGCAGATAGCGGTTGGCGCACGTGGCGGCACGACGCAGCGCGTGTTCACCCTCGTCGGCACGGCCCGAGTCAATGAGCAGTTCGCCGAGCGCGCACTGCACCGGCGCCCATTCCGGATCGATCGCCGCGGCTTGGCGCAGCACGCGTTCGGCGCCGGCGCGTTCGCCCAGCCCGAGCATCGCACCCGCGAGCAGGCGCTGCGCTTCGACGAAGGTCGGCGCCGCGCGTACCGTTTGCTCCAGCAATGCACGTGCGGCAGCGAAATTGCCGGATTGCAGCAGCGCCGAGGCGCGCTGCATGTGTTGCACGATCGCGGGAGGCGGAGGGGCCACTCGCTGCTAGCGGACCGGCTTGACCATGCTCAGGATCTCGACGCCGAAGCCGTGGTGTTCGTACAGCCTGCGCGCGCGTTCGTTGTTCGGAAACACGCCGAGGGTGAGGAAACGGCAGCGATGTTCCTTCGCCCATTCGTCGGCAAAACGCAGCATCGCGGCGGCGACGCCGCGGCCTTCGTGCTCAGCGGCGACGACGAGATCGGAGATGTGGCAGTTGAGCGCGCCGGTGAAGAAGTCCTT
>NZ_DASVOK010000403.1:0-1644 GCF_036383415.1 Rudaea sp. | reverse complement strand
CCAAAACGTTCTCTCTCTCCTGTGTCGGAGCGACCAGGTCGACGGATGAGAGGGCTGTCTTGAGTACGCGCCGCGCCAATTGCTCGCCGGGTGGCCGATCGGATTCGAGGTCATTCCACGCCCGCGGGTCGTAGTGCACGGCGACGCTGGCATAGGCGGGCACGATATCGATCACGCCCGGCAATTGCGCCGCGTGCAGCGCGCGCGCCACGGCGTGCACGCAAGCGTTGAGCGCGCCATCGATGCCCGTGCCGACGCGCAGCAGCAGCGCGCGATCGCCGAGCCATTCGATGCCGATGTCGTTCATCCGCGCGCTGCGGGTTCGATCTGCGCGAGCAGTTCCGCTTTGCGTGCCGCGAGCGCGGCAGTCGGGTAGGGCACACGCTCGCCAATGCCCCACACCGGTTTCGGCCACGCTGCATCGCCGACATGACGCGCGACGACGTGCACGTGCAGTTGCGGGACCATGTTGCCGAGCGCGGCGACGTTGAGCTTGTCCGGTCGCACGAGCGCGCGCAGCGCATGCGAGCAGAACTCGACTTCATCGAGCAGCCGGTGCTGTTCCGCATGCGGCAGGTCGATCCAGTCGCGCATGCCGGCCCGCCGTGGTACGAGGATCAGCCACGGAAAGCGCATGTCGTCCATCAACAGCACGCGCGCGAGTTCGAGGTCGCGGACGAAGTGCGTGTCCGCCGCGAGTTGCGCGTGCAGTTCGAATGCCGCGGCGGCCATCACGTGCCGCCCAGATGCCGCGCGAAGAAAGCGAGCGTGCGTTCGAGCGCGAGCGCAGCGCTGGCGTCGTCGTAGCTCGATGCGGTCGCGTCGCGGTTGAAGGCGTGATCGGCGGGGTAAGTGTAGATTTCCAGCTCGCGCAGTGCGGGCGGCACCTCGTCGGCGAAATGCAGTTCGGCGCGATGGCGCGCTATCGCCTCGGGCGGGATCGAATGATCGCGTTCGCCGAAATGAAAAATGGCCGGCGCGCGCAGCGGCTCGTGCAGGAAGTTGACGTTGCGCGCGCCGTAGTAGCTGACCGCGGGCAGGCCAAGGCGCATTGCTGCGAGCATCGCGACGGTGCCGCCCCAGCAGTAGCCGACCACGCCGATCTTTCCCGCCGATGCGATCGAAGAGGCGGCGCTGGCGACGTCCTCGATCACCCGATCGAACGGTGTCTGCGCGACGAGTTCGCGCGCACGTGTCCAGCTCGCCGGGTCGTAGTCGAGTTCGACGCGGTGCTCGATGTGGTCGAAGAATGCAGGCGCGATCGCGACGTAGCCGTGTTCCGCGAAACGGTCGGCGACGCTGCGCATATGCGCGTTGACGCCGAAGATTTCCTGCACGACGACAATGCCGCCCTTGGGCGCGCCGGCGGGTTTGGCGACATAGGCGCTGATGCACTGCGTGCGTGTCGTGCCGATCTGTATCGTTTCGCCCATGGCGGTTTGGAAATCAGTGGAGACGCGACCAGCGTAAGTCCGCGCTCGACGAAGTCAAGTTTGACGGAAAGCTTGCACCTGGTTGCGCCCAGCCTGCTTGGCCGCGTACAGCGCGTGGTCGGCGGCATCGATGAGCAGATCGATGGCCGTTGCGTCCGGCATGGCGCGCAGCGTCGCCGTGCCAATGCTGATCGTCGTCGGCGGATCGATG
>NZ_DASVOK010000402.1:0-1798 GCF_036383415.1 Rudaea sp. | reverse complement strand
GCATCGAGCGCGGGCGGTGTCGCAGGTGCGAGCGCGACGTCGCGCGGCATGCGTTCCTGCAACAGCAGCAGCACGGCTGCGAGTTCGGCATCGGCGGCGAAGCGGCGCGGCATCGGCGCGTTGTTCAGACATTCGCCGAACGCGACCAGTGCCATGCCCTGATGGTGCGCCATGTATTCGCGCACGACACCGACCGTCTCGCCCGCGGGCAGGTGCGCCACGGTGAAGTCGATCGCCTCGTAGTAGCCGTACTGCGACCACCAGCCGCGCGCGGCGATCTCGGCGAGATTGTGCGCGGCTTCGCTCGGTGCCGCGAGCATGGCGAGCGCGCTCGCATACGGCGCGATCACGCGATCCTGCGACAGGCCGCGCTGCAAGCCGAGGCCGGGCGCGCCGAACGCGCGATAGTGATAGTTCTGGCCCGCGTCGGTGAGGAAGTAACCGGATTCCGAGATGCCCCAGGGCAGGCCGTGCTCGCGGCCCCAGCCGATCTGACGCGCGACGGCAACGCGCGCCGATTCGTCGATCAGGCTGCCGGGCCACACCGGCATCACCAGTTGCGGCATCAGGTATTCGAACATCGAGCCGCTCCACGACAGCAGCACCTGGCCCTCGTCGACCTGGGTCTGCACGCGGCCAAGCGCGAACCAGCCGTCCTGCGCAATCTGCCCCTGGGCGACGGCGAGGTAGACGGCGAGGCGCACTTCGGAGGCGAGCAGGTCGTAGTAGCCGGCGTCGCGGCGGCCCTCGCTGACGTTGTAGCCGATCGCGAACTGCTCGCGTGCCGGATCGTAGAGGAATTGCCAGTCGACGCGCGCGAAATCGGCGCAGAGCGCACCGAGCGCTTCGATTTCCTGCACGCAGGTGCGCGCGAGTTCGCGCGCCTTGGGCGAGACCGATCCGGAGGCCGCGAGCGCTTGCAGGCTCGGCATCGGCGATTCGGCGTGGATCGCGCCGACATCGTGCGCGACCGCGGCCGCAATCGAAACATCGCCGACGAAGTCTTCGAGGTCGGCCATCGCCATCGCCGCCTGACGCAGCAGTTTTTCGCTCCACTCGCGCTCGAGCGGCTCGCCGTCGGCCAATGCAGCGTGCAACGTCTGTGCACGCAGGAACAGTTCGCGCAGCGCGGCGTGTGTCGACACGATAATCAGCGTCGGCGGCAGGCGCGACGACGCGACGAGCGCGTCGTCGAACGGTTGCCAGACTGCGCTTTCCACGCGCCCGCTCAACGCGCGCAGCACGGCGAACGTGTCGGCGAGGCCATCGAATGCCTGCTTGCCGACGACCGGTGCGCGCAGCAGTTCGAACAGGCCCTGGCGCAGGGTCAGGGCATGGCCGACGAAGTTGCCGCTGTCGACCGTGGAAACGTACATCGGCTGCAGCGGCGTCAGCGCCGCCGTGTCGTACCAGTTGAAGAGGTGGCCGCGATAGCGCTCCAGCTTCTGCAAGGTGTCGAACGTGCGCCGTGTCGCCGCGAGCAGGCCGCGCAGCGAAACGTAGCCGAAATCGTGCGCGGCGAGGTTCGCGAGCAGGCCCATGCCGATGTTGGTCGACGAGGTGCGGTGCATGATCTTCAGCGCCGGATATTCCTGGTAGTGATCCGGCGGCAGCCAGTTGTCCTCGGCGCCGACGAAACGCTCGAACCAGGCCCAGGTGCGGCGCGCGGCCTGGCCGATGAACCGCGCCTGCTGTTCGTCCAGCAGCTGCGTTCTGCGCGCCGGCACGCGTGCGGTCCACGCAGCGAGCGCGGGCGCCGCGAACCAGGCCAGCAGCCACGGCGCGGCCAGCGCCAACA
>NZ_DASVOK010000401.1:0-2869 GCF_036383415.1 Rudaea sp. | reverse complement strand
CCACGTCCATCGCGCCGAGGTCGTCGGGCACCTCGACCGCGCTGCCGAGCGTGATCGTCGCCTGCGCCTCAGGCCGCCGGCCGGCAAGGATGGCGCGCGCGCGGTCGACGAGGATGGAGCGCATGTACAGCGCGCTGACTGCGAGGAAATGGGCGCGGTTGGCGAATGTCTTGCCCGCGCCGAGCAGGCGCGTCATCGCCTCGTGGACGAGGTCGGTGGGATCGAGCGTGACCGAGCTTGTCTCGCCGCGCAGGCGCTGCACGGCGATCTGGCGCAGCAGGTCGTACAGTTCGGGCATGACCGGTTCCAGCGCGGCGAGGTCGCCCCCGCGCCAGGCGGCGAGGCGGACGGTGATGTCGGAATTCAAAGCGCCGGATCCTGTTTCCTGTTGCCAAGATGATGCGGGAAGCGTGCAGGCTTTGCAAAAATACCCCGATGAACGTCGCCAGAACCCCGACGACGGGCGCCGAAAAAAATTTTCCGGCGTGATAGGCGGCCCCACGGTTTTGCGCTTGTTGTAAATGAACAGGGAAATTTCACGGGGATTCCGGCGAAAAGCAGATTCACATGGCGTAGTGGTGGCCTGATTTTCGTCTGCTGTATGGGGCGCGGCGAATGCGGTGGCGGACGGCATTTGCGCGATAGGGGGTTTTGAAGGTCCGCTTCGGGCACGGCACGGCGTAATTGGGACAGGGGACGCGGTGCCGGGTCCACTCGCGGTTCTCGGCGCAGGGGCTGCGCTGGTCGGCAAGGTGGCTTCCAACGGCGCCACCTGTCGCTCGGCGCAGATCGCCGGGTGCAAGCAGGCGGCGTGGCGACGGTGATCGTCGCCACGCTCGCTCTGCAGGCACGCGGCCGTCGGCGTTTGCCTTATGCTTCGGCAAATCCCTTCGCAGGCGTGCCGCAAGCCATGGACCTGAGCTACATCCTCAATCACCTCGGTGAAGACCGCGAGCGTCATCGCGGCGCGGTGTCGCCGCCGATCTACCAGAGTTCGATCTTTGCGTTCCCGACGGTGGATGCATTCCGCGAGGGTTTCCGCGACGAGTTCCGGCGCACGACCTACACGCGCGGCAACAATCCGACGGTGGAAGTGCTGCGCAGGAAGGTCGCCGCGCTTGAAGGCGCCGAGGACTGCCTGATGTTTTCCAGCGGCGCGGGCGCGATCTCCGCGGCCGTCATCGCCAGTGTCGCCGCGGGCGACCATGTGATCTGCGTTGCTCGCCCGTATTCTTGGACGCGCGCGGTGCTGCGTGATCTGCTCGGTCGCTTCGGCGTGACGACGAGTTTCATCGACGGCACCGACACCGCGAATTTCGCCGCTGCGATCACCCCGCAGACCAAGCTGATCGTGCTCGAAAGCCCGAATTCGATGACCTACGAGCAGCAGGACCTCGCCGCGGTTGCAGAACTCGCAAAGGCGCATGGCATCCGCACGCTCTGCGACAACAGCTATGCGACGCCGCTCAACCAGTCGCCGCTCGCGCTCGGCATCGACATGGTCGCGCACTCGGCGACGAAGTACTTGAACGGGCACAGCGACGTCGTCGCCGGCGCGCTGTGCGCGAGCGAGGCGATCATCCGCGAGGTGTTCAAGAGGACCTACATGGTCTGCGGCGCGGTGATGTCGCCGCACGACGCCTGGCTGATGATCCGCGGCCTGCGCACGCTGTCGGTGCGCATGGAGCGCATCGCGCGCACGACGCGCGAAGTGCTCGCGTTCCTGCAGGCGCATGCGAAGGTGGAAAAAGTGTACTACCCGCACGATGCGGCGAATCCGCAGTTCGCCCTGACCCAGGCGCAGATGCGCGGCGCGAGCGGATTGCTGACTGTTGTGCTGCGCGCCGCCGATGTGGCCGGTGTCGAGCGCTTCTGCAATGCCCTGCGCTATTTCCTGATGACCGTGTCGTGGGGCGGCTACGAGTCGCTGCAGTTTCCGGTCTGCGCGGTCTATCCGGCCGACGCTCCGTTGACGCCACCGGGTGGTGGCGCCGGGCTCAACTACGTTCGTCTGTCGGTCGGACTCGAGGAGCCGGAAACGCTGATCGCCGATTTGCGCCAGGCGCTCGACGCGATCTGAAGCTGAGTTCTACGCCGTAGGGGCGCGATTCATCGCGCCTGGTTTTTGATCTTGCTCTTGATCTCGGGACCCCGTTTGCCGCGGCGAGGGCAGGCTGGAAATGTCCGCTAGGATCGCGCGCACGATGCGCGCGAGTTCGTTGCACGCACACGGACGTGCGTTCAACGAACCCCGGCATGACCTCGCGCACCGCCGCAGGCGGCGCGGCATCCGGGGTGTGTTCTCTTTGGTCACTTTCTCTTGCACAAGCAAGAGAAAGTGACCCGCGCGCCGGACGCGCGCGGAAAGGTGAAGGGACGCGGTAGCAGCGGAATCAAGAACAAAGATGCTGGATTCCGGCTGCGCCGGAATGACGATAAATCGCGTACCCACAAAATCACGGCACATTCTCTGCGTGCGCAGAGATTCGATCTGCGCCAGCCATATTTCGCCATCAATTTGCCAGTGTGACCTGCGAGGCTATGGATGCGGCGGAGTAACTCGTAGAATCCAACCGGGGCTGATCTGTTTTTCGACGGAATTGCGTCCGGTGGACGCGACGAAATCACGCGCGCACGCGCACGAGACACGAAAAAGGACGAAACGATCATGGGGCTGCTGAATTTCATCTGGAACCTGCCGCTGATGCTGCTGCGGTTCGTCGGCGCGGTGCTGTCGTTCTTCTTCGGCCATGTCGGCTGGGATGCGCCGCCTTGGGCGCGTGCGGTCGGCGCGGGATGGAGTCGCCTCGGCGGCGCGGTGCAGGCGCGGCCGGCGCGTTCGGCGGGCATCCTCGCCGCGCTGCTCGTG
>NZ_DASVOK010000400.1:0-5317 GCF_036383415.1 Rudaea sp. | reverse complement strand
ACCCATGCCGCCACGGTCAGCAGCCAAAGCGCGACCGCGCCGAGTGCGAGCAGGCGCCATGTAAACCCGATGCCCCGTCCGGGCTCGAGCCCGGATGGCAGTGCCGCCGTCGGCGTGGCAGTTTGTATATTTGTGGAATTTGCCGCAGCAGGCGCTGCGGCTGCGGAAGATGCGCCCGCATCTGCGGCGACATTAACAGTCTGCGCGGCCACGTCGGCGCTCGCGGCGCGGTCGTGCGCGACATCCCACCAGGCGAGGCTCAGTGCCGGCAGCGTCAGCGCGCCGGCGCGATTCGGCACGATCGCGAACTTGCGCGTGCGCTCGCCGTATTGCCAGGTGCCGTCATCGCGGTTGACCGTGGTTTCCTTGTCGGGATAGACATCGGCACCATCGATTTTCGGCAGCTTCAGTTCGGGCAATTGTTCGAATGCGAGTCCCTGCGCCTTCAGGCGCAAGGTCAGCGTCAGCGGCTCGCCGACGCGCGCCTGCGCGTTCGCATCGATGCCGTCGGCGCCGAGCGTGAGCGACTGCGCGGGCAGCCACGCATCGATGCCCGAATTCGCCGGACGCGCGCGCACGTTCAGGGTCACGCCAGGCGCGCTCGCGGTCACCGTGCGACCGCGGGTAAAGAAACTGTTGACGTCGTTGGGATTGACCGCGTGGCCGCGGAACGCGAGAGGCGCAAGCGTTGCCGTGCCGCTTTTTTCCGCGCTCAGTGCGTAGTGGCGCTCGAGCACGCGATAGCGGCGGCCTTCCACTTCCGCGGTGTAACTCGAATCCTGGCCGAGCTTGTGCGCGTTGATGCCGTCGCCGTGTGGATCCTCAAGGTTGCCGTCGGTCAGGTTGAGCGCGAAGTAGAGCTTGACCGTGGCGCGCACCTGTTGCTGCACGTAGGGTGATTTCGGTTCGACATCGAAGTCGAGGAACAGGTCATCGCCGGCCTTGCCCGATGCGGCGCTCGCGGGGCTGACCGTCAGCGTCAGCGGCTGCGTCTGCGCGCCGGCAACGGCGAGTGCCGGAATCGTCAGCGCGCCGGCGTGCTTGGGTTCGAGGCCGACGGCCCAGAGCAGCTTGGAGCTGGCCGCACCGTTGACGATGTTCATCGACGTCGAACTCTGCGTGCCGAGCAGATTGAAGTCCTGTTGCAGCACATTGAAGTCGGGCTGCGCCGCGCCCGCGTTGTCGCTGACCTCGACATTGAGCGTCACCGTCTCGCCGAGCTGCATGCTGTTGCGGTCGAGCCAGGCGCGCACCTGGGTAGCGTGTGCATCGATGCCGATGAACAAAGCGAACAGCATCGCGACCACTCGCGCCACTTTGCCCGAAATGATTCTCTTCATTGCGTTTCGTCCCCGCCTTGCTGGCGGCGTTGATGTTCGAGCTGGAACTTGCGCCGCAGCAGGCCACCGGGATCGTCGGGCACGCGCTGCAGCCATTGTTCGACGGCCTGGTCCTTTTCGCTGCGCGCTTCGCCCTCGCGCGCGCCAAGGCGCACGGGCTGCGGGTTCTTGCCGTCGTCGGTCTTCTTGTCGAGCGCCTTGTCCATGCTCTGCTGGAATTTTTCCTGCGACTCCTTGCCGGCCTCGCTACCTTGCGCGGATTGTTGCGCGGCATTCTTTTCCTCACCGGGCTTGTCGCGTCCGTTCGCGGACTTGTCCTGCTGCTGCGAATCCTGCGGTTTGCCGTCCTGCTCGCTGCCGCCCTTGTCGTCCTTGCCCTGATCTTTCGATTCCTTCTTCTCGCCGTTATCGTCGCCTTGCTGATCGCCCTTGCCGTCCTTCGAGTCCTGCGCCTGGTCGTTGCCGGATTGCTGCTGTTTGTTGCCCTGGTGATCCTGCGAGTTTTTCTGCTGGTCCTGTTTTTGTTGTTGTTGTTTCTTCAGGAAATCCTCGACGGCCTTCCTGTTCGCCTTTGCGTCGTTCATTTCCGGCGCGCGCTTGAGCGCCTCATCGTAGGCCGCGATCGCCTCGGGAAACTTGCCCTGCTTGGCGAGCGCGTTGCCGCGGTTGTACGAACTGTCGGCGGAGTCCTTCTGCGCGCCGGCGTCGGCGAAATCCGTCGTCGCCGCGGCGAAGTCGCCCGCACGATACGCCGCACTGCCGCGCAGTTCGGGATTCTTCGCCAGCGCCTGCGCTTCCTTCGCATTGCCCGCGTCAAGCTGCGTTTGCGCCTGCTGGTCGGCACGCTGCCAGAGATCGGTCCACACGTTCGCTTCGGCGCGCTGCGGTTGCGCGAGCAGCGCGAGCGGCAGCAGCATCAGCCAGCCGCGGCGGAAGCCAAGCGCGGCCAGCGGCAGCAGCGCGAGCAGCAGCCATGGCCCGCGATCGAGGAAGCGCGCGCTCTGCACCTCGGCGCCGCCCGCATCCGTCGCCGCTTCGCCGCCCGCTTCCAGCATGCCGAGCACCGTGTCGAGATCGCCCGCGTCGGTGCGATATTCGGCATAGCGCCCGCCGCCCGCGCGAGCAACATCGGCCAACGCGGCGCTGTCGAGCTTGGGCAGCACGATGTTACCGGTCTTGTCCTTGAGGAAGCCGCCCTCGCCGAGCGCGATCGGCGCGCCCTGCGCGCTACCGATGCCGAGCACCGACACGTGCACGCTCGCGCTGCGTGCACGCGCGGCTGCTGCATCAGCGTCGCTGCTCGCGCCATCGGCGAGCAGGACGATTTCGCCGTCGCGCACCCCGGCCTGGTGGATCAGCTTGATGCCGAGATCGATCGCCTTGCCGGTGTCGTTGCCCGGCGCTGGCATCACCGACGGATCGAGCGAGTCGACGAGACTGGCAACCGTATTCGCATCGTCGGTCAGTGGCGCAACGACGAAGGCGTCGCCCGCGTAGGCGATCAGTGCGACCTGGGCGTCGCCCGAACGCTTGAGGATATCGGCGATCTTGTAGCGCGCGCGCTCATAACGGCTCGGCTTCACGTCCTGCGCAAGCATCGTGCCCGAGAGTTCCAGCGCGATCACGCGCGCGGCCTGGTTCTTGTAGAGCGGCTGTGGCAGGCGCTCCCATGCCGGACCCGCGAGCGCGAGGCTCGCGACCGCGAGTGCAGCGAGCGCGAGCCACACCGGCCCACGCGTGGGCGCCGCATCCGCGTTGCGCACGAGCAGGTGTTCGAGCAGGTGTGCGTCGACCGCACCACGCCACGCCTGCGCATCACTGCCGGCCGACTTCAGCATGCGCCAGAGCAGCGGCAGCGCGAGCAGCAACACCAGCCATACCGGACGCAGGAAGTGGAAATCGTGCAACGCGTTCACGATGCGGCCTCGCGGGTTCGCGTGAGATACGGTGCACCCAGCGATGCGGCTTGCGGTGCAAATGCGCCGAGCAAAGCGAGCAGCACCGAGGCACCCAGCGGCCAGAAGAACAGCTCGTCGATCGGGCGGAATTGCTGGCCCTTGTCGACGCCGGGCTCGAGCCTGTCGATGTCGCGATAAATCTGCGCCAGCTCCGCCGTGTCGCGCGCGCGGAAGTAGCGACCGCCGGTTTTCTCCGCCATCCCGGCAAGCATCTTCTCGTCGATCTCGGCCGAAGGATTGACCACGCGGCTGCCGAAGAAACCATCGTTGATGCGCATCGCCTCGGCACCGATGCCGATGGTATAGATTTTCACTTTTTCCGCGACGGCGAGATCGATCGCCTTGGCCGGGTCGAGCTCGCCGGCATCGTTGACGCCGTCGGTGAGCAGGATCGCGACGCGCCTGTCCTCGGGGCGCTCTCGCAGGCGCTTGACCGCGAGCCCAACCGCGTCACCGATCGCCGTCTCGCGGCCCGGCAGGCCGACCGCCGACTCGGCGAGTTGTTTGCCGACCGTGTCGCGATCGAAAGTCAGCGGCGTGAGCAGATAGGCCTGGCTGCCGAACACGATGAGACCCAGGCGGTCGCCGACGCGGCGCTTGATGAAATCGCCCGCGATCGCCTTGACCGCGCCGTAGCGCGTGACTTCCTGGCCGCCAATGCGCATGTCGGGCGTGTCCATGCTGCCCGAGGCATCGACCATCAGCATGAGATCGCGACCGCTGCGTTCGAGATCGATCGGTTCGCCGATCCACTGCGGCCGCGCCGCCGCGGCGACGAGCAACACCCAGGCGAGCCACGCGAGCCACCGCTTCCAGCGCGCGACCGGATTCGCGCCACCAGCGAGATCGAAACCCGAAAGCGCGATCGGCAGGCGCAGCGCGGCGCCGGCCTCGGCTGAGGCGGGCTTGAGCGCACGCGCAACGAGCCAGGGCAGCGGCAACAGTACGAACAGCCAGGGCCAGGCGAACTCAAACATGCGCCACACCGTTCTCACAGAATTTTTGCACTGTGCGGCGCACGAGCGCGACCAGTGCCGGCGCATCGAACTCGGCCTGCGCGCGATATGGCGCCTCGATCAGCGCGCGGCCGACGCCGTTGGAAAACTCCTCGCCACCGAGTCGGGCATCGAGATATGCGAGCCATGCCTCGCCCGCGAGAGTGGCTGCGGACGGCATCGTGCGTATCGCCAGCCGGCGCAGGAAAGCGGACAGTGCCGCCGCGAGCGCGGGCGCGTCCATCTTCGACGACGCGGTACGCTCGAACTCGGCGAGCAGCGCTCGGCGCCGCAGCCGGCGCTGGTGCATTCTGTAAAAGTATAAAAAGAGAAAAACACACAAAGCAATCGCGAGGATCGCGAGCAGCCACCAACCCGGCGCCGGTGGCCACCACGACGGCGGCGCGGGCAGGTGGATGTCGCGCAGCTCGGGGCCTTGCGTGGCGGCGGCCTGCAGCATCTCAGCCCGCCTTCTTCTTGCGCGCATCGAGGCCGAGCAGGCTGCGCAATGCGGCCTCCGGCTCGGCTGAGGTATCGAGCACCGTAGAGTTCAGCGCGCGGCGCTTGAGCATGGCGAGGAAGGCGCCACGCTGTTCTTCAAACCACTCCGGCCAGCGTGCACGCGTGTGCTGTGCGGCGAAATCGATCAGCATCGGGCCGCCGTCACCCAGCAGCGCGTAGCGCGCGGGCGGCGGCGCGACGTGTTCGAGCGGATCGCTGAGGATCACCGCGGCGACATCGCAGTGCTCGGCGAGCATCGTCAGCGCCGGCTCCGCGGCTTCGTCGCAATCGAAGCCATCGGTGAACAGGATGACCTGCGTGCCGGGGTGTGCCAGACGCCGCGCGCGCTGCAGCGCCTGCGAAAGCGGCACCGATTCCTTCACATCGCGCGTGATTGCGTCCCATTCGACGAACGCGCGCAGGCAGCGCAGTGCGCCGCGCACGCCGCCGCCAGGCTTCACTTCCGCGTTGAGGCCGGGGCCGTAGCCGATCGCACCGATGCGATCGCCCGACAGCGCGGTCG
>NZ_DASVOK010000399.1:0-6897 GCF_036383415.1 Rudaea sp. | reverse complement strand
TACGCCGCGTTCGCGAGCAGGTAGCACGCCGCCACCAGCAGCATGCCGAAAATGAGCGAGCGCGGCAGATTACGGTGCGGCTCGCGGATCTCGCCGGCGATGTCGTTGACGTAGTACCAGCCGCCGTACGAGAACAGCACTGGCATCAGCGCGCCGAAGAAGGTCAGCGGATGCAACGGTGGCGGCGGCGCCGCGGGCGCGGGTGCACCGCCAGCGGAAAGGCCGACCGCGATCAGCACGGCGAGCGCGAGCAGCTTGAGCACGGTGAGGATGTTCTGCACCAGCGATCCGGCGCGGATGCCGAACCAGTTGATCCCGGTCAGGAACACGATGGTGCCGACCGCCCATGGCGCGGGATTGGCGATCTTGATGCCGAGTGCGGCACCGAGATATTCGACGAACACGGTCGACACCGCGGCGATTGCGCCCGAGTGGTTGACGATCAGCAAGTTCCAGCCGTAGACGAAGGCGACGATGAGACCGAATGCTTCGCGCAGGTAGACGTAGCCGCCGCCCGCATTCGGCCGGCGCGCGCCGAGCTCGGCGTAGGACAGCGCGCCGATCAGCGCGATCACGCCGCCGACTGCCCAGGCGATCAATTGCTCGGTCGCCGAGCCGGTCTGCTTCGCCACGGCCGCCGGCACGCGGAAGATGCCCGAGCCGATCACGCCGCCGACCACGATCATGCTCGCGTCCCAGACGCCGAGGCGGCGCAGGTAGCCGGGCGTCGAGGCCGATGCGGTCGCGGTTTCGTCGGACATGCTTGCGCTTCCCAGTTTTCAGTCGCGAGCATGGCGAAGTCGCGCGCCGCTGTCGAGAGGCGTCGCCCGTCGGCACAGCCCGAAAACGCAAGCGGCCCGCACAGGGCGGGCCGCTTTTCGGTTTTCAAGCGTGGCGGTGGATCAGAACGTGTATTTCAGCGTCGCCATCATCGACCAGCGCGACACGGTGCGGCTCGGATCGAGGAAGCCGCCGTCGTAGTACACCTTCTGCTGCGGCTGGTAGTTGCCGTTCTTGTCGGTCGGCAACGAGTAGACGTACTGGCCCTGCGCATTGACGCCGGCGTAGTTGGCGAGGATGCGCGTCGGGTAGCCGGTCGTGCTGACCACCTGCGTGTCGCCCCAGTGCTTGTTGAGCAGGTTGAGGAAGTTGAAGATGTCCAGACGCAGCTCGCCCTTGCCCCAGAGGCCCGGCACTTCCTGTGCGAGGCTGAGGTCGAGCTGGTTGATCCACGCGTTCTTCGCGCCGTTGCGGCCGGCGATCTGGCCGCGATGGTCCTTGAGGTATTTGTCGGAGCCGAGGAAATCGTTGAACTGCTGGATCTGCGCCGCCGTGGTGCCGGTGGCGAAGGCCACCTTCGGATCGTTCGCGCTCGGGATGTAGACCGGATCGAACGCCGAGATGTTGTCGCCGTTGACGTCGTTGCCGAACACCCAGGTGTAGTTGTTGCCGCTGCGGCCGCTGTAGAAGCTCGAGATGGTGCTCTTGTAGTCGCCGAAGAAGTTGTGCTGCCAGGTCAACGAGGCCTTGAACGCGCGCGGCACGTTGTAGTTCGACGTCGCCGGGCGGTTGTCGTTCGGGTTCACGCGCGCGACGCGCTGGTAGCCATTGAACGCGATCGTGTCGATGCCCGGATCGACGTCGGTGGCGTGGCTGAAGGTCACCGCGACGTTGCCCGAGAGGCCGTCGGTGAACGGCTTGTCGACCGACAGCGTGATCGAGTCAGCCTTGCCTTCGTGCGTATTGGTCAGCAGCGTCGACGAGGTGGCGAAGCTGCGGTTCTGGTTGGCCAGCGCGTCGGCGGTCTTCGGCGCTTCGCCCGGAATCTTCCAATACTGGTTGCGGCCGTCAGGCAGCGTGCCGGTCGGCGCACCGAAGTTGATCGCCTGGTAGAGGATGCCGTTCATCACCTGGATGTGCTCGTACTCGGCCGTCGCGACGAGGCCCCACCATGGCAGTTCGCGGTCGAGCGCGATGCTGGTTTTGAGCGAAGTCGGCAGCTTGAAGTCTTTGGAAACCGTGTCGACCGAACCCGCGCCACCGCCGGCCGGGATGTTCTGGTGGAACGGATCCGGACTGAACGCTGCCTTGGTGTAGTCGGTGTTCACGTACGAGAGCAGGGTGACGCCGTTGTTCTGGTACGGATTGGTCAGCCACACCGCCGGCGGCGCGCTCTGGAACACGCCGACGCCACCGCGCAGCTGGGTCTTGTACTCGGTTTCGAAGTTGTAGTTGAACGACACGCGCGGTTCGATCACCGCAGCGCTCGAGCTGATCATGTAGTTGTTCGGATAGCCGAAGGCCTTTTCGAACGCGGCGTTGTAGACCGGCTTCTTGTTCGCGTCAGGAATATCGACGCGGATGCCGTACTGCAACGACAGCTGCGGAGTGGCCTGCCAGGTGTCCTGGATGAACGGGCTGGTCTGGGTGTAGGTCCAGGCACCGGCGATGTCGGGCAGGCTGTAGCCCGGCGCCGGATGGAACAGGGTATAGCGGTTGTAGATGCCGTGGGCGAAGTTGTCGAGTCCCCAGAACGTATACGCGCCAAATTCGGTCTGGCCGAACAGGTTGTAGATCTTGGTGCTGGTGTAGTCGACGCCGGCCTTGATCGCGTGGTCGCCGACGGTGTAGGTGCCGGCGAAGAACAGGCTCGTCTTCTTCGTGTCGATGTGGTTATAGTGGCGGAACTGTTCCTCGCCGAGGTTGACGGTCGGGCCGTTGCCTGCAGCCGACAGGTTCACCGCCACCTGCGGCTGCTGCCATGGCGCGGTCGTGTCCTGGACGAAATGCTGGTAGCCGACCTTGGCCTCGGTCGAGAAGCTGTCGGTCCAGTCATCGAACAGGTGGACGACGTAGTTGTCGGTCTTGATCGCCTTGGTGTAGGTGTAGCTCGACAGGCCGACGCTGTTCGTGCTGTTGCCGGCGACGGCCGGCTGCACGTTCTTGGTCTGCTGGTAGGTGAAGCTGGCGCGATGGCGATCGGAGATGTTCCAGTCGATCTTGCCGAGATAGCGCTTGTCGTCGAACGTGAGTCCGAGCACGCCGCCGAACGTGCCCGGCGTCAGGCCGAGCTGCTTGGCGATGTCGATGACCTTCTGCAGATCCCCGGGCGAGATCTTGCCGCTGGTCGAGGCGCCGTTGCCGAGCGAGGGATCGAGGCCGTTGGCCGAGTCCGCACCAAGGCCGGACATCTTTTCATGCTCGGCCGAAACGAAAAAGAACAGCGTGTCCTTGATGATCGGACCGCCGACGGTGAAGCCGCCGGTCCAGTCCTGAAAGTAGTTGCGATACGGATAGTTGTGGTTGTCCTTCGGCAGCCAGCCGGCGTTGCCGACGAGCTTGTCGGCATTGCGGTAGGAATAGTAGGCGCTGCCGTGGAACTGGTTCGTGCCCGACTTGGTCACCGCGTTGACGTCGGCGCCGACGGTGTCGGCGATCACGTCGTAGTTCGCGGTCGAGATGTGGTACTCGGCGATCGTCTCGGGCGAGATCGGCGTCTTCAGGTAGGGCAGGCCGTTGGCGTTGAGGCCGAACGGGTCGCCCTGGGTCACGCCGTCGACCGCGATGTTGTTGTAGCAGTTGTTCTGGCCGATGGCCGAGAACGAGCCGACACCCTGGTCCATCACGGTCACGCGCGGGTCGAGGCGCACGATGTCGTCGATCGAGCGGTTGCCCTTCGGTGTGGCGTCGAGCTGGCGCTGCGAAATCGTCGTCGCCAGGCCCTTGTTGTCGGCGGCGAACGTGGTCGCCAGCGCCGAGGCGGTGACGGTCACACCTTCGAGCTGCGCCGGGCCGGCGGCCGCAGCGGCTGCCAGGTTGATCGACGACGGCTGGCCCAGCTGGAGATAGACATCGTGCTGCTCGGCGACGGCCTTGCCAGCTTCGCTCGCCTTGAGCTCGAACGGACCGCCAACGCGCAGGCCCTGGGCCGAATAGCGGCCTTCCGCATCGGTCGTCACTTCCTTCGAGGTGCCTGAGGGCACGTGCACGATCGTCACCACCGCGCCGGCGACCGGCTTGCCCGCGGCGTCGAGCACGCGGCCGTTGATGCCGGAGGTCGTGATGTTCTGGGCATTCGCCGTGGTTACCGCCAACAGCGCGGCGATGGCGACGGGAAGGGCTTTGGCGCGAAGGGTTGCGAGCATCGGGAGTCCTTTGTCTGTGCACAAACGTTAAGTTTATTTTACATTTGTTACAGGTTGTTTGGTGCGCCGCGATAAAAATTGTGGACATGAGCCGGGGAAACGGGCGGGCGCACGGCCATGGCGGCGGCCTGTGCGAACGCAGCATTTCGCCTTACTATTGCTAGTTCATTGCGCAGAATTGCGCTGTCCGCTTTCGTCTCCTCAACAATAGGAACCATCGTGAGTGTGTCGCTGTGAATAAGATCAGCGCGCCCTTGAACGGCGCCCAGTGGGTTGTACTCAAATTCGGTGGCACCAGCGTTTCGACGCGGCCGCGCTGGGACAAGATCGCGGCGATCGCCAAGGGAAAACGGGCGCAGGGCAAACACGTTCTTATCGTCGTTTCCGCATTGTCAGGGACGACGGACAAACTGAAGGCCCTGTGTGAGCTAGGATCGGGTGACGGCCACGCCGACGCCGGCAAGTGCCGCGCCGTGGCCGACGAGATCATCGCGCGGCACCGCGCGATGTTCGCCGAACTGGAACTGAAAGACGCGAGCGGCCTCGACGCCTGGCTGGCGAAGCTCGAACAATTGCTCGCCGATCCGCGCCGTGCGGAAGGCGCACTGACCTGGCAGGCCGAAGTGCTCGCGCTCGGCGAGATGATGTCCTCGACGCTCGGCGCTGCGTATCTGACCGCGTCAGGCCTGGCGACGCGCTGGCTCGATTCGCGTGAGCATCTGCTCAGCGAAGCGCTGCCGAACCAGGGCGCCTGGGGCCGCTATCTTTCTGCCCAAGTGCCGACCGCGCGCGACGATGCGCTGATCGCCAAGCTGCCGTCGCTCGGCGAAACCTTCATCACCCAGGGCTTCATGGCGCGCAACGCGGCCGGCGAGACCGTCATTCTCGGCCGCGGCGGTTCCGACACCTCGGCGAGCTATTTCGGCGCGCTGCTCGACGCCGAGATCGTCGAGATCTGGACCGACGTCGCCGGCATGTTCAGCGCCAATCCGCGCAGCGTGCCGAACGCGCGCCTGCTGTCGAAGCTCGACTACGAGGAAGCGCAGGAAATCGCCACGACCGGCGCCAAGGTGCTGCATCCGCGCTGCATCAACCCGGTGCGCGAGGCCGGCGTGCCGCTCGCGATCAAGGACACGAACTATCCCGAATTCGCCGGCACGGAAATCGGCGCTGCGGTGGCCGATGCGCTGCCGAGCGTGAAGGCGATTTCGCAGCGCACGGGCATCACGCTGATCTCGATGGAATCGATCGGCATGTGGCAGCAGGTCGGCTTCCTCGCCGACGTGTTCGAGATCTTCAAGCGCCATGGCCTGTCGATCGACCTCGTCGGTACGGCGGAAACCAACGTCACCGTCTCGCTCGATCCGAGCGAGAACCTGGTCAACACCGACGTGCTTTCGGCGCTGTGCACCGACCTCGCCGAAATCTGCCGGGTGAAAGTGATTGCGCCGTGCGCGGCGATCACCCTGGTCGGGCGCGGCATGCGTTCGATGCTGCACAAGTTCTCGACGATCCTCGCCGAATTCGGCTCGCTGCGCGTGCATTTGATTTCGCAGTCGTCGAACAATCTGAACCTGACCTTCGTCGTCGACGAGAGTGCCGCTTCCGATCTCGTGCCGCAGTTGCACGACCTGCTGATCAAGGCCGAGGCGATGCGCGTGGAAGACTCGGCCGTGTTCGGTCCGAGCTGGGTGGATTTGTATAAAAAGAAACAAGTGCAGAATGCGCCTTGGTGGCGCACGCGCCGCGACGAGCTGCTCAAGCTGGCGGATCAGGCGACGCCGCATTACGTGTACGACCTCGCCACGGTACGCGCGCAGGCGCAGGCGCTGCGCGGCACGATCAAAGCGGTCGATCGCTGGTTCTACGCGATCAAGGCGAATTCGCATCCGGCGATCCTGCGCGAGATCGCTGCCGCCGGTTTCGGCCTCGAATGCGTCTCGCCCGGCGAAATCGCGCATGTGCGCGAAATCTTCGGCGCCGCCGTCGACATCCTCTACACGCCGAATTTCTGCTCGCGCGCGGACTACGCGGCCGGCATCGCGGCCGGTGCGCGCATCACCGTCGACAACCTGCATCCGCTCGAGCACTGGGGCGACCTGTTCGGCGGGCGCGACATCGAGTTGCGCCTCGACCTCGACTTCACCCGCGGCCATCACGACAAGGTCAAGACCGGCGGTGCCGAATCGAAATTCGGCTTGTCGCTGAGCGAGCTCGACGAATTCTTGAGCCTGGCCAAACAGCACAACGTGCGCATCGTCGGCCTGCACGCGCATCTCGGCTCGGGCATTCTCGATGCGAAGCATTGGAAGGAAGTGTTCGCCCACCATGCGAGCATCGCCGAGAAGATCGGCACCGTCGCTTCGCTCAACGTCGGTGGCGGCTACGGCGTGCCCGCGCGCGCCGACGAGGCGCCACTCGATCTCGAAGCCGTCGCCGCAGGGCTCGCCGAAGTGAAGGCCGCGTACCCGCAGTTCAAACTGTGGAGCGAGCCGGGCCGCTTTCTCGTCGCCGACGCGGGCGTGCTGCTCGCGCGCGTGAACCAGCTCAAGCGCAAGGGCGAGTTCCGCTATGTTGGTGTCGATGCTGGCATGCACACGCTGATCCGGCCCGCGCTGTACGAGGCCTACCACGAGATCGTCAATCTCTCGCGCATCGACGAACTGGCGACGGAGCTCGTACAGGTCGTCGGACCGATCTGCGAATCGGGCGACGTGCTCGGCAACCACCGCCGTCTCGCGAAAACGCAGGA
>NZ_DASVOK010000398.1:0-16852 GCF_036383415.1 Rudaea sp. | reverse complement strand
GAATTCCTCGGGCGGCATGTGCTGCTTGTAGCTGTTGTGCGTGCCGATCACCTGGATATCGTCGAGGCGCAGGTTGGCGTCGATCCAGGCGCGCGCACAGGCCTTGTCGCCGGCTTGGGCGGCGTTCGTCGCGGAAGCGTTGCAGCGCGCTTCCGCCGCCGCGAGACAATGCGGGAACAACGTGCCGAGGACCAGGAGTCCGCCGGCCATTTTTGCAGCGAATCGAGAGCGGGCACGCATCGTCGGGGAGAATGTCTGGAAAGTCTCTCCCCCGACCGAGGCCGGGAGAGAGGAGACTTGCGGGCGCATGTTATAGGTTTGCGACATTCACCGCGTTGCGCGGTCAGAACTTGTACATGAACGACAGTCGATAGGCGCGACCGAGCAGCGGACGCGCGAGGAACACGGTCTTGCCCGCATCGGTCGAGATCACGTCGCCGGAGCGCGGATTGCCTTCGGTCAGGCCGACGGAGTTGGTCAGGTTGTCGACGTAGCCGAACACGCTCATGCGCTCGTTGATGTCGTACTCCGCGCTCGCGTTGATGACGTGGTACTCGGGCAGCACCGACAGGTTGGCCGTGTCCGAATAGCGCTTGCCTTCGTATTCGTACGACAGCTGCAGCTGCAGCTTGTTGTCGAGCAGCATGAGGCGCGGAGCGAGGCGATAGCTCACCTTCGGCACGCGGATCAGTTGATTGCCGCTGAAATCGGAAATCGTCGGCACGAGATTGCCGCTGGAACCCTTGCTGTAGATCGTCGCGCGCAGATTCTGGTATTTCGGATCTTCGATCGTCGCCGAAAAGTGCAGGTCGAACCAGGCGGTCGGGGTGATGTCGCCTTCGAGCTCGAAGCCTGTGGTCTTGGTCTGGGCGACCGCGGTCTGCGCGAGCAAGGTCACGTTGTCGGGGGCGAGAACCTGGGTACTGAACGTGACATTGTCGTACTTGGTGTAGAACCAGGTGGCGTACAACGTCGCCCATTCGCTGCCCCACTTGGCGCCGACCTCACCGAGGTCCATCGTCTGCGTGATCGGCAGCGCGAGCGAGTTGGCGACGAACGTGCTGAAGTTCGGCAGGCGATAGGTTGAGGTGTAGCGCGCGAACAGGCCGGCGCGATCGGTCAATTGATAGTTTGCACCGACCGTCCAACCGGTCTTGCTGAAGGAATGGTCCGTCGTGGTGAACGGATTGTTCGGGTTGGCGCAGGCGACCTGGGTATCGGCGAACAGCCCGTCGTTCAGATTGCAAAGATAGTTGCCACCCTGGTTGTAGTAGGTCACCCCGTTGTAGACGAAGCTGCTCGTTGCCGGCAGGCGCGTCGTGTTGGTGTTGTGCATCTCGTTCTTGTCCCAGCGCCAGCCGAAGTCCAGGCGGAAGTCGTGGGTGATCTGCCATTCGTCGCCGAGATAGAACGCATAGCTGTCCTGCTTGCCGGTGTCGCGTTCGTACTCCGAACCGTTGCGCAGAATGCCGCCGGCTGTCAGGCTGCCGAGCGGCTTGCCGCTGGCATCGACCGCGACCACGTCCAGCAGGCGTGCGTTGCCTTGCACGTCGGTCAGCACGATCGACGACACGCGGTTGAAGTCCATGTTCTGATGCGAGTAGTAGACGCCGGCCGTGAAGTCGTGCGCGCCGAGGAAATCGAACTTGGTCGACACGTGCGCGTCGTTGCTGTATTCGCGCTCCGGCATCCACAGCGGGCGCAACTGGTTGACGAGGACGAGACCGTTGCCGTTCTGGCCGTTGAGCTGTCCCGATCCCGATGAGGCGAGCGAACCGAGATCGAAAAGCTGGTTCGGGTTGTCCGTGTAGCGCAACTGGAAGCCCGTCGCCCCCGGGAACAGCGCGCGATTCCCGGCCGTGTTCAGCGAGGTGAGTTCGGCAATGCCCGAAAGCACCGAGTTCGAAAACGTGCCGTTGCGCTTGGTGTTGGTCGTGCTGTAACGGAAACTGTCGGAGAACTTCCAGTCGTCGCCGAATTTCTGCTCGAATTTGGCCGTCACCTGGGTGCGATTGACGTAGGTGCCCTTGGCGCCGTTGAAGTTGTACGGGCCTTCGCTGGTATGGAACGTCATGTGCGCGGTTTCGGGGCCGGCAACGGTGTCGTAGTTGCCGTCGAAGCCCGGCACTGCGACGATATCGCCCGAAGAATCGCGATGCAGCGGAACCGGCACGAAGAAATCGACGTGGTCGTTCAGATGCTTCACGTCGAGGCTGAACTTGCCGTCCTCCCATTCCTTGGAGATCGTGCCGCGGATCTGGCCGCCCTTGTCGCCGGTGTAGCCCGGATCGCGGATGCCCTCGGCCTGGCGATAGAAGCCGCCGAATGAATACTTCCAGCCGGTGTTGCCGATCGGTGCGCCGTACCAGAAGTCGGCGCGGTTGTAGCCGTAGTCGCCCCAGGTGTACTTGAACAATCCCGAAGCTTCCTCGCCGACCTTGCGCGGGATGTAGTTGACCGCCGCTGCGGGCGCGTTCGGATAAAACAGGAACGACGGGCCGCCGCGCACGACTTCGATACCGTCGATCGTTTCGTCGAGGCGGAACGCCTGGTCGACGTTGTACCAGGTCAGGCCCGGATCGTGCTGGATCGGCACGCCGTCCTCAAGCAGGGTGATCGAGCCGAAGCCGTCGACCGGAATACCGCGCGCGCGCACGTTGCCGCTCGCTTCACCGCCCGACGCTTCGACCCAGAAGCCAGGCACGGACTTCAGCGATTCGGTCACGCTCGTCGGCGCCTGCAAGCGCAGCGCTTCCTCGCCGATCTGGGTGATCGAGTAGCTGGTCTGCTCTTTGCTGCGCGCATCGACACCGGCGCGGCCGGTGACGACGACCGATTCGAGGTTCTGCGTCGTTTTCGCCGACGCATCGGACGGCGTGGTCTGCGGATCGGGCGCGGCGGCATTGGCGTCGGCCGGCGCGGGCGTGGGCGCGGCTTCGCTTGCGTATGCGGCCGTCGCAAGCACGCAGGACAGGGCGAGTGTGCTGCACAAGGTCAGAATGCGGTATTGGCACATGTACGAATCTCCGGGTGAAGGACGTTGGCAACGGGGAGGGAGACAGCGTGTGGTGCGCGCCGGTCAGGCCGAGCGAGCATAGGTAGCGGCAAACTCTATTGCAATTTGCATTGCAACATTATTTCAGTTGGAAAAAAAATTCCATTTGCGCACAAGAATCTGCCCCGGCGGAGCCGTTCGGCGGCCGCGGACGGGACACGAATCTAGCGCTGTTTTGTGTTGTGCGGATGTCAGCGCGGCGACTCGCGCGCGGTGTCCGCAAGTTGCGGGGCTACGCGATTTCGAGATCGAAACGGAAGCGCAGCGTGCCCGCGCACCACATCGGGAAATTCGTGCCCCACTTGTTGTTGTGCAGGTTGAAGCGGACGCCTGCGGAAAAATTCGGTGGCGTGCTCATGAACGTCATGAACGGCGCATCGAGAGGAGCGACCAGCGGCGAATCGAACGGCGTGATCCGCAGCGTCGCGCCGGAAGGCAGCTTCGCCCGCAGCGCCGATGTGGCCTGGAGCGCGCCGCCGCCGTTGCGCACGACGTCGCCAGCCGGCAGCCAGATACCGAGCTTGTGCAACTGCCACGCCTGCGCAGCGGCGGGCGCGAACGCGAGGAAGCTCGCCTCCGGCATGCGGTTTGCCGGCTTGTCGTGCATCACGAGTTCGAATCGGAGTTGCGTCGCGCCGAGCGGCCGAATGCAGAGCGACACATGCTCGGGCGCGCCGAGTTGCTCATGCGCGGCAGCAGGCGCGCGCCAGCGCAGCACGACGCGATCGGGCCCATGCTCGACGCCGATCAACTCCGTGCCATGGCGCGCCGACCGCGCCGTGTGCGCGTGTTCGAGTCCGGGCTTGCCATGGTCGAGCAACGCCCAGCGCACGCGATCGGTCAAATAGGTGCACATGTGCGTGGCGACGTCGTTGGCGTCGTAACTCTCGTAGGCGTACGAAATCAGGTTGTTGCCGGCGATGCTTTTGCCACCCGGTGAGGACAGGCTGCGCACGGCGCCCGAGATCGGGTCGATGACGAGGCGCCAGCCGCCGATATCGATGTCCGATGCCGTTGTCGTCGGCCCGCTTGCGATTGCGCTGACGGTCGGACCCGCCGCGTCGGTGACGGCGCTCACCAGGGCGCGATCCTCGTCATCGAGTGCATCGACGGCAGTGTCGAGATACGCGCGTTGTTCAGTCCATGACGATTCGCAAAACGCGAAGCGCGGATCGTCGCGGCGCGCGCGCTCGAAGTCGTCGCGATCCCAGTGCGTTTCGTCGCGCAGGTAAGTCTTGATGTCGACGCCCCAGGTGTGTTCCGGCACGAGGCAGAGGCGGCGGCCGAACGCCGTGCGCTGCGGCGTGAGGCCTTCCTCTTCGAAGCGGTCGTAGAGTCGCTGCAGCGCGAGGAAGCGCGAGACCTTGGCCGGGTCGGTGCCGACGCCGTGGATCCACGAATCGCCGATCTCGCGCTCGATCAACGGAAAGCGCTCGCGCAGCGGCCATATTGCCTCGGCAAACGCATCGAGCGTAGAAGCGCGAATGTCGGCATCGGGATATTCGTCGCGCAGGTCACGATGGCAGTCGACCGCCTGGCCGACGCTCTGCGGGCCGATGTTGTCGTTCGTGTGCGCGAAGCTCAGGGCGAGATCGGTGCCTTCGACGAAATACGTTGAGCCGTAACTCTTCTGATACGCGACGAGGATTTCCTCGCCGCCCGGCGCGCGCCAGCGGAACAGGTCGGGGACGTCGGGCGGCGTCGACGCCGTGTTCACTCCGATATGCAGGAACTTCACGCCCGTGCGTGCGAGCAACGGCACGATGCCGAGCGTGTGGCCCGGCACATCGGTCATCTTCGCCGCGATGGTCTGCACGCCAAAACGGCGGTCGAGTTCCTGTGCATACGACAATCCTGCGCGAAGCAATGCAGGCGACATCAATTCAGTGTGCGTGGTGAACGGCAGCGCATGCCAGCGGATCAGGCCGTGCGCGATCGCGTGTTCGAGCCGGCGCACGCGTTCGGGTGGCTGCGTTTCGAGGTGATCCCAGATCAGCCAGGCGCCCGTGGTCCAGGCGAACAGGCGCTGCTGCGGGTCTTCGCGCAGGAAATGCTCGCCCGTGTCGATCGCGCCGGGAATGAAGACATCGTGGTATTGCCGGCGCACGCGCTCGGCAAGCTGGGTGAAGCCGATGTCCAGGTGCGTCTTGAAAACGAGGTGGATGGTCGACGCAGTCATGGCAGTCCAATATTTGGAATTTACATTCCAAATATTCAAATTTTGCAATGCAAATTGCAATAGCGTTGCGGCATGCTTAAGCTCGACTTCCCGAAGCTCCGCTTCTGCCGAGGATAGAGAATAGCAATGCCGGCGACGCTGCACACCCGCTTGACGCACCGCGCCTCGATCGTGCGCGTCGCGGCGTTGCTGCTCGGCGCGATATCGTGCGCGATGGCCCAGGCTGAGCCGGTCGAACTATCGATTGCCTGTCGCTGCGTTGAAGGCGGTGTGAATGGTTCCGAGGCGCGCTGGCTCAAGCAGGTCGTGGTCCCCGGATACGTCGCCGCGGCGAAGGCGCAGGGGCGCGAGGTGACGGTCAAGCTGCGCGAATTCGCCGGCAGCGCCGAACAGATGTCGCAGCAGCTCGCGCTCGATTTCGCCACGGGGCAGGGCGCCGATCTTGCCGAGTTCGACGGCTTCCAGATTCCGGGTTTCGTCGATGCGGGCTTGCTCAAGCCGCTGGACGAAGTCGCCGGGCCGGAAGCGAATGCCTGGGAAGGCTGGTCGCATATTCCCGACAGTGCGCAGGCACTCGTGCGTTTTCGCGGCAAGCGTTACGGCGTGCCGGAGCAGACCGATGTGCGCATGATCTTCTACCGGCGCGACGTGTTCCGCCGTGCGGGCCTCGATGCCGATCACTGGCAGCCGCGTTCCTGGCAGGACATCCTGGATGCCGTGCGTGCGCTGAAACGGCAGGATCCCGCAAGCTATCCGCTGCAGATCAACGCCGGCGTGGCCATGGGCGAGGCGACGACGATGCAGGGCTGGCTGATGCTGCTTGCTGGCACCGGCGAGGAATTGCGCGATGCGCAGGGCCGCTGGATCGTGCAGGGCCCGGGCATGCTCGCCGCGCTCGATTTCTACAAGACTGTGTACATCGACGAGAAGCTCGGCGAAGCGCGCACGCAACGCCTGGTCAGCGGGCGCAACCGCAGCTTCACCGATTTCCAGCGCGGCAAGAGCGCGATCCTGGTCGAGAGCAACTGGTTCTACTACACCGCGATCGATCCGCAGGGCGATTTCCCAATCGCGAATCGCGACGAGGTCGTCGGCTGGACGAAGATGCCCGCGCGCACGCCGGGCAGCGCGGTGCGCGGGCAGGATTTCATCAGCGTTTCGGGTGGCAACAGCTTCGTTCTCAATCCGCATTCTAAGCATCCGCGCGAAGCATGGTCGCTGCTCGCGTTCATGAATTCGGCGCCCACATTGCGGCGCTATCAGGAATTCAACGAACACCTGTGCGTGCGCGACGATGTGCTGCCGCCGCATTCGGAATTTCTGCGCGACAGCGGTCGTGAACTGCTGCCGCTGACGACGATCCGGCCGATCGACGCGGACTACGAAAAGGTCTCGGTCGAGATCCAGCGCATGACCGAAAGCGTGATCGCCGGAAAGCTCTCGCCGCGCGCGGCGATGGCCGAGTACGCGGCCGCGGTGAGGCAGATCGTCGGTGCCGATCGCGTCGTCGCGTTCGATCTGCCGCAAGAGAGCGGTTCGTGAGTTCGCGCGGCGCCAACGTGTCCTCGCGCATCGGCGTCGCGTTCATGACGCCGGCCGCCGTGCTGATCGGCCTGTTCGTCGTGTTCCCGTTCTTCTGGATCATCGCGGTCAGCTTCACGAATCGCAGCCTGCTCGGTGCGAACGCGCTGCATCCGCAGTTCGTCGGGCTGAAGAACTATCTCGACCTGTTCGATCCGGCGACGTTCTGGAGCCAGGGCGGCTTCGGCCCGTCGCTGTGGCTGACGATCCAGTTCGTGGTGCTCTCGGCGCTGTGCGGACAGGTAGTGCTCGGCCTTGTGCTCGCGTGGATTTCGCGCGAACTGTCGCCGCGCGCGAAGTCGCTGCTGCAGGGCATTGTCATGCTCGCCTGGATCCTGCCTGACGTTGTCGTCGGCTTCGCCTGGTTCGCCTATCTCGACCGCGACGCGGGCACGCTCAACCAGTTGCTGCACGGGTTGCACATTCCCGCGGCCGATTTCCTGATCGAGCATCCGTTCCTGACGATCTGCGTGTTCAACGCCTGGCGCGGCGCCGCGTTCTCGATGATGCTGTTCGACGCGGCGCTGCAGTCGATTCCGCCGAGCTATCTCGAAACGGCCGATGTCGTCGGTGCCTCGGGCTGGCAGAAGCTGCGCGACATTGTGCTGCCGCTGATCCGCGGCCACATCGTCACCGACCTGATCCTGATCACGATGTGGACGTTCAACGTGTTCACGCCGTTCCTGCTGACCGCGGGCGGTCCGTCGTTCGAGACCGACATCCTGCCGATCTACACCTACCGCATCGCGTTCAAGAGTTTCGAGTTCGGCAAGGGCTCGGCGATCGGCGTGATCGTGATGCTGATCAATCTCGCGTTCTCGCTCGCCTATCTGCGCCTCGCGCAGCGCGGCCTGCGCAAGAAGGGGAAGGCCGCATGAACCACCGCGTGCTGGTTTCGCGCATTGTCTTCAGCGTCGGCGCAGCGCTGCTCGGCGCCGCGTTCGCGCTGCCGCTGATCTGGTTCGTGCTCGCGCCGTTCAACGCGCACGCCGATCTCGATCTGGCGTTGCCGGCGCCGCCGACCTTGGCCAACTTCTCGCGCGTGTTCGCCAACGGAGCCGCCGTCGGCGCGCTGCTCAACTCGCTGCTGCAGGCGTTCGGTACGGTGCTGCTCGTCGCGACGACAGCGACGCTCGCTGCCTATGCGCTAGCGCGCACGACGCTGCGCGGCAAGCGCGCGATCGAATACGTGCTGCTGCTGTTCTCCTCGGTCGTGTCGGGATCGGCGGCGATGGTGCCGATCTTCCTGATCGTCAACGCGCTTGGCCTGATCGATACGCAGCTCGCGGTGATCCTCGTCTTCGCGGGAGGCCTGTTGCCGACGGCGATGTTCATTCTGCGCGATTTCATCGCCAGTATTCCGCGCGGCTACGAGGAGTCGGCACTGGTCGCCGGCGCATCGCAATGGCGCGCGTTCGTCGACGTCGTCGTGCCGGTGCTGCGGCCGGGCGTGACGATCGCTGCGGTGTGGGCCTTCGTCCAGGTCTGGGGCGGATTCCTGATCCCGTTCGTGCTCCTGCGCAGCGAGCAGCGCATGCCCGCGTCGGTCGAGATCTATTCGTTCTATTCGCAGGCCGGCACGCCGATCGTGCCGCTGCTCGCGGCGTACTCGGTGTTGTATTCGCTACCGGTGATCGCGCTGTACTGGTACGTCAACCGCAAATACGGGTTCCGCTTCTTCGGCGGAATCAAATCCTGAAGGCTGCTCATGGCATCGATCCAACTCGACAAGATCGGCAAGAGCTTCGGCGCGGTCGATACGATCCGCGAAATCGACCTTGCGATCGGCGACGGCGAATTCGTCTGCCTGCTCGGTCCCTCCGGCTGCGGCAAGACGACGACGCTGCGCATGATCGCCGGGCTCGAACAGCCGACGCGCGGCAGCATTCGCATCGGCGGCCGCGATGTCACCTGTGCGCAGCCGAAGGACCGCAATATCGGCATGGTGTTCCAGGATTACGCGCTGTATCCGCACATGACGATTGCCGACAACATCGCCTATCCGCTCAAGGTGCGCGGCGTCGTCGAGGCAGCGCGACATGAAAAGGCAGGCGAGATCGCGCAGGTGCTGCATATCGACCACTTGCTCGACCGCCTGCCTGCGCAGATCTCCGGCGGGCAGCAGCAGCGCACCTCGCTCGCACGTGCGCTCGTGCATCCGGCCGACGCCTTCCTGTTCGACGAGCCGCTGTCCAACCTCGATGCGCGCATGCGCGTGGAGGCGAGGGCGTTTCTGTATCACCTGCAGCGCAGCCGTGGCATGACCGCGGTCTACGTGACCCACGACCAGGCCGAGGCGATGGCGCTGTCGACGCGCATCGCGGTGATGTGCGCGGGCGACATCGTGCAGTACGCGCCGCCACTCGAAATCTATCGGCGGCCCGCGACGACCTTCGTTGCCGGCTTCGTCGGCGATCCGCCGATGAACCTGGTTGCGGTAGAGGCAGCTCGCAGCGAACACGGCATTACGCTGCGCGGTGCCGGGCTCGAGGTATCGCCGTTTGCGAGTTGGCTGGCGCTCGATCGCGCGCTCGAGCACAGCGATCGCATCACGGTCGGTGTGCGCCCCGAGCATTTGCGTATCGCGAAGGGCGATGCGGGGACGAATCGTCTGCGCGGCAAACTGTTCGCCAACGAGGCGATGGGGCCGGAAAGCCTCGTCACGCTCGATCTCGACGGCGGCGTGCGCGTCACCGCACGCGTGTTCGGCGATGCGACGGTGCGCATCGACGGCGACGCTGCGTTCGCCTTCGACACGGACCGGATCACGCTGTTCGACGCGCAAGGCGTGCGCATCCCCGGCGGCGCGGAAAGTTCCCCGAACTAGAACTTCGTTTTCATCAGCAAAGGTACGACCATGCTATCGATTGGCAACGCCCCCTGTTCCTGGGGCATCTACTATCCGAAGGACAACCGCTACACGCCCGACCAGTATCTCGACCAGGTGCGCGAGGCGGGTTATGCGACGACTGAACTTGGCCCGCTCGGCTTCCTGCCGACCGACACAACCCGGCTCAAGGATGCGCTGGCGGCGCGCGGACTCGCGCTGACCGGGGCGACGCACGTGCACACGCTCGCCGATCCGTCGACGCACGAGGCGTTGCTCGCGACGATCGATCAGCTCGGCAAGCTCGTCAGCGATGCGGGTTCGAAGCACGTCGTCATCATGGACGAGGGCAACTGGTATCCGCCCGGCCGGCGCGGCGTCGTCGACGAGGCCGGCTGGACGACCGTGGTCGGCATGGTGCGCGACGCGCAGCAGCGCCTGGCCGGGGAATACGGCATCGCGATGACCTTCCACCCGCATCTCGGCACCTGCGTCGAGCGTGAGGTGCAGATCGATCGCCTGCTGCAGGACACCGAAGTCAATCTCTGCTTCGACACCGGCCACCACGCGGCCTGGGGACAGGACCCGGCGGCGTACATGCGCAAGGTCTGGTCGCGCATCGGCTATGTGCATTTCAAGAGCGTCGACGCGAAGGTGCGCGAGCGCCTCGTGCGCGGCGAGATCGACACCGCGCAGGCGTCCGAGGCGGGCATCTTTGCGCCGCTGACCGACGGTGCGGTGGACGTTCGCGCGGTGATGAAGCTGCTCGCCGAGAAGAACTATGCGGGGCCGTGCATCATCGAGCAGGACTGGAGCCCGACCCAGACCGAAGAGCCGGTGACGCTGGCGCGCAAGAACCTGCAGTTCCTCCGGTCGCTGAGTGGAGGCGTGCAATGACGATACGCGTCGGACTGATCGGCTTGGGCGAAGTCGCCCAGCTCATGCACCTGCCGTTGCTGGCCGATGATGCGCGGTACAGGATCGCGGCAGTCAGCGACGTTTCGCCGAGCCTGACCGAGCATGTCGCGCAGCGTTACGGCGCACGCACGCACGCCAATGCCGAAGCGTTGATCGAAGACAAGGACATCGACGCAGTCTTCATCCTCACGCCCGATCACCTGCATGCCGATCTGCTGACGCGTACGATCGAGGCGGGCAAGCACGTCTTCATCGAAAAGCCGGTGTGTCTGAATGCCGAACAGTTGCTGCCGCTGATCGAGCGCGCGCGCGGCTACACGAAGACGATCTTTGTCGGCTACATGCGCCGCTTCGCGCGACCGTTCCTCGAACTCAAGAAGCGCCTGCCGGCGTTTGACGAAGTGCAGCACGTGCGCGTACGCGACCTGATCTGCGAGGCGCCGTTCTTTGTCGCGCAGACGCGGCCCGTGTTCAAGCCGACCGACGTGCCGCAGGCCGTGATAGCCGAGGGCAGGGCGCGCACGCAGGCAATGCTGCGCGCCGTGGTCGGCGCCGATGCACCAGCAGCGGTCGTGCGCGGCTATCAGGTGCTGACTGGCCTGTCCTCGCACAGTTTCTCGGCGATGCGCGAGTTGTTCGGTACGCCCAACGTCTTCGCCGCGCGCCAGCGCAATGGCGGTGAGGCGATCGCCGTGCTGTTCGACTACGGCCATTTCACCGCAGTGTATGAGGCGGTGACCAACCATATCGCGCGCTTCGACTCGGGCATCGACGTGCTCTGCGACCGCGCAATGTTCAAGATCAACTACGACACGCCGTACATCCGGCATCTGCCGACACAGCTCGAGATCACCCGCTCGGGTGATCGCGAAACCGTGACCGAGATCGTGGGGCCGTTCCACGAGGATCCGTTCCGCGGCGAGTTGGATGCTTTCCACGAGGCCGTTGTCAACGGCGGCCCGGTCAAAACGACGCTCGAGGATTCGCTGAACGACCTCAAGCTGTTCGCGCAGATCGGCAAGTTGTTCGCCGAAGAGGCACGTTCTCAGTAGGTTGCGATTGGAGGTCTACTTCAGCATCCACTCGTGCGCCGGATCGTTGCGCATGCGCCATTCGCGCCGCGGTCCGGCCATGACGTTCAGGTAGTAACCGTTGTAGCCGTGTGGCATCACCACGGGGTGGTAGCCGCGCGGGACGAGGACGACATCGTGGTTGTGCGCGGCCATGGTCTCGTCGAGATCGCCCGTGTCGGTATAGACGCGCTGGAACGCGAAACCCTGCGCTGGATCGATGCGGTGGTAGTAGACCTCTTCGAGTTGAGTCTCGTTCGGCGGATCGTCGGCGTCGTGCTTGTGTGGCGGATAACTCGACGAATGCGCGGCCGGCGTGCGCACCTCGACGACGAGCAGCGATTCCGCTTCTTCGGTCTGCGGCAGCACGTCGCAGATGTAGCGTGCGTTCGTGCCGCTGCCGCGCGTCGATCGCGCCATCGTCGCGGGTTCGATCACACGCGCCGGGTAGCGGCCCGTCGCCGGCGCGCTGGCCAGAGCAAGCTCGACCTCATCGTGCGCGCACACGCGCACGCTCGTCTGCGGTGGTGCATACAAGGCGGGCGGCGGTTGTGCGGCGAAGACGCTGGCGCGTCCACCGAAGTTTTCGCGACGCAGCGAGCCAGCTTCGAAATCGATGGATCCGCGCAGCACGACCAGGCAGGCTTCGCGATCGTCCGGAACGTCGATGCGCAGTTCGTCGCCCGCGTCGAGGCGCCAGGCATCGAAGCCGACGTGGCGCCAGCCGGCCGATTCCGGCGTGACGTGGACCAGATGCTGCGCGCCGCGGCGCGCCCTGACGAGCAGGCTCATCGTCATGTCTCCGAGTCGTCGTCGCGCCTGCGCAGCGCCGCTTCGTAGCCCGTGCGCGCCTCGCGTACGGATTCGCGCGAGGAAACCTCGGGCACGGCCACCTCCCACCAGCTCCCGCCTTCGCGTGTGCTGCGGTGCGCGTCGGTACGGATCGATATGACGTAGGTGCTCGTTGCGGCGCGTGCACGTTGCATGGCCTGTTCCAGTTCGATGATGTTGCCGACGTGTTCCGCGCTCGCACCGAGTGCGCGCGCGTGCGCGGCAAAATCGACCGAGGGTGCGCCGCTGGTGGCGGTGGTGCAATCCTCGTCGAGCAGATTGTTGAACGGCACATCGCCGCAGGCGCGCTGCAGACGGCCGATGCAGCCGAAGCCGCGGTTGTCGAGCACGACGACGATGAGCTTGTGCCCGAGCATCACCGAAGTGGCGATTTCGGAATTGAGCATGAGGTAGCTGCCGTCGCCGACCATGACGATGACTTCGCGCCCCGGCTGGGCCATCTTCACGCCCAGGCCGCCGGCGATTTCGTAGCCCATGCACGAGTAGCCGTATTCGACGTGATAGCCGCCCGGCATGCGCGTGCGCCACAGCTTTATCAGCTCGCCGGGCAGGCCGCCTGCGGCGCAGACGACGATGTCGTTGTCGGTCGAATCGGCAGCCGAGCGCTGCACGGCGCCGATCACATCGGCTTCGTAAGGTAATTCGCCAGGCTTCAAATCGCGCGCGGCGGTCAGGCGCTTGACGGTGGCGCGCCATTCGCCGCCAAGTTGCCCGGCGTGATCGCGCCACGCTGTCGGCGCGCTCCAGTCGTTCAGTGCCTGCGTGAGCGCGTCAAGACCTTTGTTCGCATCCGCGGTGATCGCGAGCGCCGAATTTTTCTGCGCGTCGTAGGCATTGACGTTGAGCGTGACGAGCTGTGCCTTGGGATACAACGCGTTCGAGCCCGTGGTGAAGTCGGCGAGACGCGTGCCGACCGCGAGGACGAAATCAGCTTCCGCAGCGAGCGCATTCGCGGCCGTGCTGCCGCAGACGCCGACCGGGCCGAGTTGCAGTGGATGATCCCAGGGCAGGCTGCCCTTGCCGGCCTGTGTCTCGGCGACCGGAATCGCGTGGCGCTCGGCGAAGGCGCGCAGTGTTTCCGCAGCGTCGCCATAGAGGACACCGCCACCGGCAACGATGATCGGGCGCCGCGCCGCACGCAGCGCGTCCGCGGCAGCCGCGATTTGTTCGGGCGGCGGTATCGTCGCGGCTGCAGACACGATGCGCGGTTCGAAGAATGCGGCGGGATAGTCGAACGCGTGGGCCTGCACGTCCTGCGGCAAGGCGAGCGTGACCGGGCCGCACAACGCTGGATCAGTCAGCACGTGCATGGCGCGCGGCAGCGCGGTCAGCAACTGCGATGGTGCGACGATGCGATCGAAGTAGCGCGACACCGGCTTGAAACAGTCGTTGACGCTGACCGTGCCGTCGGCGAAATCTTCCATCTGCTGCAGCACCGGGTCGGGCGCGCGCGAGACGAAGACGTCGCCGGGCAGCAGCAGCACGGGCAGGCGGTTGACGTGGGCGAGTGCGGCGGCGGTGATGAGGTTGGTCGCGCCTGGTCCGATCGAGGTGGTCACGGCCATCATGCGCTTGCGTGCCTGCGCCTTGGCGTAGGCGATCGCGGTATGCGCCATCGCCTGTTCGTTGTGCGCACGATACGTCGGCAGTGCGTCGCGATATTCGTACAGCGCCTCGCCGAGTGCAGCGACATTGCCGTGGCCGAAGATCGCGAACACGCCGGCGAACAGCGGCACGGTTTCGCCGTCGATGCGCACCTGTTGCGCTGCGAGATAGCGCACCAGTGCCTGCGCCATCGTGAGTCGTACCGTCGGGTTGTTCATGCGCTTGCGGAAAGTCTTTTCGTATCGTCTTGGACGATATTGTCGCGCGCCGCGCGCCAGAGTGCAGCGAGTTCGCGCTGGTTGGCATGCACGCGCGCGACGAGCGCGTCGTCGTCGATCTCGCCGGCGAACCAGGCGCGCGCCGGTTCGGCGAATACGCTGCGGCCGACGGCGAAGCCGCGGCAGGTCGTACTGGCCGCGGCGGCCGCAAAGCCGGCGGAGAGTTCGGCAAACGGCGCGTCGGCACCGAGCAGGAGCACGCCGCGACACCAAGGATCGTTGCGCATGATCAGCGCATCGAGCGCGGGCCAGTCGGTCGCATCGAGGGGCGCGAGCTTCCACCATTCCGGCTTGATGCCGTAGGCGTAGATGCGCTCGATCGCGCGGCGCACAAAATCTCCGCGCTGCGCCGGCGCCGCGCGCGACGGCGCGATGACCTCGATCAGCAATTCGTGGCCGCTCGCACAGGCGGCGTCGTAGAGCGTGCGCAGTTGCCGACCTTGTTCGGCGCGCTGCACGGCGTCGTCGGGATCGAAGACGACCAGGCATTTGATCGTGTGTTCGTGCGGCCAGGTGATGAGATGCGTGCCGATCGAGCGGCCGCGTTCGAACGCGAGCGGCGTCGTGTCGGGCAGCTCGACCGGACGGCCGATCCACCAGCCGCGTCCGCTCGCGCAGTTGAGCGCGTCCTGGCCATAGCGGTCGTCGATCAGCACGCCGATGCGGCCGGATAGGCCGGATACGCGCTCGGTTTGCTCGGTCGCGCGCAGCAGCAGGCTTTTGAACAGGGAAAGTCGTGTCGCCGCGTTCGCTCCGTGACGGCGGGCCAGTTCTTCGAGCGCGCTGCGATGGTCGAAGGCGAACACGTGCAGATCGTCCCAGTGTGGCCGCGGCACGCTGACGCGATGCAGGTGGGCGAGATCGGCATCGAGGTCCGGGCGGCGCGCGCGCGCCGGGTCGCGCTCGGCTTGGGCAAGGAAATGCTCGAGTTCGGCTCGGCTCGGCATCGCCGGCGCGCAGCCGTGGCGCGAGACGACGATCGCCCCGCAGGCGTTCGCCCAGGCGCAGCAGCGTTCGATGGTCTCGTTGCGCAGCCAGCTGGAAAGGAATCCGGCCATGAATGCATCGCCCGCGCCGAGCACGTTGAGTACCTCGACGTGCGGCGCGCGGAACAGCGGCGCGTCGTCGATGCGTGCGGGAATGACACCATCGATCACGTTGCAGCCCAGCGCGCCGCGTTTGACCACGAGCAGGGCAGGACTCGCCGCACGCACTTTGCGCAGCGCGGCGATCAGGTCGTCAGCGCCACCGGCGATGCGGAATTCCTCCTCGGTGCCGACGATCAGGTCGAACGACGGTAGCATTTCGCGCAGATGCGCGGTCACGTGCGCGTTCGCGACGAAACGCGTGGCGCCGTCGCTGCGCGGCGCAAGGCCCCAGAGTACGGGACGGTAGTCGATGTCGAGCACGCGGCGCAGTCCATGCTTGCGGGCGAGATCGAGCGCCCTGCGGCAGGCGGCGAGCGTGTCTGGAGTGGACAGGTGCGTGCCGGTGATGGCGAGCGCGCGCGCCGAGGCGATGTGCGCTTCGTCGATATCGTCGACCTCGATCGCCATGTCCGCGCAGTTTTCGCGGTGGAACAGTAACGGAAAAGTGTCGCGATCCTTGATGCCTAGCAGGACGAAGGCGGTCAGGCGGTCAGGGTCTACGCGCAGGTGCGAAACGTCGCAACCTTCGTGCGCGAGAGTCTCGCTGAGGAAGCGGCCCATCTGGTCGTCGCCGACGCGGCTGAGCATCGACGACTTGAGGCCGAGGCGCGCGCAGCCGAACGCCGCGTTGCCGGAAGATCCACCGAGGTATTTGGCGAAGCTGGTCGCGTCTTCCAGACGCGCGCCGATCTGCTGCGCGTAGAGGTCGACGGCGACGCGGCCGAGGAAGATGGCATCGAGCGGGCGGGTGGTGGCGGGGGAAACACGTTCTGTCATGCGCGGTTCGTAGGCTTGCGAGAATGCGCGGCGTATGCGAGAGAATAGGACCTGCCTCCAATCATTGCAATTCGCATTGCATCAATTGGAAATATGGAATTTTTATTCCATTTGTCGCAAACTCATCAGGGCACTAAGAAAAACCGTAGCGAGCGAAGAGCCGATTTTGTCTAGGATCGGGCGTGACGCCGGAGCGCAGGAACCGGAGCATACAAACGAGTATGTGAGGATTCGGAGCACCGCCGGCGCGCAAATTGTCGAGCGTAGTAGGTTTTTCGTGGTGCTCGCCGCAGCAGCATCAGCGCAGGAGCAAACCCTTGGCCGTCAGCAATGCAGTGGACCAGCTCATGCAGCGCGTCGCCGACGAATTCGAGTCGTTGCCGCGCCAGCTCCAGGGCATCGCGCGCTATCTGGAGCAGCACCGCTCGAGCATCATGCTGCAGAAGGTCAACGACGTGGCGAGCGGGTCGAACGTGCATCCCTCGGCTGTCGTGCGCTTCGCCCAGCGCTTCGGCTATTCCGGGTTCAGCGAGATGCAGGCCATGTTCCGCGACGCCTATCG
>NZ_DASVOK010000397.1:0-3061 GCF_036383415.1 Rudaea sp. | reverse complement strand
CGACGACGACCGGCGTCACGTGGTAACCGAACACTTCGAAGAACGACAAGGTTTCGGTGATGCTCGGCTCGCCACCGTCGGGGCCGAGGTCGGCGGTGCCGGTGACCAGTGCCGGGATCGCGTAGTCGCTGGTCGGCAGCTTGTCGTCGAATTGCACGTCGGGATGCAGCTTGCGGAACGCGTCCTCCCATTTCTTCAGCACGCCGCCGAGGCCGAAGCCGGCGTTGCGGATCGTGCCCGAGACGCGCCCGCTCGACTGGTACGCGGGCAAATCGCCGAGATCGAAGGATGTCTGCGCCGGCGCCGCCGGTCCGTCCGCATGCGTTGCGGGCGAGATGCACAACAGTGCGCTGGAAGCGGACAAGGCGAACAGCGCGCGGATGAACGCCGCGCGAACCGGCACTCGCCTCCTCCGTTCGATCGACATCAGGGCGGACGGATTCGCTCCCCCATCGTCACTGCGGCTAGCGGGACGAAGCACTGGTCGAAATTTGATTGACTGCACAAGCACCCCTTCTTGGTCCGTCGCGCCCGCCCTGCGCATGGATTTTGTCCTTGTGCGCGGCAGCCCATACCCCGGGAATCGGTGAAGCGCAGGTACGGCAGGCGCGGCGAAGTTGTACTCCGCGACCATCGCATTGCCGATAACCTATTGGTATTAGTCGCGGCTTGGCATTGGTCCCGGCCGCACCGCGCACGCTAGACTTCCCGCGCATGCGGATTCCCCACAGACATCGCCTGATGCTGCTCGTGCTGCTGGTCGTCGGCGGCATGCTGCTGGCGATGTCGACCGCCTACTGGTTTGCCGCGCGCCGTGCGCTGCAGGCCGAGCAGATCCAGGCGAAGCGCCAGCTCGGACTGTATGCACAGTCGCTGCAGCAGCACATCGACCGCTATCGCAGCCTGCCGCGGGTGCTGGCGCTGGATCCGGATCTGCTTGCCGCACTGTCCGCACCGTTGAGCCCCGCGCAGCGCGACGCGTTGAACCGCAAGCTCGAACTCGCCAACGATGTCGCCCATCTGTCGACGCTGACGCTGATCGGACGCGATGGCATCGCCCTGGCCGCGAGCAACTGGAACCTGCCGACCAGCAACGTCGGCCAGGACTACACCTTCCGCCCGTATGTGCAGCAGGCGCTGGCCGAAGGCAGCGGCCACTTCTACGGCATCGGCCTCACCACCGGCGCACCGGGATACTTTCTCTCGCAGGCGGTGCGCGACAATTCCGGACGCGTGCTCGGAGTTGTCGCGATCAAGATCGAGCTGACGACGCTGGAGCGCGAATGGCTGCTCATGCCGGACATCGTTCTGGTAACCGACCAACACGGCGTGGTGTTCCTCGCCAGCCGCAACGAATGGCGCTATCGCACCCTGCACCAGCTCAGCGAGACCGACCTGCGCGAGCTGGGCAAGACGCGCCAATACGCCGAACAGGCGATGCTGCCGGTGCGCATGCAGACCTTGCGCGAACTCGACGATGACGCGCGCCTCGTCGAAGCGGAAGCCCCGGCGTTGACGCGTCCGGTGCTCTGGCAGGAGACCACGCTGGGCGAAAGCCGCTGGCACCTGCACCTGCTGCATGACACCAGCGAGGTCGCCAGCGCCGGTCGCGGCGCCGCGCTGGCGGCCGCAGGCGCGTGGCTGGCGCTGGCCTTCCTCGTTCTCTTCGTGGAGCAACGCCGGCGCCTGGCTCACTATCGCCAGCGCAGTCGCGAAGAACTCGAGACCGTGCTGCGCCAGCATGCCGAAGAACTGCGCACCGCGCAGGACGGTATCGTGCAGGCGGCGCAACGTGCCGACTCCGGACTCAGCCGCAGCCTGGAACACTTGCCGCAGGGCGTGGTGATCATCGACGCGCAGTTGAATCTCGTGGCATGGAATTCGCGCTACGCCGAACTGTTCGGTTTTCCCGCCGACCTGCTGCAGATCGGCCGACCGATCGAAGACCTGTTCCGCTTCAACGCCCGTCGTGGCCTGCTCGGGCCGGGGCCGATCGAGACAGCGATCCAGCGTCGCCTGGGCCATCTGCGCAGCGGCAAATCGCACCTGCGCGAGAGCGAGAAGCAGGATGGCAGCGTGCTGGAAATCCGCGGCAATCCACTGCCGGATGGTGGCTTCGTCACCAGCTACGCCGACATCACGAGTTACAAGAACGCGGCGCGCGAGCTGCGCTCGCTGGCCGACGCGCTGGAAAGCCGCATCGAGGAGCGTACCCGCGACCTCGCCGCGGCCAAGGCCGAGGCCGAGGCCGCCAACCGCTACAAGACCCGCTTCGTCGCCTCGGCGGTGCACGATCTGCTGCAACCGCTGAACGCCGCGCGCATGTTCCTGTCCGCGCTGCGCGGCCGATCCGGCGAGTCCGATGCGAAGGACATCGTCGAACATGCCGACAACGCGCTGGCGGCCCAGGACGCGATCCTCAACAGCCTGCTCGACATCGCCAGGCTGGAGGCGCGCAGCCAGCAGACCCGCGTCCGCGACTTTCGCCTGGAATCTCTGCTCGAGGCATTGGGCCGCGAGTTCGGCGTCGTCGCCGCCAGTCGCGGTCTGCAACTGCAGCGCATGCCGACCGCCGCCGTAGTGCGCAGCGACGAGGCGCTGTTGCGACGCATCCTGCAGAATTTCCTCTCCAATGCGATCCGCTACACCGCGCGCGGGCGCATTCTGATCGGCTGCCGCCGCGTCGGCGACTGTGTCCGCATCGAAGTCCACGATCAGGGCCCGGGTATTCCGGAAAGCCGGCAGCAGGAGATTTTCGAGGAGTTCCGCCGCCTCGACGACGGCGTCGCCCACGACCGCGGTACCGGCCTGGGCCTCGCCATCGTTGAACGCATCGGGCGCCTGCTCGGGCATCCGATCAGCCTGCACTCGCGGCTGGGGCACGGCAGCGTGTTCTCGGTGACCGTGCCGTGCGGCGATCCCGCGGCCGTGGTCGCGCAGGCACCGCCGGTGCCGGTCGATACCGAGGGCGATTCCTCGCTGCGCGGACGTCGCGTGTGGTGCATCGATGACGACGCGCATGTCTGCGAGGCCGAGCGCGTGCTGCTGCGTCGCTGGGAAT
>NZ_DASVOK010000396.1:0-3375 GCF_036383415.1 Rudaea sp. | reverse complement strand
ACCACATGACCACCAGACAGGCTATCCGCAGAACCATCATTTCTCCGCGCATCGACGCCATCCGCAGGCCGGTGCTGCGAATCCGATAACGAAGCTGTGACAGAATTTGGCGAGCGCCGCCTTACCAAAATGCGTGGCATTATCGGCTATTTCGCCGCGCCCGCCATCGGTGCAGCCTCGACAAGCACCGGAGATGCCGATTTTACCCGGCGGCAAAAGTACTGATATACCTGAAACCGTCCTCAACGCGTGACCCAGAGAGCATTGCATGAAGGCTTACGTGTACGGCGCGAACGGCGCCGCGATCACCGACGTGCCGAAGCCCTCGCCGAACGGTACGCAGGTTCTGGTGAAGGTTCACGCCTGCGGGATGAACCGCGCGGATCTCGGCATGATCAAGGGCCATGTTCACGGCGCGGCCGGTGGCGTCGGCACCGTGCTTGGCATGGAGTGGGCTGGAGAGATTGTCGAACTCGGCCCCGATGCAAAGGGCTTCAAAATTGGCGACCGGGTGATGGGCTCCGGCCCCGGCGGCTACGCGGAATACGCGGTCACCGATTACGGCCGCATGTTTCCTGTTCCAGCATCGATGGATTACGAGCAGGCCGCATCGCTGACGCTCGCACTGACCACGATGCATAACGCGGTCATGACCGTCGGCGCGCTCCAGCCGGGCCAGAGCCTGCTGGTGCAGGGTGCGAGTTCAGGCGTCGGGTTGATGGCGCAGCAGATCGCGAAACTCCAGGGCGCGAAGCTGGTGATCGGATCGTCGACCGATGCCGCCCGCCGCGCGCAACTCACCGCCCATGGCGCGGATATGGCGATCGACTCGAACGATCCGGCGTGGGTCGATCAGGTTCTGAAAGCCACGGATGGCGCGGGCGTCGATGTCATCATCGATCAGGTGTCCGGCAAGCTCGCCAACCAGAACCTTGCCGCGACAAAGGTGCTTGGCCGCATCGTCAATGTCGGACGGCTCGGCGGCACCCACGGCGATTTCGATTTCGATCTGCACGCCGCCCGCCGCATCCAGTACATCGGCGTGACCTTCCGGACCCGTTCGATCGAGGAAATTCGCGACATTTTCGCGAAGGTCAAACAAGACATCTGGCCTGCGGTGGAATCCGGCAAGCTGAAGCTACCCATCGACCGCGTATTCGCATTCGGCGACATCGCGCAGGCTGTGGACTACATGTCGGCGAACAGGCATTTCGGAAAGATCGTCCTTAAGTTCTAACCGACCGCGCTTCCTGCGAATGATACGCATTTTGAATCGCGAACTCACGCATTGACGTTCGCTGCATAGGCGTGACAAGACCCGCGCATTGAGGAGCCGATGAGCGCAGTCAAGCACCGGGTCGCCGCCATTTCGATTGCCGCCAGCGCCAGCATGGCCGCGGTCAAATTCGTCGTGGGCGTCGCCATCGGCAGTATCGCGCTGATCTCCGAAGCCCTGCACTCATCGGTCGATCTGATCGCGACCGTCGTCACCTGGATCGTGGTGCGGGTGTCCGACAAACCCGCCGACGCCGAACATCATTACGGCCACGGCAAGCTCGAAAGCCTCGCGGCGCTCGGCGTTATCGCCCTGCTCTATATCCTGGCTGGCGGCATCGTGGTCGAGGCCTATAGCCGGCTCCGCGAGGGCGCAGCCCCGCCAACATTGACGGCATTGCCGTTCGTCGTGCTCGTGGTGGACATCGTCGTGAACTTCTGGCGCGCACGGGCGCTTCATCGCACGGCAATGGACACCAAGAGCCAGGCGCTGGAAGCCGACGCATTGCATTTCGCCTCCGACGTGCTGGGCTCGTTCGCCGTTATCATCGGCCTCGGCCTTTCGGCACTCGGCTATGCCTGGGGCGACGCCGGCGCGGCCATCGCGGTCGCGGTGCTGATTTCAATTCTGGGGCTGCGGCTCGGCAAATCGACCATCGAGACGCTGCTCGACCGCGCGCCCGCAGGCGCTTCCGAAAAAGCCGAAGCCGCCATCCGCGCGATTCCCGGCATCGTCGATGTGGAACGGCTGCGCGTGCGCATGGTCGGCGCCCGGCACTTCGTCGATGCGACGGTGCAGGTGCCCCGCACCCACCCCATCGACCGTATCGACACCATCAAGCGCAAAGCACAGGACGCGGTGACCGACGCGCTCTATGATGCCGACCTGACCTTCACCGCCGTGCCGGTCGCGCGCAGCAACGAAAGCGTGCGCGAACGAATCATGGTGATCGCCCGCAACTCGGGTCTCGCGATCCATCACGTCACTGTGCATGACCTTGGCGAGAAACTGACCGTCAGCATCGATCTTGAGGTCGATGGCGACATGCCGCTGAACGAGGCCCACGACATCGCGCACGGGCTCGAACACGCCATCCGTGATGAATTCGGGGCCGACGTTGAGGTCGATACCCATATCGAGCCGCTCGAACCCGAACTGCCGCACGGCACTGACGCCGCTATCTCCCGTGTCGAGACCATCCAGCAGGCGCTGGCTGGCTACGCTGCCGAAAGCGGCGCGATCCACGATGTCCACAATGTCCGGGTCCGCGATACCGATGCCGGCGAGATCGTCAATTTCCACTGCCGCGCGATGCCATCAATGAGCGTCATCGCGGTCCACGAGAAGGTCGACGAGATCGAACGCGCGTTGCGGCGTGCGTTCCCGTCCGTGAAGCGCGTCATCAGTCACGCCGAGCCTGCGCGTTAACGAATCGCGCTCTCCTTCCGCGCCTCATCCCTGAAGAAATCTCGCCCCGTCATTGCGAGGAGTGAAGCGACGAAGCAATCCAGTCTTTGTTTGCCGACTGCAGATGCTGGATTGCTTCATTGCGCTCGCAATCACGCTCTCACGCGCGGCGTTCTCGTTTCGGACTCAACGCGACACCTAAAAACGAGTCTGAATTTCCTTGGGACAACATTTATTTCGCATTAACGATTCGTTGACTCTCGACAGCGTGGGAAAAGTGGATTCAAATCACATTCGATTCGGAAGGTTGGGGAAACCTCCCGAACGGGGTGCAGACAAGAAAATTCGAGGGGCTAAGGAATGGCGCGTTCGCACGCAGCGACTACGTGTGCCCAATCCGATTCTATCAAGGGATTGGCACAGTCGATCGCGAAGCCGGCATATCACCGGCTGCTGATTGCAGAGCCCGCGTTGCGGCGCGCCGTTCCCACCCTGATCATCGCCTTCCTCATCACCATCTGCATCGGTGCATTCGTCCAGGTCATCGACCAGACCCGGCAAAAGCGAGCGTCGATGAAGCGCGACCTCTCAGCGCTGGCAGACCTGCTGGCAGAACGTCTCGACCGCGCAGGCCCTGGTCGTCAGGATCGTGCGGCGTCGGCCGAGCGGCTTCAAAGCCTGTTGCCCGGCTT
>NZ_DASVOK010000395.1:0-15528 GCF_036383415.1 Rudaea sp. | reverse complement strand
CACGAAGAAGCCGTCGCGGCGGTCGACAAGGCGGTGGAACTCGCACCAAACGATCTCGGCGTGCTCGAAGCTGCCGTCGCGGTCGCCAATCAGGCCGGCATCTATTCGAGCGCGGAGCGCCACTTGCGCGCTGCACGCGCGTTGCAGCCGCAGAACCCGCGGATCACCCGCGCGCTCGCCGTCTGCCTGTTCAGCAGTGCGCGCTACGGCGACGCCGAACCGCTGTACCGCGAGTTGCTCGGGGGCGGCGCGCAGAATCCGGTCGATCTCGCCAGCCTCGGCGAGTGCTTGATCCAATTGCAGCGACGCGATGAGGCGATCGCCGTCCTTGAGCGCGCGCTCGCGCTCGCGCCCGGTGACGCCACGATCCGTTTCAACCTCGCGCTGGCGCGCGGCGAGACGCCCGACACTCAGCCCAACGAAATGACGCAGGCGCTGTTCGACGATTACTCGAAGCGCTTCGACAAGCACTTGGTCGGCGCGCTCAAGTATCGTGTCCCCAAGCGCGTGGCCGAGATGGTGCGCGAGCGGCATTCCGATCTGCGTATCGACGTGCTCGATCTCGGCTGTGGCACCGGCTTGACCGGAGTCTATCTCGGCGGTGTGAAGGGCAGTCTGGTCGGCGTCGACCTGTCCGCAGGCATGATCGAACAGGCGCGGCGACACGCGATCTATACGCGCCTCGTCCAGGACGACCTGCGCGTGGAACTGCGGAAATCCGCGGCGGAATCCTACGACTGTGTGATCGCCAACGACGTTTTCATCTACGTAGGCGAGATCGCGCAGATCGTCGCCGATTGTTTTCGCGTTCTGCGTCGTGGCGGCTTGCTGATCTTCTCCTGCGAAACCGCGGCCGACGACGAACGCGGTTTTGTATTGCGCCCGAGCAAGCGTTATGCGCATTCGCGCGCCTACATCGAGCGGCTGTGCCGCGATGCGGGTTTCGCTCACGTCGCGTTCGAAAACATCGACCTGCGCCAGGAAAACCAGGCGGCGATTCCCGGGTTCATCGCCGTTGCCGAGCGTGTTTGATCCAACGGCTTGACCATGAATTTCACGGGGTGCCGGCGTGCTACATTCGCCGCCCCATGGCAGGCCACCCCGACCATTCCGACGAGGACGTACGACGATTTCGCGAGGCCGTGGCACGCGGCGAGACGCCGCGCACGCAGCCTGCCGCGCTCGTCGCCGAGTTGTTCGACGGCCTGGCCGAGCGCTTCGAGAAACACCTCGTCGGACGGCTGCAATATCGCGTGCCGCATCGCGTCGCCGACATCATGCTGGGCCGCTATCCGGACCGCAAGCTCGACCTGCTCGACCTCGGCTGCGGCACCGGTCTGCTCGGTCTGTGCCTCGGTCGCCTCGACGGCGATCTGGTCGGTATCGATCTCTCGGCACGGATGCTCGACCAGGCGAGGCCGCTTGGCATCTACAGTGAGCTGCGACTGGGCGATGCACTGGCGGAATTGCGCAGCACGCCGGCCGCGCGCTACGGCTGCATCGCGGCCTGTGATGTGTTCATCTACGTCGGCGACTTGTCCGATTTCATCCCGGACGCCTTCCGTGCGTTGCGGTCGGGAGGAGTGCTGATCTTTTCCTGCGAGGAGGCGTCTGCCGCAGAAGGTGAATTGCGCTTGCGCGCGAGCGGGCGTTACGCGCACTCGCGTGCATCGATCGCGAGCCTGTGCCGTGACGCGGGCTTCGCCGCATGCACGTTCGAGGACATCGTGTTGCGCCTTGAGGCGGACAGCCCGATTGCCGGTTACATCGCCACTGCCGAAAAACGCTGAGCGGCAGTCAATCGATATTCGCAGACGTTACTTGACCGGCGTGGTCAGCGGCTTGCCCTTCTCAGCGACGAACACGACCGCGAGTTTCACCGGCACGCTGCCCTTGTTGGTCGCCTGGTGCACGACGCCGGCCGGGATGTGGAATACATCGCCCGCCTTGAGCGTGACCGTCGGTTTGCCAGCGACTTCCTGCACGACTTCGCCTTCGAGGATGAACGCAAATGCGTCGGCTGGATGGGTGTGATAACCCTCGGCCGCGCCGGGCGGGATTTCGACGCGCACCATTACGCCTTCGTGGCCCGTGATGCTCAAGTCGTCCTTGAGCAGGATCTGGCGCTGGATTTTCGGCGCTTCGTCCGCGCGCAATGCCGGCGCGCCGCAGATCAATGCGAGCGCGGCAGCGATCGTTGCAATTTTGTGCTTGCAGTTCATGGCGCTTTTCTCCGGAAGAAATCGATGACTGCCCTCGGGGAAATCAGCTATGCCGATTTTCCCGACTGTGCGTTTTCGAGCTGCGCGCGGATCTGCGCCTCGACGCAGGCCACCGCGGTCATGTTGACCACGCGGCGCACGGTCGAGACTGGCGTGAGGATATGCGCGGGCTTGGAGATGCCCATGAGGATCGGCCCGATCGCCACGCCTTCGGTCATGTGACGCACGAGGTTGTAGGCGATGTTCGCCGCGTCCATGTTCGGGCAGACGAAGACGTTGGCCGTGCCGGTGAGGGTCGACTCGGGGAAGATGCGCGCGCGCACCGCTTCGTTGAGCGCCGTGTCGGCCTGCATCTCGCCGTCGATCTCGAGGGTCGGATCGGCCGCGCGCACGAGTTCCAGCACCTTGCGCATCTTCAGCGAGCTCGGCGTCGCGTAGCCGCCGAAGTTGGAGTGGGACAACAAGGCCACGCGCGGCTTGATGCCGAACATCTTCAGGCGCAGCACGCCTTGCAGCGTTGCCTCGGCCAGTTGCTCCGCAGTCGGATCCGGTTGCACGTGCGTGTCGATGAAGAAGAACGCGCCGCGGTCGTTCTGCACGCCGGTCATCGCCGCCGGTGCGCAGACGTTAGGGTCGAGCGGCAGCACGTTGCGGATGTAGTTGAGCTTGGATTGATACGTGCCGACGAGGCCGGTGATCATTCCGTCGGCCTCGCCGCGCGCGACCATTATGGCGGCGATCAGCGTCACGCGTGTGCGGATCATCGCCTTGGCCAGTGCCGGTGTCGTGCCGCGGCGTGCGTTGAGCTTGTGGTAGTAGTTCCAGTATTCGTCGTAGCGAGGATCGTTGTCGACGTTGGTCAGTTCGAAATGCTCGCCCGCGCGGATGCGCAGGCCGAGGCGCTGGATGCGTTTCTCGATCACGGCGGGGCGGCCGATCAGGATCGGTTTTGCGAGGCCCTCGTCGACGATCACCTGCACTGCGCGCAGCACCGTGTCTTCCTCGCCCTCGGCGAAGGCGATGCGCTTGATGTCGGCGCGCGCGCGCTCGAACAGCGGCTTCATCAGCGTCGTCGTGCGGAACACGAACTGCGAGAGTTTCTCGGTGTAGGCGCGCAGGTCGGTGATCGGCTGGGTCGCCACGCCCGATTCCATCGCCGCGCGCGCGACCGCGGGCGCGACCGAGACGAGCAGGCGCGGGTCGAACGGTTGCGGGATCAGGTATTCGGGGCCGAAGGTCAGGTGCGCGTCGCCGAGCGAGTAGGCGCGTTCGGCGACGTCGGAGGTCTCGCGCCGCGCAAGTTCGGCGATCGCGTGCACGCTTGCGACTTCCATCTGCGCGTTGATCGTCGTCGCGCCGACATCGAGTGCGCCGCGGAAGATGTACGGAAAGCACAGCGCGTTGTTGACCTGGTTCGGATAGTCCGAGCGTCCGGTCGCGATGATCGCGTCGGGGCGGACCTCTTTCGCCAGTTCGGGCAGGATTTCCGGCGTCGGATTGGCCAGCGCGAGGATGATCGGCCTCTCGGCCATCGTCTTGACCATGGCTTGCGTGAGCACGCCGCCGGCGGAGACGCCGAGGAAAATGTCGGCGCCGTCGACGATGTCGCCGAGCGTGCGCGCGCCCGTGTCGCGCGCATAGCGTTCGAGTTCGCCGCACAGTCCCGGACGACCCTGGTAGAGCACGCCATCCTTGTCGTTGACGAGGATGTTCTCCGGCTTCACGCCGAGACGTACGAGCATGTCGAGGCAGGCAATGCCGGCCGCGCCCGCGCCCGAGGCGGCGAGCTTCACCTCGCCGATCTTCTTGCCGATGATGTGCAGCGCGTTGATCACGGCGACGCCGACGATGATGGCGGTGCCGTGCTGGTCGTCGTGGAACACCGGGATCTTCACGCGCTCGCGCAGCTTGCGCTCGACCTCGAAACACTCCGGCGCCTTGATGTCCTCGAGATTGATGCCGCCGAAGGTCGGCTCGAGCGCGGCGATGATGTCGACGAGCTTGTCCGGATCGCGTTCGTCGATCTCGATGTCGAACACGTCGATGCCGGCGAACTTCTGGAACAGCACGCCCTTGCCTTCCATCACCGGCTTGGCCGCGAGCGGGCCGATCGGGCCGAGGCCGAGCACGGCGGTGCCGTTCGTGATCACGGCGACGAGATTGCCGCGCGCGGTCACCTTGGACGCTTCGGCGGGATCGGCAACGATCGCCTCGCAGGCCGCCGCCACTCCGGGCGAATAGGCCAGCGACAGGTCGCGCTGGGTCACCATCGGCTTGGTCGGAGAGACCTTGATCTTGCCGTAGGGCAGTGCGCGGTGATAGTCGAGGGCGGCTTGCTTGAGATCGTTGGCTTTGTTCGACGACATGCGGTCTTTTCCCCGGGCGATGCGTTGCGCAGCGCGCTGTTGCTGAGTTTTCCAGACTATAACACGGGCCGCTTTTGCTTCCCTTTCAGCGTTTTCAGGAACGCTGCGCGCGCTTGAACGTCACCACGAGCACATCGCGATGCGCGGGCTGCGCCGGGTCGAGAGGCTCGACTGGCGTGACACCGTGGAACACGCGCGCGTCGTCGACGAGTGCGGCGTCGAGCGGCTTGGTCAGGGTGAAGCTGCCGAGCAGTTCGCGCGTGCCCGCGGCGTGGATCGTCGTCGTGCCGCTGGCGATGTTGACGCGATCGACGAGCAGCACGAGCACGTAGTCGACGCCGTCGCGATGTACGCCCTCGGGTGTCGGCTGGCCGGGTTCATCGGGGCGAGCTTCGATGCGGAACTGATGCACTTCGACGTGCCAAGTTTTTACTTCGGGGGAGAGGCTACCGAAGAGAGCAAAAGATAAACGGAGGATCGTTTGCAGGCTGGCGCCTGAAACGATCGAGTTTTCCAGCGGTTCGAACCAGCGTTCGATGCCGCCTTGCAGTGCGTTGTACTCTCGGCTCTGCCAATGCGGCTGGTGGGCTTCGCGCACGATCGCGCTGTCGTCATCGATACGAAACACCGCATGCCGCCGTCGCCGATAACGACCAAAGTCGGCGAGGTACGTGTCGAGTGCAAGATCGTTCCAGCTCGCCGCGAACGCGGGCCAGTCTTCGAGCGTGCCGACCTGGTCGAGCAGCTCGCGCATGCGCGCATGCGCGACGAACGCATAGCCGTCGCGGCGCAGCGCGGCGGGCAAGTCATCGACGGCATCGGCAGGTGCGCGAGTCATAACGAAACCCTAGCAGAATCGCGACTCGGTTCCAGAGCCACTTCGACGGGGCCGCTTCGCCATGATCGCTCCACACAAACGAAAAACGGGCGCCGCGCGCCCGTCTTTTTCGGCAATGAACGCAGGCTCAGACCTGACGACGGCCGCCGAGCGCGCCCATGACGCCGCCGGCCGCAGCCATCATTTCGGACAGGTCGATGTGGCCGTCGCCGTTGTGGTCGAGCACGGCGTTGAGCAGGCCGCCGGTGACGCCGCCCTGCTGCTGTGTCGCCTGCGCTTGCTGGGCAAGCACGTTGCCGAGCCCGCCGGGCGAAAGTCCCTGGCTGCGCGTCTGGTTGGCGAGTACGCTCATCACGATCGGCGCGAGGATCGCCATCAACTGTCCCGCGCCCTGCGTGCCGAGGCCGGTGGTCTGGCCGAGGCCCTGATTGGCTGCATTGACGTTGTTGCCGAAGACGTGGCCGAGAATTGCGCCGCCGATGCTCGCGCCAGCTCCGCCACCGGCCTGCTGACCGCCACCGAGCACACTGCTGAGGATCGAGCCGAGCCCGCCACCGCCGCCGGCCTGCTGGCCACCGCCGAGCACGCTGCCGAGAATCGAGCCGAGTCCGCCGCCACCGGCCTGTCCCGCACCGCCGCCGAGCACGCTGCCGAGGATGTCGCCGACGCTGCCGCCGGCGTGGTTGCTCAGCGCGTTGTGCAGCGCGTCTGCGCCGTCGGGCGTGCTCGCATTCTTCGCCATGCCGCCGACGATCAGCGGCAGCGCCTGCTCGATCGCGGCCTGCGCCGTTGCGGGATCGGTGCCGAGCTGGTTGGCGATCGCGCCTATCTGGTTGCTGTTGAGGTGACCCAGGATGTTGTCGATCAAACCGCTCATGGTTTCGGCTCCTTGTGAATGGACAAAGTGACGACTTTTGCGGAAATGCCAACGCCGTCATGTTTCGTTCCGAGCATAGCATGCGAGGGCGAAAGAACATGCGACGGCGGACTCGGTAAAATAGGCCCGCGTCCCGCCATTCGCGGTGACCGCCCCGTTTTCAGCTGCGCCGGGGCCGGCATGGAATCCGCAATGCAGAATTTCACTCCCGTCTCCCTGATCGGCGCGCCGACCGACATCGGCGCCGGCCATCGCGGCGCGTCGATGGGCCCCGAAGCGTTGCGCGTCGCCGGCATCGCCGAGGCCTTGCGCAAACGTGGGCTCGACGTGGTCGACCGCGGCAATGTCGCCGGTCCGTTCAATCCGTGGCAGCCGCCACACGCCGGCTATCGCCATCTGCCGGAAGTCGTCGAATGGAACCGTGCGGTGATGCAGGCCGTCGCGGCGGAGCTCGCGATCGACCGTCTGCCGATCCTGCTCGGCGGCGATCATTGCCTCGCGATTGGCACGATCGGCGCGGTCGCGCGCCACTGTCGCGAGGCCGACAAAAAGCTGCGCGTGCTCTGGCTCGACGCGCACGCCGATTTCAACACCTCGGCGATCACGCCCTCGGGCAACATCCACGGCATGCCGGTGTCCTGCCTGTGCGGCTACGGTCCGCATGAGCTGACCACGCTCGTCGGCGCGGCGCCGATGCTCGACAAGGACGCGATCCGCCAGATCGGCATCCGCTCGGTCGACGAGGGCGAAAAGAAATTCGTCCACGACGTCGGCCTCGACATCTACGACATGCGCTACATCGACGAGATCGGCATCAAGCGCGCGATGGAGGAGGCGCTCGACGGCGTCGATGCGAAGACGCACGTGCATGTCAGCTTCGATGTCGACTTCCTCGACCCGGCCATCGCGCCCGGCGTCGGCACGCGCGTGCGTGGCGGCCCGGGCTATCGCGAGGCGCAGCTCGTCATGGAGATGATCGCCGACACCGGACGGCTAGGCTCGCTCGACATCGTCGAATTGAATCCCGCCTTCGACAAGCGCAACCAGACCGGCAAGCTCGCTGTCGATCTGGTCGAAAGCCTGTTCGGCAAGTCGACTCTGATGCGAGGCTGAAGCTTTCCTTCTCCACGCAGGAGAAGGGAATCAAAAGCGCTTTTTCGTCTTCGCGTGCTTGTCTTTCGCATGCGGCGCGCGCTTTGGCGCATGCGTGCCGTCGCCGCTGTCGCGGCTGATCCGCAGCCGTTGTCCCGCCACCCAGACCTTCTTCAGATGGGCGAGCAGTTCCGCCGGCATGCCTTCGGGGAGGTCGATCAGACTATGGTCGTCACGGATATCGATGCGGCCGATGTGTTTCGAGTCGAGTCCGGCCTCATTCGCGATCGCGCCGACGAGGTTGTTCGGCTTGACGCCGTGTGCGTGGCCGACTTCGACGCGAAAGGTCTCCATGCCGTGTTCCTGCGCGCGTTCGCGCGGCCTCTCGCGCGGTGCGTCGTCGCGTGGCTTGCGCGCGGGTTTTTCGTGCTCGTCGGGGCGCTTCGCCGGCTTGTGGAATTCGTCTTTGGCCGTTGATGAATCGAACGGCGTGCGTTCCTCGCGGCGCGGACGCGGTTTGTGCGCCGGCGCGTCCTTGACGGGATATTCGCGCTTGGGAAACTCGCGCGGCTCGAATTTCGGCTTTGCATCGAGCAGCAACGACTTGTCGCCCTGCGCGAGGCGCGCCAGCGCGGAGGCGATTTCGATCGCCGGCACATTGTGCTCGCGCTCGTAGGCTTCGATGACGTTGCGGAACACGGCCAGACCATCGGCGGCGAGCGCGCTGGTGATACGGTCCTTGAACTTGGCCACGCGTGCTTCGTTGACCGTTTCGACCGACGGCAGCTGCATCGGCTCGATCGTCTGCCGCGTCGCGCGCTCGATCGCGCGCAGCATGCCGCGTTCGCGCGGCGCGACGAACAGGATCGCCTCGCCGCTGCGGCCCGCGCGGCCGGTGCGGCCGATGCGATGCACGTAAGGCTCCGTGTCGTTCGGGATGTCGTAGTTGAGCACGTGGCTGATGCGCTCGACGTCGAGTCCGCGTGCGGCGACATCGGTCGCGACGAGGATGTCGATCTTGCCGTCCTTGAGTTGCTGGATCGTGCGCTCGCGCTGCGCCTGGACGATGTCGCCGTTGATCGCCGCGGCGCTGAAACCGCGTGCCTGCAGGCGTTCGGCGAGTTCCTCGGTCGCCTGCTTGGTGCGCGCGAACACGATCATCGCATCGAACGGCTCCGCTTCGAGGATGCGCGTCAGCGCGTCGAGTTTCTGCACGCCGCTGACCAGCCAGTAGCGCTGGCGGATGTTCGCTGCGGTCGTCGTCTTCGACGCGATCTTCACCTCGACCGGGTCGCGCAGGTAGGTTTGCGCGATGCGCTTGATCTGGCTCGGCATCGTCGCCGAGAACAGCGCGATCTGGCGCGTCGGCGGCGTCTTTTTCAGCACGGCCTCGACGTCGTCGATGAAACCCATGCGCAGCATTTCGTCGGCTTCGTCGAGCACGAGCGTGGTCAGACCGGAGAGGTCGAGCGAGCCACGCTCGAGATGGTCGATCACGCGCCCCGGCGTACCGACGACGACGTGCGCGCCGCGGCGCAGGCCGCCGAGCTGCGGCCCGTAGGCCTGGCCGCCGTAGATCGGCAGCACGTGGAAGCCGGGCAGGTGCTGTGCGTAGCGCTGCAAGGCTTCGGCGACCTGGATCGCGAGTTCGCGCGTCGGCGCGAGGATCAGCGCCTGCGGCTTGCTCCTGTGCAGGTCGAGGCGCTGCAGGATCGGCAGCGCGAACGCCGCGGTCTTGCCGGTGCCGGTCTGCGCCTGGCCGAGCACGTCGCGGCCCTCGATCAGCGGCGGAATCGTCGCCGCCTGGATCGGCGAAGGTGATTCGTAGCCGAGACCGGCGAGGACCTTGAGCAATTCCTCGCGCAGGCCGAGGTCGCGGAAGGTAGTGGTGTTGGGGGTGGAAGAATCGGACATGGCGGCTCGCTGGGGTCGCCGCGCACGAAGGCGATGCGAAACGGAAGGAGTTGGCATTATCTCCTCCCGTTTCGGTGCATGAAAGGCTTTTCGGCTGCTGCGCCGGCGGTTTCAGCTCCTCGGGTCCGGCACAAAGCCGCCCGGGAATGCCTGCGGTTCGACGAAACGCCGCGGCGGCGGCGGAATCACGCCGCGCGCGACGAGGTTGTTGTAGCTGTCGTACCAGACCGAGATCACCTCGTTCGGCTGCGAGCTGGCGCGCGCGAACTGGGTCCAGCTCACGTGCGAGATTTCGCGTGCACCGTGGCCGGTGCCGAGCGATTCCTCCGGTTTGCGCATGCGGGCGACGGATGCGTCGGCGGAAGACTCCGCGTGGGCCAGCGCGCCGGCAGAGGCGGCCGACTTGGCCGTTGCCGCAGTCTCGGCTTCGGCCGCGCCAGGTGGCACGGAAGTGGGCGCTGGCTTCGGCGAGGCGGGCTGTGCCGGAGGCGACGGCGGCGAATAGCGATCGGCCAGTGGCGCGCTCGCGATCTTGCCTTCGCGCCAAGGCAGGTCAAGCGGCTTCTCGCGGAACACGGCAACGCCAATCACGCCGACGTTGTCGGGGCGTCCGGTTTTCGCCGCATAGCTGCCGGACAGTGCGGTGAAGTTGAACTGTGCGACTTCGTCCGTGCTCTTGCGCCAGCCGGCAACGTCAGTGCTCTGCCAGGCATCGAGCACGTAGCCGGACTGGTCGGGGCTCGCGGTCTGGCCGGTGACCGCGTTGACGCCGTCGACCGAGAGCACCGCGAGCACGCGTTCGCCGACACGGTTGGCGATGCGCACGCTGTAGCGATGGCCTGGTGTGCCGGCAACGAAAATTTTTCCGTCGCGCGCATACGTAGATAGGGTCGCTCCGGTATCGCGGTCGATCACGCGCAGGTCGACGAGATCGCCCGCGCGGGCGAGCGGGGCGCAGGACAGGGTGGCAAGAACGAGGGCGGACAGCAGCGTTTTCATTGGACACTCCGTTGGCAAGGTGAACGATGCAACGGGGCGGGGCGGCGAACGGGGTTAATCGTGCTCGCGCAATGCCGAGAATTGCTCGCGCAGGAATATGGCGGTAAACTATGCGCATTATTTATGCGCATAGGAGGTGTGTCGTGGCTACCTCGGGTAATGCAGTAAAAAAGGCAACGAACGTGAGCATCCGCAGTGATCTGCTTGCGGATGCGCGCGAGTTGAAGATCAATCTCTCGGCCGAGTTCGAGAAGCATCTTGCGGAAATTGTGCGCAAGGCGCGCGGTGAACAGTGGAAGCGCGAGAATCGCGAAGCGATCGAAGCCTACAATCGGCACATCGCCGAGCATGGTCTTTGGAATGAAGAATTCAGGACTTGGTGATGGAACGATTCGACGTTTTTCGCAACGAGAGTCCCAATACGTCGCGTCGATTTCCTTTCTTTCTCGTCGTTCAATCTGATTTGTTGGATGGATTGAGCAGCAGCGTCATCGTGCCGCTGGGCAAGTCTTCCATTGTCGGCGGCAAACTCGCGCACATGCTGACACCTCAGATCGAAATCGGTGTGAGCAGATATGTGATGTGCACGCCCGAACTTTGCGCAGTTCCCATTGCAGCATTGCGCAAATTCGAAGCGAACGTAGCCGCGCAGCGTGATGTTATCGTCCGCGCGCTCAATTTTCTTTTTGACGGAATCTGATACGTGTCGAAAACCCGCATCCTCACCGGCATCACCACGTCCGGCACTCCGCATCTGGGCAACTATGTGGGCGCGATCCGCCCGGCGATCGCGGCGAGCCGCAATGCGGACGCCGAGTCGTTCTACTTCCTCGCCGACTACCACGCACTGATCAAGTGCGACGATCCGGCGCGCATCCAGCGCTCGACGCTCGAGATCGCGGCGAGCTGGCTGGCCTGCGGGCTTGATCCTGCAAAAGTGTACTTTTACCGTCAGTCGGACATCCGCGAGATTCCCGAGCTGACCTGGATGCTGACCTGCGTCACCGCCAAGGGCCTGCTCAATCGCGCGCATGCGTACAAGGCTGCGAACGATGCGAATCGCGCGCAGAACGAAGATGCCGATGCGGGGGTGACCGCGGGCCTGTACATGTATCCCGTGCTGATGGCCGCGGATATTTTGATCTTCAACGCGCACAAGGTGCCGGTCGGCCGTGACCAGATCCAGCACATCGAAATGGCGCGTGACATCGGCCAGCGTTTCAACCATCTGTATGACGGCGAATACTTCGTGCTGCCGGAAGCCGCGATCGAGGAGAACGTGGCGACGCTGCCCGGACTCGACGGACGCAAGATGTCGAAGAGCTACAACAACACGATTCCGCTGTGGCTGCCGGCAAAGGAATTGCGCAAGGCGATCCTCGGCATCGTGACCAATTCGCTCGCGCCGGGCGAGGCGAAGGATCCCGACGACTCCAACATCTTCAGCATCTACCAGGCGTTCGCGAGCGCCGAGGAAACCGCGGCGATGCGCCAGGCCTATGCCGACGGCATCGGCTGGGGCGATGCGAAGCAGAAGCTGTTCGAGCGCATCGACGCCGAACTCGCGCCGATGCGCGAGCGCTACGACGCGCTGATCGCGAAGCCGGCCGAGATCGAGGACATTCTCCACGCCGGCGCCGCGCGCGCGCGCAGGCTGGCCGGGCCGTTCCTCGACAAACTGCGCTACGCGGCAGGATTGCGCGATCTGCGCGCGAGCGCAGAAGCTGAAACGAAGTCCGCCGCGCGCAGCGAGAAGCCGGCGCTGCAGCCCGTCGTCTTCCGCGAAGCCGATGCGTTCGCATTCAAGGTGCTCGACGCGAAGCGCAACGTGCTCAGGACGCAGGGTGGTTTCGCCGACGCGAAGGCGGCGATGGCTGCAGCACGCGAGGCGATGGCGGCGGTCGAAGCCGCGCAGTGACGGCGCGGTCGGCTCAGTTGAGACCGACCGTGTTCTTCATCGCCGCGAAGATCGCCTCGGTCTTGTAGCCGACGCCGTTCTTGAACACGAGCGGCATGTTCTCGATCGCGCTCGTCTGTGCAAGCGGATCGCCATCGACGACGACGATGTCGGCGCGCTTGCCGACTTCGAGCGTGCCGACGTCCTTGTCGCGGCCGAGGAATTTCGCGCCGTTGAGCGTGTTGATCCTGATCGCGTCCTCGAAGCGGAAGCCGTTCTCGACCAGCAGCTCGATCTGGCGCTTGCCCGAATAGCCCGGGATCACGCCGCCGTAGCCGGTCGGATCGGTGCCGGCCATGAGCAGGCCGCCGGCCTCGACGAAACGTTTTTCGAGCTTGCCGAGTTTCGCGAACAACGCGACCTGGTCCGGGTTCGGCTTGGCCTGCACGCCGTCCCAGCTCTTCTCGTACTGCGCGCGGATTTCGGGGATCAGCAGGTCGAGCGCGGCCTGCGGCGCCTTCGGGCGGCCGGACACGAACGTCTCGAACACGGTCAGCGTCGACGTGAGCGCGACGTGATGATCGACGAGGTGCTTCACCAGCGCCTTCGCCTCGGGCGAATCGACGTCGAGCGCGGTGAGCGCAGCGTTGACCTTGGCGCCGGGGCAGACGTCCGGCTGCTTGTCCTTGACGAAATCCGAAGCGACGAAAAAACCGTGCTCGAGATTGTCGATGCCGAGATCGATCGCCTCGCGATAGGTCACCGAGCACAGGTGTGCGGTGACCTTGTGCCCGCGCCGGTGCGCGACCTCGATGATGCGCTGCAATTCATCGCGGCGGATATGCATGTAGGCCTTGTACGAAGTCACGCCTTCGTCGGCCCAGTAGTTGACCATGCGCTCGGCGTCGTCGACGCCACCGAGCGCATTGACGCCGAGGATCGGCAGGCCGGGGCCGTTGAGGTAGGGCGCGGTGACGTCGATATCGGGGCCGGCGACGGTGCCCTTCTCGATCTCTCGGCGCAGATTGAGGTCGGCATAGGGCATCATCGTGCCGGCGGTGCGCATCGTCGTCGTGCCGCCAGCGAGGTAGAGGCGCGGAAAGCTGTACACCATCTCGGTGTAGGCACGGTGCCCGGTCGGATAGAACAGGTGCTCGTGCATCATGACGAAGCCGGGCAACAGCGTCTTGCCGTGTACGTCGATCTGCTGCGCGTCGGCTGGAATCTTCACGCGCTTCGCGTCGCCGAGCGCAACGATGCGGCCTTTGTCGACGACCAGTGTCTGGTCATGGCGAATTTTCGCTCCGGTGCCGTCGACGACGTTCGCATGCACGAACGCGAGGGTCGGTTGCGAATAGGCGATGTAGTCCTTCTCGTCAGCATGCGCGCAGGTAGCTGCGGCCAGCAACGCGATCGTGAGGCGAATGGCATGACGCATCGCAGGGCCCCCGTTCTTGTGTGTCAGTCCCAGTGATTCAAATGCGCCCCGAATTCGGCGCGCTGCTTGCGCACGACACAGAAGCGATGCCCGGTCGGCGCCTGCATCACCCACCAGCGCTTGACGAAGGCGATGCGTGTCGCGCCGAGCGCTTCGAGGCGCGCGACTTCGGCGTCGAGGTCGTCGGTTTCGATGTCGAGATGGATGCGCGCTTCGTGGTCGACGCGCTGCAGCAGCAGGAACGGTTCGTCGGCGTCGGTTTTCAGTTCGGCATATTTGCCGTCGCCGTCCTGGTCGAACGTTTCGATGGGGCGGCCGAGTGCCTTGCTCCAGAATTCCGAGGCGTCTTTTAGGTCATCGACCTTGCAGTCGAGGACATAGGCGCTGATGCGACTGTGATGCATGGGCTCAGCTGCGCCGGATGGCCTTGCGCGGATTTGCAGCAGCCGCGGCACGACGCTTCGGCGCAGTCTCGAGGCGGAAACCGCCGGGCAGCAGTTCGGCCAGCGTCGCCACGCGCACGTCGCCACGCGTGTTGCACATGATCACGCGCAGGTCCGGGCCGCCTTGCTCGAACAGCACCTGGCGGCAGGCGCCGCAGGGCGAGACCGCTTCAGGCGAGTCGGCGATGACCGCGATCATGCGCAGGCCCTTGCGCGCGACGCCGCTCGCGTGAGCCGCGAACACGGCGGTGCGTTCGGCGCAGTTGGTCAACCCGTAAGAATCCGATTCGACATTGCAGCCGAGCACGATCTCGTCGCCGTAGCGCGCGGCAGCGCCGACCTTGAACTGCGACTGGTGTGCGTGTGCACGCAGTCTTGCCTTCTTCGCCGCGGTGACGAGCGCGCGCTCGTCCATGGTCAATCGAGTCCGATTCGTTTGGGTGTCCTTCAATCCGTTACGTTTCATCTCATTCCGGATCAGGCTGGGCGCAATGGTATACGCCCGGTTGAGCGTCGCGTCAATGCGCGCGGATCATTCGGTGAGCGCGAGGTCCTCGAGCATTGCCTTGAGGAAACGCGCGGCCTCGCCGCCCGTGCAGGCGCGATGATCGAAGGTCAGCGACAGCGGAATGACGCGATGCGCCTCGATGCCACCGATAACCGGCACCGCTTCGTAACGCAGCTTGCCCGCGGCGACGATCGCAACGGTCGGCGGCACGACGATCGGCGTCGCATAGCGCCCGGCGAACACGCCGAAGTTCGACAGCGAGATCGTGTAGCCGGTCAGCTCCGACGGTGGGATGCTGCGTTCGCGCACCTGGCGCATCAGATGATCGAGTGCGGTGCGTAGACCGTGTGTGTCGAGCATGTCCGCGTTGCGCAGCGCGGGCACGAACAAGCCGTCGACCGTGTCGACCGCAACGCCAATGTCGACGCGCTCGTGCAGCGTGCGCGTCAGATTCTCGCCATCGAACCAGGCGTTGAGCGCAGGCGCGGCCTTGCACGCAGTCGTGATCGAGCGCAGCAGGCGCACGCTGACGTTTTCGCCCGCGCGCCATGCGTGGATGTCGGCATCGTCGTTGAGCGTCGTCGGCACGACTTTCGATTGTGCGTCGGCCATCACGCGCGCCATGTTGCGGCGGACGCCCTTGAGCTGCTGCGGTTCGCCAAAGCGGCCTGGCTCCGCCGCGATTGGTGCGGCGGATTCTCGCGCTTGCGATGTCACAGCTGTTGTGGATTGTGCGGCGACGTTCGGCGTGCGCCGTGTTTCGGCTTGCTGCGCTGAGGGCTGTTGCTTCTCCGACTTGGCCCCCGGTCGACTGGCGAAATCGCGCACATCCTTCATCGTCACGACACCACCTGCGCCGCTCGCCGGAACGCGGGACAGATCGACGCCGAGCTTCTTCGCCAGCGCGCGCACGGCCGGCACGGCCTTGACCCCG
>NZ_DASVOK010000394.1:0-5049 GCF_036383415.1 Rudaea sp. | reverse complement strand
CTTCGGCCAAGGTGCGGCCGAGGCCACGGGCGGCATCGGTAATCAACCAGACTCTGGACATGCGAATTCCTCGTTTGCCTGGAGGCGCAATGCCTCGGAGCAAACTATAGGAACTCTGCCCCCTCAAGAAAAATCCGATCGCGCCAAGCCGTCATCCGATTGCGCCATGCACTTCCACCTCAAAGCAACCCGAAGTGCTTGACCATCCAGCTTTTCACGACCTGGGTCAGCGCCAGATAGGCAACGAGGATCGCGGCGAGGATCGGCCACCAGATTGCCGGCAGCGGCGAGAAACCGAACCAGGCGCCGATCGGCAATGCGGTCAGCAGGATGCCGACGATGCAGATCACCACACCGGCAACGGTGAGCGGCAGGCTCGCGCGGCTTTGCAGGAACGGAATCCGGCCGGTGCGGATCACGTGCACGATCAGCGTCTGCGACAGCAGCGACTCGATGAACCAGCCGGTCTGGAACAGGCTTGCGTGCGCCATCGTGTTCGCTCCGATCACGAACCAGAGCACGGCGAACGTCACATAGTCGAATATCGACGAAACCGGGCCGATGCCGACCATGAAGCGCGCGATGCCCTTGAGGTCCCACTGCCGCGGCTTGGCGAGATATTCCTGGTCGACCTCATCCGAAGCGACCGCGGTCTGCGAGAAATCATAGAGCAGGTTGTTGAGCAGGATCTGCACCGGCAGCATCGGCAGGAACGGCAGCAGGATCGACGCGCCGATCATCGAGAACATGTTGCCGAAGTTCGACGAGGCGGTCATCTTGATGTACTTGAGGATGTTGCCGAACACCTTGCGGCCTTCGAGCACGCCCTCCTCGAGCACGAGCAGGCTCTTCTCGAGCAGGATGATGTCGGCCGACTCCTTGGCGATGTCGACCGCTGTATCGACCGAGATGCCGACGTCGGCCGCGCGCAGCGCCGGGCCGTCGTTGATGCCGTCGCCCATGAAGCCGACGACGTGGCCATCGCGGTGCAGGGCCTCGACCACGCGCACTTTCTGCTGCGGGTTGAGGCGCGCGAACACCGGCGTGTCGCGCGTGGCGAGCATCAGCTCCTCGTCGCTCATCGCCTCGATCTTCGGCCCGGTCAGCCACTTGTCGACCTGGATACCGACCTGGCGGCAAACGTTGCGTGTGACCGTGTCGTTGTCGCCGGTGAGAATTTTGACCGCAACGCCGTTGGCGTTGAGCGCGGTGATCGCATCGGCCGCCGAGTCCTTCGGCGGATCGAGGAAGGCGACGAAACCCATCATCGTCAGGTCTTTCTCGTCGTCGCGCGAATAAGCGGCCTTGACCTCGATGTCACGCACGCCGATCGCGAGCGCGCGGAAGCCGTCCTCGTTCATCTCGTGCGCGACGTCCTTCACTTCCTTGAGCCGCTGCGGACTCATCACGTAGTAGTCGTTCTCGTGCGCCAGGCTCGAACACACGGCCAGCATCTCGGCGACCGCGCCCTTGGAGATGATGAAGTGCTTGCCGGTGCTGTTGGCCTTCACGATCACCGACATGCGCCGGCGCGTGAAATCGAACGGCACCTCGTCGACCAGCGTGTATTCGGCGTGCAGGTGCTGCACCGTGTCGGCGTCGTGCACCGCATCGAGCACCGCCTCGTCGAGCAGGTTGCGCAGGCCGGTCTGATGGAAGCTGTTGAGCCAGGCGAACTCGAGCACCTTCGCGTTTTCATCGCCGTAGATGTCCGTGTGGCGTTCGAGAATGACCTTGTCCTGCGTGAGCGTGCCGGTTTTGTCCGTGCACAGCACGTCGATCGCGCCGAAGTTCTGGATCGCGTTGAGGCGCTTGACGATGACGTCCTTCTTCGCCATCTTCAGCGCGCCCTTGGCCAGGTTGATCGCGACGATCATCGGCAGCATTTCGGGCGTCAGGCCCACGGCGACCGCGACGGCGAACATGAAGGCCTCGAACCAGCTGCCCTTGGTGATGCCGTTGATCAGGAACACGATCGGCACCATCACCGCCATGAAGCGGATCATCAGCCAGGCAAAGCGCGACACGCCCTTGTCGAAGCTCGTCTGCACGCGCTGCCCAACCAGCGAGCCGGCGAGCGCGCCGAAGTAGGTATTCGCACCGGTCGCGGCGACGACCGCGGTCGCGCTGCCCGAAACGACGTTCGAGCCCATGAAGCACAGCGATTTCGCTTCGAGCGCGTTCGGTGCCCTGGCGTCGGCCGCGGCGAATTTCTCGACCGGCATCGACTCGCCGGTCAGCGCGGACTGGTTGATGAACAGATCCTTCGCCACGATCAGGCGCAGGTCGGCGGGCACCATGTCGCCGGCCGACAGGAACACGATATCTCCCGGCACGAGCCCGTCGATCGGCACTTCGAGTTTCTTCACCGCGCGCACCGACGCGGCGTCCTCGTCGGCGCCCGGCGCGTGCTCCTCGACTTCGCGCTTCGCCGTCGCCGTGTTGCTGACCATCTTGCGCAGTTGCTCGACCGCGTTGCTCGAGCGCGCTTCCTGGAAATAGGCGACGAATACGGCCATCACGACCATGGCGAACATGATGACCGCGCCGATCTTGTCGCTGGCTTCCTCGCCCGTGAACCAGGTGATCAGCGCGAGCACGGTCAACAGGATGTTGATCGGATTGGTAATGAAACGCTCGCCGATTTCGAGCAGGAAAGGCTTCTTCTTTTCCTGCGCGACGACGTTCGGCCCGTATTTCTCCAGGCGCTCGGTGACCTGCTCCGGATTGAGCGCCTGCCCACCCGGATTGAGCCTGGCCAGGGCGTCGTCGCAATTCAGCTGCGCGAGCGCCGTCAGTTCCGCGGCGATGCGCGCCGCCGCTTCGTTTTTGGCGCCGTTGCGGCCGTTGCCGCCGATCAGCATCGCCGCGATCGAGAATTTCAGCATGAGAGGCTTCCCGTCATACAAATCGCACAAATCGAGCAGTTTGCCCGGACTTTGTGGCAGTTCGGCGACGGGAATGCCCGCGAAGGGCGCTGGCGTCGGCAAGCTATCCGCTACGGGATAGCGCACCGCAAGGGGAACTATCCGCGTGGAAAAGTCGGGTTGGCTGCAGTGGAAAATCTACTGCAAGGGTCCACGGACGGACGTCCTCGGCAAGAAAGGTGCGCGCAAGGTAGTCGCGCGGTGCGGGCTTGTCAACGGAAAAATCGTTAGCGTTTGCTGAAATCCGCAATGCGCGTGGAGACCGCATCGAAAAAGGCCTGCGGCAGGTTTGTCCGCACCGGCACTTGCCAGCAATTCGCGCGCGCAAACGCGCGGCATTTGACCGCGTCCTTCGCGGTCATCAGCACGGGCGCATCGTCGCCGAATTCGAGATCGCCAGCGGCATAGGCGTGATGGTCTGCGAACGCATGCTCGACGACCTCGATGCCCACACTGCGCAGCATCGCGAAGAAGCGTGCCGGGTTGCCGATGCCGGCGACGGCGTGGACGCGGCGGCCGGCGAAGTCGCGCAGAGGTTTTTGCACACCTGCGTCACGCAGCGAAACGGCCGTGTCGCCGATAAGTTGCATCGGCACTTCGCCAGCTTGCACCTCGCCGCCGTTGCAGATACGGAAGTCGATCGAATCCAGCCGTGACAGCGGCTCGCGCAGCGGCCCGGCCGGCAGCAACAGGCCGTTGCCGAAGCGGCGCTCGCCGTCGATGACGCAGATCTCCACATCGCGGGAAAGCGCTAGATGCTGCAGGCCGTCGTCGGCGACAAGCACGTCGCAGTCGTGATTGGCGAGCAGCAGGCGTCCGGCCGACGCGCGATCGCGACCGACCGCGACCGGCACGCCCGTCGCGGCGCGGATCAACACGGGTTCATCGCCGACGCGCGCAGCGTCGTTGCCCGCATCGAGCAATTCCGCGGAATCCGCCGCACCGCCGTAACCGCGACTGATCACGCCGGGTTTGCGCCCCCGCGCGCGCAATGCCTCGACGAGCGCGATCACGAGCGGGGTCTTGCCCGTACCACCGACGGTGAGGTTGCCGACGACAATCACCGGCACCGGCAGGCGCTGCGGTTTTTTCCAGCCAAACGCGTATGGCACGCGATGCAGCGCGCGCAGGCCGCGGTAGACAGGTACGAAAGCGCGCAGCCAAAACGGCGACGGTTCGGCGTCGTACCAGATTTCGGGTAGTCGCTGCGCCAGTGTCATTGCATCAAGAACAGAGGCAAAGATAAATGGAATGCCGGCTTCGCCGGAGTGACTAAGATGTCGAATCGTGGAACTGCAATCGATGCAGCGCCGCGTACTTGCCACCGGCCGCGATCAGCTGCGCATGCGTGCCGCGTTCGACGATGCGGCCTTCGTCGAGCACGGCGATCTGGTCGGCGTGCTCGATCGTGGAAAGACGATGGGCGATGACGAGCACGGTGCGCCGCGTCATCAACCGTCCCAACGCATCCTGGATCAGACGCTCCGATTCGGTGTCGAGCGCGCTCGTCGCTTCGTCGAGGATCAGGATCGGCGCATCCTTGAGGATCGCGCGCGCGATCGCGATGCGCTGGCGCTGGCCGCCGGAGAGCTGTGCCCCGCCCTCGCCGACCGGCGCATCGAGGCCGAGCGGCAGGCGCTCGATGAACTCCATCGCGTTCGCCGCGCGCGCCGCAGCTTCGATCGCAGCGCGCGAAGCGCCGGCAAGCGCGCCGTAGGCGATGTTGTTCGCGATCGTGTCGTCGAACAGCACGACATGCTGACCGACCCAGGCGATCTGCGCGCGCAGATCGGCCAAGCGGTAGTCGGCGAGCGCGATGCCGTCCAGGCGGATCTCGCCCGCCGTCGGCTCATGGAAGCGCGGCACCAGGCTGACCAGGCTGGACTTGCCACTGCCCGAGCGCCCAACCAGCGCGGTGACCGTGCCAGACGCGCAGTGCAGGTCCACGCCTTCGAGCGCGTCGCTGTGCTGGCCCGCGTAGCGGAACGAAACCCCGCGCAGATCGATCTCGCCGCGGCACTGTGTGATCGAGCGCGTACCCGTATCGGGCTCGCCCGGCGCATCGAGCACGCCGAACAGGTCTTCCGCCGCGACGATGCCGCGCTGCATGTTGGCCTGCACC
>NZ_DASVOK010000393.1:0-17223 GCF_036383415.1 Rudaea sp. | reverse complement strand
GGACGCGTCCACGAGCAGCTTCGTCCTCAAGACCGGCGCGCTGGCGGCGATTCTGTCGATCGGGGTCGGCGTCCTCCTCGGCCGGCCGGCAGGCATCGAGCTCGGACGCTTGCAGCAGACATTCGTGCCGGGCGCGGCACCGGATCAGGACACGCTGCGTCGCATCGACACGCTGCGCCGGCGCCAGGTGCTCGGCGCGCGCCTCGCCGCGGGCCTGCTCGGCGTCGCCGTGCTCGCCATGGCGACATTCCGCTACGCGACCGCCGTAGTCTGAGTCGGCCGGCGCAGGATTTGAGTTTCGGCTGTGCCGTGACCGCACACGCCATGCCCGCGCACAACCCTCGCCCCACGGACGCAAGGCAAAAAAAACCCGCCGGGGCCGGCCCGGCGGGTGGTTGGAGGGCGCGTCAGGGGATACGCCTTTAGAACTTGTAGTTGACGCCGAGCAGGACGCGGCGGCCGTAGATCGTGTATTGACGCGGTTCTCCGGGGCCGTACGATTCGCGGTAGGGCTCGTTGAACAGGTTCTGCACCTGGAGCAGAAAGTTGAGTCCTTCGTACTTGCCGGTCGGAATCGTGTAGCCGAGCTGGAAGTCCGCCACCGTCTCCTTGTCGATCGGATGCAGCTCGAGGTCGGCGCCGAACGCCTGCACTTCGCCGAGGTAGGACGAGCGGTGCGTCGCCGCCATGCGCACGGAGAAACCGGCCTTCTCGTAGTAGATCGTCGCCTGCGAGACATACTTGGACAGGCCGGGGAACGGACCGCAGCTGCCCGGACCGCCGGGGCAGATGCTGCTGTGCGTATTGGCGTAGCTTGCCAGTACGCCGAAACCGTCCAGCGGCTCCCAGAGCACGTCGAGCGGCATCGACGCGGTCAGTTCGTAACCGCGCATGTAGCCACCCGTGCCGTTCTGCGGCACCGTGGCGATGCCCTGGTACGAGCCCGGCACGATGCCGTTGAACGAACTGGTCGGCAAGCCGGTGTAGTCGAACAGGACATTCTGATTGTAGACGTAGGTCTTGAGCGACTTGAAGAAGTAGGTCGCCGAAACATAGGCCTTGGTCTCCCAGTATTTTTCATACGAGAGGTCGTAGGCGTCGGCGAGGAACGGCTTCAGCTTCGGATTGCCGCCGCTGCCTTCGATGCGGCAATGCGGATGGACTATCCCGTCGGACCCGGTGCAGGGAAACACGTTGACGGTACCGCTCGCCTGCGTATTGATGCCGTAGTCGAAATTCGCGCGCATGTAATCCATGCGCGGACGCGCCATTTCGCGACCGGCACCGAAGCGCAGGTAGTTCTCCTGCGGCAGCGTGAGCACGAGGTTCAGGCTCGGCAGGAAATTGCTGTAGCTCGTTCCGGCGTGCACGGGGTTGGCGACGACCGAACCGGAGGCTTCGGTCGTGGCAACCGCATCCGCGTTCTGGTTGACGTGCACGTACTGCGCGCCGACGTTGCCGCGCAGCGGCAGACCCGCCACCTCGGTATCGATGTCGAACTTGAGGTAGGCGGTGCCGACCTTTTCGTTGACCGTCCAGTCCTTGTTGTAGATGTCCTTGTGGGTGAACTGCTGCAGCGAGTAGGTCTGATGGTAGGCGCAGTCCGGATCCCAGCTGACGATGCTCGGGAAGCCGACGTAGCCGAGGTAGGTCGACGAGGTGAGGCAGCTCGCCGGCACGCTGACGGCGACACCCGTGTGGCCCTGCGAACTGCCGGGCAGGTCCATGAAGTATTCGTCGGAATGACGGGTCTTCGTGCGCTCGTTGTAGTTGATGCCGGCCGAGACCTTGCTGATCGGGCTGTTGATGTCGCGGCTCAAATCGACGCGCGCGGCCTTCAGCTCGTCACTGGTCTTCGGGAACTTGAGGTAGCCGTCCTGGCCCCAGCCGCCCGAGTCGGTCAGCTTGATCAGATTCGGATCGGCGTAGTTCAGGCCGACGCCGAAGTGCGGCAGGCCCGTGCTCGGGTCGATGCTGAAATTCCAGGTGTCTGTCGCTCCGCCGTTCTTCGGCGTGCCGGCATATTCTTCCATCAGCGATTGCGAGCTGTTGGCCTTGCTGTAGCTGAGGTCGGCGGAAGCTTCCCAGCCGTCGCCGAAGCGCAGCTTGTTGTTCCAGCCGATCGAGCGGATCTTGTCGTCGTGGTGATCGACTTCCTCGCGCAGGACCGGCTTGACGTTGGCCCAGGTGCCGGCGACCAGCTGGCCGTTCGAAACGACCGGGTTCGTCAGCACGGTGCCGCTGCCCCAGGGCAGACCGGCTTCGAAGCCGCCGTAGACGAGCTTCTGGTTGAACTTCGAGTAATACAGGTCGAGCGTGCTCGTGTACTGGTCGTTCGGACGCCATTCGAGCGTGGTCATCAGCGCATCGCGCGTGCCCTCGGTCGAGTCGGCATAGACCTTGGTGCCGCCGAGCGCCTGCGCCGTGTCGCCGCTGGTCATGCCGGGCGTGCCCGCGGGCACGGTGACACCGGTATAACCCCAGGCTTCCCAGCGCGTGTCCTGGGTCGGCGACTGCAGACGCGCATAACCGATGGCGAGGCCGAGCGTGTGATCGAGGTACTGGTCGATGTACGAGGCGTTGACGCGATAACCCTTCGAATCGGTATTCGCATTCACGCTGCTGTTCGACAGCGCTTCACCGCGCGCACCGACCTGGACCACCTGCTTGTTGTAGTCAAGCGGGCGCACCGACTGCATCGCGATCGTGCCGGCGATGCCCTGGCCGACCAGCGAGGCTTCCGGCGTCTTGTAGACGACCACGCCGCTGAGCAGTTCGGACGGATACTGGTCGAACTCGATCGCGCGGTTGTCGCCGGTCGAGACCTGTTCGCGGCCGTTGAGCAGGGTGCCGGAGAAGTCGCCGGCGAAGCCGCGCAGGCTCACCGTCGAGGCACGACCGGCAACGCGCTGCGCGGCGAGGCCGGGCAGGCGCGCGAGCGATTCGGCGATCGAGTTGTCCGGCAGTTTGCCGATGTCTTCGGCCGAGATGGCCTCGACGATCTCGTTCGAGTTCTGCTTGATCGAAATCGCGCGCTCGATCGCGGCGCGCACGCCGGTGACCGTGACCGTGCCGAGTTCGGCGGCCTGGTCCTCTTTCTTCTTCGCCGCGTCGTCCGTGCCCGGCGTGGCGGTTGCCTGCTGGTCCGGAGCGGGGGCATCCGCCGCACGTGCGGAATGCATGCCGCTGACCAGAACCGATGCGACGGCGAGCGTCAGCAGATTGCGCTTGAATGTCATGTGTCCTCCCCGGAGTTGTCGAGATGGTCGCGGTAGCATCCGCGCCGTCGTTTCTGTCGATTTTCTTGATCCGCATGAACGCCAGATGCCGGATCGTATTTACGTTCGCTTAACCTCGGCTAGCCTAGTCGCGCCGCCGCGGGCTTACAATTTTTCGCATACGTATTCATTGTGTTTGCGCATTCGTATGCGGCAGATTTCGCCGGGCGGCTGGGCCATCATCGCGGCACGAAAAACGTCGGGGAGGACGGACGATGCGCATGAAGAAGTGGATGGCAGGCTTGGCCCTGCTGTCGCCGTTGGCGAGCCTGCCGGCACAGGCGGCATGGCAAGGCGTCGGCGCGGCGACGCAGGCGAAGCGATCGGGAGACGAAGTGTCGTTCGCCACGGCGGGCGGAGCGCAGGTGGTCGTGAGCTTCGTAACGGCGGACGTGGTGCGCGTGCGCATGGGCGCCGATGGCAAGCTCGGTCGCGACTTTTCCTACGCGCGCGTCGACACCGCATCGGTGCCGGCAAAATTCGAGTTCGACGACAACGCCGAGCGCAGCGAATTGCGCGCCGCGGCAAGCGGCGCACGCGTCGTCGTGCAGAAACGGCCGATGCTGTCGATCACGGTCTACGACGCGCAAGGTCGTGTGGTCGTTGCCGACGATCCGGCGCGGCCGATGGCCTTCGACGCCGCGACCGGCGCGGTCGAGGCGTCCAAGCAGCGCGGCGCCTATGAACTGTACTACGGTTTCGGCGAGCAGGGCCTGCCGATGATCTCGCGCGAAGGGCAGTTCCTGGTCAACTGGAACACCGATTCGTACAAGTACCCGGTCGGCACCAATCCGCTCTACCAGACGATCCCGTTCTTCATTGCGTTGCGCGACGGCCTCGCCTATGGCTTGTTCTTCGACAACACGTATCGCAGCCATTTCGACATGGGCAAGAGCGATCCGCGCCGTTACGCGTTCGGTGCCGACGGTGGCGAACTGAATTACTACGTGTTCACCGGCGGCGCGGAACGCTCGCCGGCCAACGTGCTGCGCGACTACACCGCGCTGACGGGCCGCACCGCGCTGCCACCGCTGTGGGCGCTCGGCTACCAGCAGTCGCGTTATTCGTACATTTCGCAGGCCAAGGTCGAGGAGATCGCGCGCACGTTCCGTGAGAAGAAGATTCCGGCCGATGTGATCCATCTCGACATCGACCACATGGACGGCTATCGCGTCTTCACCTGGAATCCGCAGACGTTTCCCGAGCCGAAAAAGATGCTCGACGTGCTGCATCGCGACGGCTTCCACGTCGTCACGATCGTCGATCCGGGTGTGAAACTCGACGAGAACTACGCGATCTATCGCAGCGGCCGCGATGCGGGCATCTACGTGCGCGACGCGGCCGGCAAGGAGCTGCACGAGAAGGTCTGGCCCGGCATCTGCGCGTTTCCCGATTTCACCGACGCGAAGGCGCGCGCCTGGTGGGGTGATCTATACAAGAAACCGCTGGGCGAAGGCGTCGACGGCTTCTGGAACGACATGGACGAGCCGGCCGTATTCTCCGCCGACGATTTCAGGGAACCGGCCTTGGCGCAGGGACCACAGAAGACTTTTGCGCTCGATGTGCGCCACGCCGGCGACGGCGATCCGGGCGCGCATGCGCGCTACCACAACGTGTTCGGCATGCAGATGGTGCGCGCCACGTTCGAGGGCTTGCGCAAGCTCGCGCCGAACAAGCGCCCGCTGACGATCACGCGCGCGGGCTATGCGGGCGTGCAGCGCTATTCGGCGGTATGGAGCGGCGACAACGACGCGAGCTGGGATCATCTCGCGCTGACGATCCCACTGCTGACGAATCTGTCGATCTCGGGCGTGGCCTTCGTCGGCGCCGACGTCGGCGGTTTCGCCGCGACCACGACGCCGGAACTGTACACGCGCTGGATGCAGGCCGCCGCGCTGACCCCTTTCTACCGCACGCATTCGGCTACCGATACCGACCAGCGCGAGCCGTGGACCTACGGCGGCGAGTACGAGCGCATCAACAAGGCGTCGATCGAACTGCGCTATCGACTGCTGCCGTACCTCTACACCTTGTTCGCGCAGAACGAGAAGACCGGCTTGCCGCCATTGCGCCCACTCGCCTTCGACTATCCACAGGACGTCGATGCGCTGCTCATCAATGACGAATATCTCGTTGGCCAGGACCTGCTCGTCGCGCCGGTCGTGGTGCAGAACCAGCGCGCGCGCAGCGTCTACTTCCCGAAAGGTGATGCGTGGATCGACTGGTGGAGCGGCGCGCACTACGAAGGCGGCAAGACGGTCAAGGTCGATGCGCCGCTCGAGCGCCTGCCGCTGTTCGTGCGCGCCGGCGCCGTCGTGCCGATGCAGCCGGTGATCCAGAGCACGCGTGAAATGAAGGATGCGCCGCTGACGATCGCGGTCGCCGTGGGCGCCGCCGGAGCCGGCGAAATCCATCAGGATGCGGGCGACGGCTACGCCTATCGCAAGGGTGCATCGCGCACGATCAAGGTCGCCGTGGGCGCGGACAAGGTGAAGCTGGAGATTCCGGGGTCGATGGCTTACCAGCGTGTCGCCGCGATCGAACTGCTCGGCCTCGATGCGGCGCCGGCGAAGGTCGAGATCGACGGGAGGGCGGCGCGCGACGTTGCTTTCGATGCCGCAGCCAAACGTCTGCGCATTCCGTTGCCGAACGAGCGCGTCAAGGAAATTTCGTTCGTGCGCTAGATCGCATCCTATGCCGGCTCTTTCACGCGCAACGTACACAGGCCGGCGACGATCAGGCTTGCGCCGCCGATCGCGAACGCGCCGATCGGCGCGCCGGCGAAAAAGGTCTTGAGCAGGAAGCCGAGCAGGCTCGCCGCGCAAAGCTGCGGGATGACGATGAAGAAATTGAAGATGCCCATGTACACGCCCATCTTCTTCGCCGGCACGCTGTCCGAAAGCAGCGCGTAGGGAATGGCCAGGATCGAGGCCCAGGCGAAGCCGATGCCGACCATCGAGGCGAGCAGCCAGCGCGGGTCGCGGATGACGAGGAACGAGAGCAGGCCGATGCCGCCGAGGACGAGGTTGACCAGGTGCGCGACGCGCAGGCCGAAGCGCTGCGCCATTGGCGGAATCAGGATCGCGGCGATCGCGGCGAAGCCGTTGTAGGCGGCGAACAGCACGCCGACCCAGTTCGCGCCCTCGTTGTATGCGGCGCTCGCGGCGTCGTGCGTGGCGTAGTGCACCGAGGTGACCGCGCTCGTTGCGAAAAGCCACATCGAGAACAGGGCGAACCAGGAGAAGAACTGGACCACGGCGAGCTGGCGCATCGTCGTCGGCATCGCGCGCAGGTCGGCGAGCACGTCGACGAGGAAACCGCCGCGCAAGGCGCTCGCGGCAAGCTGGATCAAGCCGTAGGCGGCGGCCATGCCGGCGATCAGATAAAGCTGCTTGTCGATGCCGGAGTACCACACCAAAGTCGCGGCGATCGTACCAACCAGCGTCCAGATCAACCCGGACGCGGCCGAGCGTGCAGCGTCGGGCGGTGGTGGGCCGTCGATCGATGTTGCATCGGAAAATGCATGCAGCGCCTCGGGCGGGTACTCGCGCGTCGACAGAACCGTCCACGCGATCGCGCCGAACAGCACGGCTGCGCCGGCGTAGAACGAATATTTGACCGTATCGGGCACGACCCCTGCCGCGGCCGTGTTGGCGATGCCGAAATGGGCGAACACGTAGGGCAGCACGCTGGCGACGATCGAGCCCGCGCCGATGAAGAAGCTCTGCATCGCGTAGCCCGCCGGCCGCTGCGGCGTCGGCAACTGATCGCCGACGAAGGCGCGGAACGGCTCCATCGAGACGTTGATCGAGGCGTCGAGGATCCAGAGCAGGCCGGCGGCGACCCACAGTGTCGGCGAGTTCGGCATCGCCAGCAGCGCAAGCGTGGCGAGGATCGCGCCGACGAGAAAATACGGCCGGCGCCGACCGAGCCGCGTCCAGGTGCGATCGGACAGATAGCCGACGATGGGCTGCACGATGAGGCCGGTCAGCGGTGCGGCGATCCACAACACCGGAATGTCGTCCACGCTCGCGCCGAGCGTCTGGAAGATGCGGCTGACGTTCGAATTCTGCAGGGCGAAGCCGAACTGGATGCCGAGGAATCCGAAACACATGTTCCAGATTTGCCAGAAGCTCAGGGCGGGCTTGGTGCGCATTCTCTTGCTCGTCGTTTCCGGGTGCGTTACTTCAACGGCACGATGCGCAACTCGCCGTAGTCGGCCTCGTTGAGCGGGCCGCTTTCGCCGCCCTGTTCGCCGGTGTAGAGCTTGTTGCGCGACAGGAAGCTCATGTTGAAGCCTTGTCCGAGGCTAAAAGTACACTTTTTCCCGGCCTTCGCCTCGAACGCGGCGGCGGTGGAAAAGTCCTTCGCGACGCTGTGCGGCATGACGATCGGCGCGCTCTGCTTCGCCGCACCTTCGCAATCGATCGCGAGCATCTTCACCGCGGCGGTGACGCCGGTGTTGATCGGGCCATGTTTGTTCTCGTAGCCGAGGCGCAACTGGTAGCGGCCGTCGTGCTTCGCCGTCCACGCGCGCGGCCAGGCGCCGCCGACGTCATCGAATTGGCCGAGACGGACGATGGGACCGGGCAGCGATTCGAGCAGCGTCGACGGATCGACGCGCGTCGTCCACAGGCTTTGCAGCGCCGTGGTGTCGGCGATCTCGATGCTCTTCAATGCCTGTTCGCCGCCGGGCTTCCAGGTTTGTGCGAGCTTGTTGTCGAGCCAGAAGCGCACGGGTGCGTGGCTGCCGTCGACGATCTTCGGCGCCGTGGGAATGATTTCCGGCGTATCGGGCGCGAATTCCGGCGCACTCAGCTTCAGCGATGAAGAAGCGACTTTCGTGCCGCGCAGGATCACGCGGATATTTTTACCGTCGCGCTTCGTCCCACCGGCGACAAGCAAGTTGTCTTCCTTGTCGAGTTGCACCGGCTTGGCCAGCGTGATTTCACGGCCGGGCAGATGCAGGCGAATGTCGCCGCGCTCGCCGAACAGCATGGTCACGAGTTCGACCGGAATCTTCGGCTCGACCTTGTCGCCGTCGACGCCGAATACTCCTTGCACGATCGCATCGAGCATCGCCGCAACCGACCAGAGCTGGCGCGGCGAGTTGACGACCGGGCCGCTCCACTTGCCGTCCTCGACGTGCACGGCGCCGCTGACCAGTTCGTAGTTCTCGTAGTTCGATCCCGACAGCGCCGCGCCCTGCAGGATCGAGCGCAGTTCGTGCGCGATGCGGTTCGCGTCGTCGAGCTTGCGCGCAGCGTGCAGCGCATAGGCGCTGACGAACGGCCAGATCGCGCGGTTGTGATAGATCGCCGCGTCGCGATGCTCGGGCCAGATCACGGGGCTGCCTGCCGGCCAGGTCGGATAGTTGGCCAGCGCCTTGCGCGCGCGCTCGGGCGCGGGAATGTCGGCGAGGATTGCGAGTGCCGTGCCCAGCAGGTCGTAGGCTTCGATCGTCTGCGGGCCATCGGCCGCGCCGATATAGCTCATGTAGAGGCCGCGATCCTCGCGCCAGAAATGCGTGTCGATCGCAGCGCGCAGCGCGGCGGCTTCGCCCTGGTATTGCCCGGCAGTCGCGGAATCGTTGCGCGATTTGGCCATCTTTACCGCCAAACGCAAGGCTTCGTAGTGCAGCACGTTGGTCGACAACGCGAACGACTCGGCGATGAAGCGCACGTTCTTTTCGGTCCAGACCGGATAGGTCTGCTCGCGCCAGTCGAGGAACGAGGTCTCGCCGCGGTAGAGGCCGGATTGCGCGTCGAACGCGTACTGCCTGTCCTGCGCGAGCGTGTCCTTCAGCGCCTTGTACGTCTCGTCGGCGAAGGCCTTGTCGTCGAGCAGGCCGCGTGCGCCGAGAAACCAGACGACGCGATCGGTCGAGATCGGCCAGCTGCCGCCCGAACCCGTGTCCTGCACGACGTAGAGGCCCTGCGGCGCAGACGGCTCGCGCACGTCGGAGAGCTTGAACTCGAGCGTGCGCCGCGCGCGCGCCGGATCGAGCCAGCCAAGCGCGAGGTCGATCGAATACGCCGAATCGCGCGTCCATACGAACGGCCACTTCACGCCGGTGACGAAGCAGTCGCAGGGAATCGGCTTGCCGTGGTTGTAGGCGCCGTCGGTGAGTTGCTTGGTGCGCGCCTCGGCGGCTTCGGCTTGAGCGAGCGCGAACAGTGCGTCGACGATGGAGCTCGCCGTTTCGCTGCGCAGCGGTTGCGTGGCGATCGTGCGCGCATGGCCGTTCGAGTCGAGGCGATAGCCGTTCTTTTCCGTCTTGGCGGTTGCGCTGCGATCGGCGAATTTGAGCGACGTTTGCCAGTCCGGATCGGCCGCGACGACGGTGGATGCCGCGCAGGCCAAGGCCACGACGAGCAAGGTGCGAGCGAAGTTCATGGCAGCGCGTCTCGACTAAAGCGTAGAGACGCGAGCATAGACCACGGCGTGAGCGGGCAACACCAGATGGGCGGCCTCGATGCGTCCATTGCTCGGGCCGGGACAAGCTATCTGTTCGAGTCGCAGGCCGCGCGGAGCAGGTGCGGCGACCTCGATCGCGCCGAGATTGAGCGCGACGAGCAAGGTTTCCTTGGCGTGCGTGCGCGTGAACATCAGTACGGGCTCGTCCGCATCGAGGAAGCGGATGTCGCCGAGCACGAGTGCTGCATGTACCTTGCGCCAGCGCAGGAATTGGCGGAACGCGTTGAGCGGCGAGGCGGCGTCGGCTTCCTGCCGGGTGACCGCGAGCGCGCGATGCGCGGCGGGAATCGGCAGCCAGGATTTGTCCGCGCTGGTGAATCCCGCGCCGTTGCCGTTGTCCCGCCACGGCATCGGCGTGCGGCAGCCGTCGCGGCCCTTGAAGTTGGGCCAGAAGGCGATGCCGTAGGGATCCTGTAGCGCCTCGAACGGCACGTCGGCCTCGGGCAGGCCGAGTTCCTCGCCTTGGTAGACGCAGACCGAGCCGCGCAGCGAGGCGACCAGGGCGACGAGCAATTTGACGAAATCGGACGAGGGCGTCGCGCCGCCCCAGCGGCTCGTCGCGCGCACGACGTCGTGATTGGACACGGCCCAACACGGCCAGCCCTCGTCGACCTTGGCTTCGAGCGTCTCGACCGTGCGCCGGATGTAGCCGGCCGAGAAATCCTCGACCAGCAGTTCGAAGCTGTAGCCCATGTGCAGGCGGCCGGCGCGCGTGTATTCGGCCGTGGTTGCGAGCGAGTCCTCCGACGAGATCTCGCCGAGCGTCGCCGTGCCCGGATATTCGTCGGTCAGCCGGCGCAGGTCTTCCATGAAGCCGAGGTTTTCCGGTCGCGTGTTGTTGTAGTAGTGATACTGAAACGCGTAGGGATTGTCGGGCGAGAAGCCGCGGCCGACACGTTTTTCCGCTGGCTTGGCCGGGTTGTCGCGCAGTTGCGCGTCGTGGAAGCAGAAGTTGATCGCATCGAGGCGGAATGCGTCGACGCCCTTGTCGAGCCAGAAGCGCAGGTTGTCCAGCGTGGCCTTGCGCACTTCCGGATTGTGGAAATTCAGGTCGGGTTGCGCGGCGAGGAAGTTGTGCAGGTAGTACTGACCGCGGCGCGGCTCCCAGCGCCAGGCGACGCCACCGAACAGGCTCATCCAGTTGTTCGGCGGCGTGCCGTCGTCGCGCGCGTCGGCCCAGACGTACCAGTCGGCCTTCGCGTTGCTGCGGTCTTCGCGGCTTTCGCGGAACCAGGCGTGCGCGTTCGAGGTGTGACTGAGCACCTGGTCGATCATCACCTTGAGGCCGAGCGCATGCGCCTTGGCGAGCAGGCGGTCGAAGTCGGCCATCGTGCCGAACAGCGGGTCGACCTCGCGATAGTCGGCGATGTCGTAGCCGAAATCGGCCATCGGCGACAAAAAGAACGGACTGATCCAGATCGCGTCGACGCCGAGGCTGGCGACGTAGTCGAGCTTTTCGATGATGCCGGGCAGGTCGCCGACGCCGTTGCCGTCGGTATCGAGAAAACTGCGCGGATAGATTTGATAGATGACGGCGCCGCGCCACCAGGCTGGATCGGACATGAAAATTCGGCTCCCCGCGGCGGTTTGCGCGTCACGCGCGTTCCACCTTGTCGTTGCGCGGAAGCTTAGCGCGCGCGGCAAGCGAGCGAAGGAAACTGCATACGTATTCGGTGCGATCCGCGCGATTTGCCGCGGTAACGGCTCGCTCACGGGAGGTGGCAAGGGTGGGGCAAAATGCCACAGAGGTGGCGCGGACACAGCTGCAGCGGCACTGTCATGACGCGCCGAAACCGTATTTTCTCTTGCCCGGTTTCGGCGCGCTCACTATCATTTATGGGCTGTAATGGCTCGAGCGCATCATGGGCGAGACGCTGCAAGCGACGAAGTCGACCTTGCCGGCGAGGCTGTTGGTCCTGCCGCACCGTTCAATGACGCGCGCGGGCCTATGGCTGTTTCTCGCGCTGCAAGGCATGGCGATGGCTGCCTTTGCCGGGCTCGCCGCCTGGCGCGGCAATGTGTTCGCGCCGTATTTCGCGGTGCTGGATTGGTGTGTGGTGGCGTATGTCCTGAGCCGCGTCTGGCGCCGAAGCGCCGCGGGCGAGGTGATTACGCTGAGTGCATCGGGGCTGGAAGTGAAGCGCATGGACGGCTCCGCGCCGCCGCTGCGGTTCAATCCATGCTGGGTGCGGGTGGAGTTGTTGCCGGGCCGCCATTTCGGATGGGCGAGCCGGCTGGTGTTGCGCTCGCACGGACGCGAGGTGGAAGTCGGCAAGTTCTTGAACGAAGCCGAACGCGCCGGGCTGGCGCGGCAATTGAATGAAATGCTCGTGGATGCAAGGCGTCAGCCACGGGCGGACTACTAAAATTCCTGGGATGTTTACGATGCGAAATTTCGGCAAGTGGGGATTGGGCACCGTGCTGATGGCGGGCTGTTCGTGGGCCTTTGCTGCGGCCGAACGCGCACCGTGGCAGCTCAACATGCATCCGGGCGTGACCCAGACCTCGCACGAGGCCTATCAGCTGCACATGCTCTCGCTGTGGGTCTGCGTGATCATCGGCCTGATCGTGTTCGGCGCGATGTTCATCGCGATGTTCAAGTTCCGCAAGTCGAAGGGTGCCGTTGCGGCGACGTGGAGCCACAACACCGTTGCCGAGACGATCTGGACGATCGTGCCGATCCTGATCCTCGTCATCATGGCCTATCCGGCGACCAAGGTCCTGATCAGCGAAGCCTATACCAACGAATCGCAGATGACGGTGAAAGTCACCGGCTACCAGTGGAAGTGGGGCTACGACTACATCAACTGGGGCGACAAGCCCTACCACGTGCGCTTCGTCTCCAAGCTCGCCGGCGACAGCGACCGCACGCGCCAGCTGCGCTCCGGCCTCGATCCGAACAGCGTGAAGAATGCGCAGGGCGAGAACACCTACCTGCTCGACGTCGACAAGCCGCTCGTGCTGCCGACCAACACCAAGGTCCGCTTCGTCATCACCGGCGACGACGTGATCCATTCCTGGTGGGTGCCGGCGCTCGGCTGGAAATCCGACGCGATCCCCGGAATCATCAACGACACGTGGACCAACATCTCCGAGCCCGGCATCTATCGCGGCCAGTGCGCCGAGCTGTGCGGCCAGGACCACGGCTTCATGCCGATCGTGGTGAAGGCCGTGCCGCCGGAGGAGTTCAAGGCGTGGCTTGACCAGCAGGAAGCTGCGCAAGCGGCACCTTCAAATGCCACGCCCGCTACGCCCGCCGCTGCGCCGGTCGCGCAACAGACTTCCTCCGCTGCGCCGTCGAACGGTTAAGCTTTATTGAAAAGTGCGGTCAGGATGACCGCTTTTTGATCCTCGCGATCAGGGACGAGCGCATACAAGCAGTATTCAAGAGACAAACGCCATGGCCAACACCGCCGCGCACGCAGACGACCACGCCCACGACGATCACGACCACAAGCCCGAGGGCTTTCTCGATCGCTGGCTGTTCACGACCAATCACAAGGACATCGGTACGCTGTACCTGGTCTTCGCCTTCACCATGGCCTGTATCGGCGCGGCGATGTCGGTGGTGATTCGCGCCGAGCTGGCCGCACCCGGTCTGCAGCATGTGCAGCCGTACTTCTTCAACCAGATGACGACGCTGCATGCGCTCGTGATGATCTTCGGCGCGGTCATGCCGGCCTTCGTCGGCCTCGCCAACTGGATGATTCCGCTGCAGATCGGCGCGCCCGACATGGCGCTGCCGCGCATGAACAACTGGTCGTTCTGGATCATGCCGTTCGCCTTCCTCATGCTGCTCGGCACGCTGTTCATGCCGGGCGGTGGTCCGGCCGGCGGCTGGACGATGTATCCGCCACTCGCGCTGCAGGGCGGCGCCTCGGTCGCGTTCATGGTGTTCGCCGTGCACATGATGGGTATCTCCTCGATCATGGGCGCGATCAACATCATCGCGACGATCCTCAACCTGCGCGCGCCGGGCGTCGACCTGCTCAAGATGCCGCTGTTCACCTGGACCTGGCTGATCACGGCGTTCCTGCTGATCGCGGTCATGCCCGTGCTCGCGGGCGCGGTGACGATGCTGCTCACCGACAAGTTCTTCGGCACGAGCTTCTTCAATGCGGCCGGCGGCGGCGACCCGGTGATGTTCCAGCACATCTTCTGGTTCTTCGGTCACCCCGAGGTCTACATCATGATCCTGCCGGCGTTCGGCATCGTGTCGGAGATCATCCCGACCTTCGCGCGCAAGCCGCTGTTCGGCTACCAGGCGATGGTCTACGCGGTGGCCTCGATCGCGTTCCTCTCGTTCATCGTCTGGGCGCATCACATGTTCACTGTCGGCATGCCGCTCGGCGGCGAACTGTTCTTCATGTACTCGACGATGCTGATCGCGATCCCGACCGGCGTGAAGGTGTTCAACTGGGTGTCGACGATGTGGAAGGGCTCGATGACGTTCGAGACGCCGATGCTGTGGGCGATCGGCTTCGTCATCCTGTTCACGATCGGCGGCTTCTCCGGCCTCATGCTCGCGATCGTGCCGGCCGACTTCCAGTACCACGACACCTACTTCGTCGTCGCGCATTTCCACTACGTGCTCGTGACCGGCGCGATCTTCTCGATCATCGCCGCGATCTACTATTGGTGGCCGAAGTGGACCGGCCGCATGGTCAACGAGACCTGGGGCAAGTTCCATTTCTGGTGGACGATGGTGTTCGTGAATCTCACCTTCTTCCCGCAGCACTTCCTCGGCCTCGCCGGCATGCCGCGCCGCATCCCCGACTACAACGTTGCGTTCGCCGACTGGAACCTGGTCTCGTCGATCGGCGCCTTCGGCATGTTCCTGACGCCGTTCATGATGATCGCCATCTTCTGGATGTCGAAGAAATCGGGGGCGATCGCGCCGCAGCGTCCGTGGGAAGGTGCGCATGGTCTGGAATGGGAAGTGCCCTCGCCGGCACCGCACCATACCTACACCACGCCGCCGGTGATCAAGCCGGGCATGCTCGCGCACGGTGATGTGACGCACTGATTTTTTGCTCGTCATCCTAGCGCAAGCTGGGATCCGACGGAAAGGCCGTCGGCGTAAGCCGACATTCGATTTAATCTCTTGCCTCGATTCGCATTGGAGCAGGAGCGGAAAGATAAATTGAATGCCGGCTTGTGGCCGGCATAACGAAAATGTCGGATTCCAGCTTTCGCTGGGATGACGAAAAGAACAATGTTGGAAGCCATGCAGCAAGTACCCGCCAACGATCTCGACCGCCGCCGCGCCGCCGCGCGCCGCACGGCGTGGATTGTCGCGGGCGTGGCCCTGGCGGTGTTCGTGCTGTTCTTCGTGCAGACCTTCCTGAGCGCACACCACCCATGAGCGCGACGCCCGGTCAAAAGAAGAACTGGCGCGTGGTCAAGATCGCCGTGATCGTCTGCGTCGCCTCGTTCCTGTTCGGCTTCCGCGTGATGCCACCGATCTACCGCATCGCCTGCGAGCACATCTTCGGCATCAAGTACGAGAACAAGGTCGCCGACGGCGCCAAGGTCGCGGCGTTCAAGGAAGACGATGCGCGTCTCGTCGAGGTGCAGTTCGTCGGCAACGTCAACAGCGCGTTGAAGTGGAAATTCGCGCCGGAAGTGTTCAACGTCAAGGTGCATCCGGGCGTGCTCACTGAAGCCTGGTTCGATGCGAGCAACCTCGCGCCCGACGCGATCGTCGGCAACGCCGTGCCGAGCATCGCGCCGAATCGCGCCTCGCTGTACTTCAACAAGACCGAATGTTTCTGCTTCACCGAGCAGACCCTGCAGGCCGGCGAATCGCGGCGCATGCCCGTGCGCTTCATCGTCGATCCGAAGCTGCCGGCCGACATCAAGCAGCTGACGCTGTCGTATACTTTTTACAACAACGAAATCGCCACCAAGCGTTTGGCCTCCCAGGCCGCCGCGGCGGCGCCGAACAGCTAGTGCGATCATCCGTGATCGCGAAGATCAAAAAGCAGCCATCCATGGCTGCACTTTTCAACTAAAATCCGCCATCAACAAGACGTAATTGGAATTCCCCATGTCAGACGCCGCCCACGCAGATCCCAACGTCTATTACGTCCCACACGGCACGAAGTGGCCGATCGTCGGCTCGTTCGGCCTGCTGTTCACGCTCGGCGGCGCCGCGTTCTGGCTGAACGAGCACCCCGCCGGCAAGGTGACGATGCTGCTCGGCATCGCGATCATCCTGTTCATGGTGTTCGGCTGGTTCGGCACGGTCATCCGCGAGTCGGTCGCCGGCACCTACAACAAGCAGGTCGACACCTCGTTCCGCATGGGCATGATGTGGTTCATCTTCTCCGAGGTGATGTTCTTCGCCGCGTTCTTCGGCGCGCTGTTCTACGCGCGCGCGCTGTCGGTGCCGTGGATCGGCGGCGAGGGCGACGGTGCCCTGACCAACTTCTTCCTGTGGAAGGGCTATGCGCCGGCGTGGCCGACCAATGGCCCGGCCGTGATCGGCGGCGCCTTCGAGACGATTCCTGCCTGGGGCGTGCCGCTGCTCAACACGCTGATCCTGCTCTCTTCGGGCGTGACGATCACGATCGCGCATCACGCGCTGCGTGCGGGCAAGCGCACCCAGCTCATGATCTTCCTCGGCTTGACGATCCTGCTCGGCGCGACCTTCCTCTGGTATCAGGCGCACGAGTACATCGAGGCCTACAAGGAACTCAATCTGACCCTGGGCAGCGGCGTGTACGGCTCGACCTTCTTCATGCTGACCGGTTTCCACGGCCTGCACGTGACGCTCGGCACGATCATGCTGATCGTGATCTGGCTGCGCTGCGCGCGCGGCCATTTCGACCGCGACCACCACTTCGGTTTCGAAGCCGTGGCCTGGTACTGGCACTTCGTCGACGTGGTGTGGCTCGGTTTGTTCCTGTTCGTCTACGTGCTGTAAAAATCTGCTGCGCTCGGCAGCTTGCGTGCCGGCTGTGCTCGGAATGCTCACGTACTAGAAGTACGCTTCGCTTCCTGCGCGCAGGCGACCCGCAACCTGCCTTCGCTCGCGACGATTTTTACCTTCCAAGTGGCGTCTGCAGCAAAGAGGTCAGTGGCCGATATCGTGCGGCTGGATGATCCCGAGCCAGATGCCGAGGATCACGAGCAGGATCAGCAGCACCGACAGGCCGATGCGCCGGGTCAGCGCCTTGACCACGCGATCGCTGCCGCTCTTGTCGGTCATCATGTAGTACAGCCCCGAGCCGAGGTTGTAGACGATGACGGCGAGGAACGCGACGATGATGATCTTGGTCCACATGGCGATAGGCGCGGTCGCATCGTAACAATGATGAAACAGTATAGCGCCGCCATGATGAAGCCATGCGCGCCATGACTGCGCGGCGCTGGCAGCGGCCGTCGTGGTTCGCCGTCGTGTTGACGCTCGCCGGCATCGCGCTGTTCGTGCGACTCGGCCTCTGGCAACTCGACCGCGCGAACG
>NZ_DASVOK010000392.1:0-2068 GCF_036383415.1 Rudaea sp. | reverse complement strand
GGCGCGGTGTCCTTGCCGATCGCGGTGGTGTCCTTGTCGCCGACGAACAGCAGTGTCGGCGGCTTGATCTGCTCGAATTCGTAGAACACCGGCTGGGTCGCGATCATGTCGTAGAGCCGCGCCGAGCTCGATGCCACGGCGGCACGGCCCTCCCCGCGATACATGCCGGCGAGCATCTGCACCCATGTCTCATAGGACGGATCCCAGGTGTCGGCATAGTAAGTCGCGCGCTCATAGGCGCGGATGCTGTCTGCGGTGACACGGGTCTCGCGCTGCATCCAGCCGTCGAGGCTGAGCCATGGCACGCCCTTGGTCTTCCAGTCCTCGAGCCCGATCGGATCGACCAGCACCAGGCGGTCGGTGGCGTCCGGATACATCAGCGCGTAGCGCATCGCCAGCATGCCGCCGGTCGAGTGGCCGACCATGATCGAATGTTCGATCCCAAGCGAAGCCAGCAGCGCGCGGCTGTTGCCGGCGAGCTGCTGGAAGGTGAACTGATAGCGTTCCGGCTTACTGGACTTGCAGAAGCCGATCTGGTCCAGCGCGATCACGCGATAGCCAGCACTGCTGAGCGCCTTGATGGTGCCGTCCCAGGTGGCGGCGCAGAAGTTCTTGCCGTGCAGCAGCACCGCGGTCTGCCCGTTCGGCGTCGCCGGCTTGACGTCGAGATAGGCCATGTCGAGCTCCTGCCCCTGCGAGCTGAAGCGATAATGCTCGACCGGATAGGGATAGTCGAAACCCTGCAATTCCGGCCCGTAGGCCGGCTCGGCGGCCGATTGTGCCGATGCATTGGACGCAGCGAGCGTGACGGTTGCGGCGACGGCAAGGTGAAGCAGGGTCTTCAGGTGCATCTCGGCAAATCCAGAACTCAAGGACGACGTCGTGATGCCGTAGCCGAACGGTCGGGCGCCATCCAGCGCCCCAGCGATGATTTGTTCGTGATCCGGCGATGAAATTACGCCGGATCGAACGCCCGGATCGGCGGCAGATTGCCGTTGAAACGCTCCACCTCGACGGTCGTCAGCTGGCCGGTGCAGCCCTGCGCGAAGGATGAGGTACCGATGTCGCGGGTCAGCACGTTCGGATTGCCGTGCACGCAGAGCGGGGACTCCTCCTCGGGGTCCATCGGGTCGTACCAGGCGCCGGTCGGCAGCTGCACCACGCCGGGCGCGATGCCGTCGGTGACATGCACTGCGGCGAGGCAGGCGCCGCGCGCGTTGAAGATGCGGATGATGTCGCCATCGACGATGCCGCGCGCCTTGGCATCGTGCGGATTCATGCGTGCGACCTCGCGGCCGCGGTGCTTGGCGTCGAGCGAATGGCCGCCGAAGTCGAGCTGGCTGTGCAGGCGCGTCACCGGCTGGTTGGCGACCAGGAAGCACGGCGTATCAGGCTTTGGCGTGTCGGTCTTCTCCAGCCAGACCGGATGGCCCGGACAGTCCGCATCGCCGTGATCGGCGATCTTCTGCGAGAAGATCTCGATGCGGCCGCTTCGGGTCGGCAACGGCCGCGCCACCGGGTCCTCGCGGAAGCGGCGCAGCGAGCCGCCGTCGTCGAGATGCTGCGGCACGACCAGGCTGCCGCGTTCCCAGAATTCGGCGAAACTCGGCGCCTCGAGCCCGCGTGCGGCGAGCGCCTTGCGGGTCGGCTCGTAGAGATGTTCCAGCCATTGCCGCGACGTGCGGCCTTCGGTGAAGGGCTCGCGGGCCCCCAGCCGCTCGGCAAGATCAGCGAAGATGTCGTAGTCGTCGCGGGCGAGGCCGAACGGCTCGGCGATCCGGTGCATGGCGACCATCAGCGGATCGTTGCTGGAATAGCCGATGTCTTCACGTTCAAGCGTCATGGTCGCGGGCAGCACGATGTCGGCATGGCGCGCGGTGGCGGTCCAGGCGAGCTCGTGCACGACAAGCGTGTCGAGCTTCGCAAACGCCTTGCGCAGGCGGTTGAGGTCCTGGTGGTGGCGGAACGGATTGCCGCCGGCCCAATAGACCAGGCGGATATCCGGATAGGTGCGTGTCTCGCCATTGTAGCGATAGGTGGTGCCGGGATTGAGCAGCATGTCGGCGAT
>NZ_DASVOK010000391.1:0-8627 GCF_036383415.1 Rudaea sp. | reverse complement strand
ACCCATGCGGTGTTCGAGATCCTGCGCAACGCGCGCGTGCTCAAGTCGAACACCGACCCGAACCTCGTCGTCTGCTGGGGCGGGCATTCGATCAACCGCACCGAGTACAAGTACACGAAGATGGTCGGCTACGACCTCGGCCTGCGCGGGCTCGACATCTGCACCGGCTGCGGTCCCGGCGCGATGAAGGGGCCGATGAAGGGCGCGACGATCGCGCACGACAAGCAGCGCCTGCGCCGCAAGCGCTACATCGGCATCACCGAGCCGGGCATCATCGCCTCGGAATCGCCGAACCCGATCGTCAACGAACTCGTGATCATGCCGGACATCGAGAAGCGCCTCGAAGCGTTCGTGCGCCTCGGCCACGGCATCATCGTGTTCCCGGGCGGCGTCGGCACGGCCGAGGAAATCCTCTATCTGCTCGGCATACTGCTGCATCCGCAGAACGCCAACGTGCCGTTCCCGCTCGTGTTCGCCGGGCCGAAGGAATCGGCCGCGTACTTCGAGCAGATCGACGCGTTCCTGCGCCTCGCGCTCGGCGACGACGTCGCGAAGCGTTACCGCATCGTCATCGACAATCCGCTGGAGACGGCCAAGGTTGTCCATCGCGGCATCGAGAAGGTGCGCGAATACCGCATCGAGAGCCAGGACGCGTTCTTCTTCAACTGGGGCCTGCACATCGAGCTGCCGTTCCAGCAGCCGTTCAAGCCGACCCACGCGAACATGGCCGCGCTGAACCTGCATCGCGAACAGCCCAAGCACCTGCTCGCCGCCGACCTGCGCCGCGCGTTCTCGGGCATCGTCGCCGGCAACGTCAAGGAGGAGGGCATGCGCGCGATCGCCGAGAATGGCCCGTTCGTGATCGACGGCGATCCCGAGATCATGCGCGCGCTCGACAGGATGCTCGCGAGTTTCGTCGAACAGCAGCGCATGAAGCTGCCGGGTTCGGCCTACGTGCCGTGCTACCGCGTAAAAACCTGAGGGTGATATTGCAATGAAAGCGACACAGCAACTGCACGACCTCGGCCAGAGCCTCTGGCTCGACAATATCACGCGCGAGATCCTCGACAACGGCACCCTGCAGCGCTACATCGCCGAACTGTCGGTGACCGGCCTGACCTCGAACCCGACGATCTTCAACGAGGCGATCGGCAGCGGCTACTACGACGCCGCGATCCGCGAGAAGGCCAAGGCAGGCAAGTCGGGCGAGACGTTGTTCATCGACATCGCGCTCGAAGACTTGCGTCGTGCCGCCGACCTGTTTGCGCCGACTCACGAGAAAACCAGCGGCGTCGACGGCTGGGTGTCGATGGAAGTCTCGCCGCTGCTCGCCGCCGATACAGCCGGTACGATCGCGGCGGCAAAAGATATCTTCGGGGCAGCGCAACGCTCCAATCTGTTCGTGAAGATTCCGGGTACGCCCGAGGGCGTTCCCGCGATCGAGGAAGCGATCTTCGCGGGCGTGCCGGTCAACGTCACGCTGTTGTTCTCGCGAGAGCAGTATCTCGCGGCCGCGGAAGCATACCTGCGTGGCATCGAACGGCGCGTGTTGGCGGGCTTGAGTCCTGTCGTCGAATCGGTGGCCTCGGTATTCGTCAGCCGCTGGGATCGCGCGCTCGGTGCGGACGTACCCGCAGAACTGCACAACCGGCTCGGCATTGCGACGAGCGGGCGCACGTACCGCGCCTATCTCGACCTGCTTGCCTCGGACCGCTGGAAGAAACTCGCGGCGCAAGGCGCGCATCCGCAGCGCCTGCTCTGGGCAAGCACGGGCACGAAGGATCCGAAGCTCTCGCCGAACCTGTACGTCGAGGCCTTGGCCGCACCCGACACGGTCGACACGATGCCGGAGAAAACCCTGCTCGCGTTCGCGAAGGATGGCAAGGTCGGCGTTGCGATGGCCGCGGATGGCGGCGATGCCGAAGCGCTGCTCGCGCAATTCGCGCGCGCCGGTGTCGATGTCGATGCCCTCGCCGCGAAGCTGCAGGTCGACGGCGCGAGGGCGTTCGTCGATTCCTGGAACGAACTGATGCAACGGATCGCGACGAAGAGCGCGGCACTCGCGGCGGCATGAAGCCGAAGACGGGTACGGCCGCAACGCCCGGGCAGTTGCCACCCGAGTCCGTGCTGGAAAACATTCCGCGCCTGATCACCGCGTACTACGCGCTGACGCCGGACCCGAACGAGCCGACCCAGCGCGTCGCCTTCGGCACTTCGGGGCATCGCGGTTCCTCGCTGCGCGCGAGCTTCAACGAGACGCACATTCTCGCGGTGACGCAGGCCGTCTGCGCCTGGCGCAAGACGAAGGGCATCGACGGCCCGCTGTTCCTTGGCATCGACACGCATGCCTTGTCCGAGCCTGCGTTCGCCACGGCGCTCGAAGTGCTCGCCGCAAACGGCATCGAGACGATGATCTCCGCGGACGGCGAATACACGCCGACGCCGGCCGTGTCGCATTCGATACTGGTCCACAACCGTGGCCGTACGCGTGGCCTCGGCGACGGCATCGTCATCACGCCCTCGCACAATCCGCCCGAGGACGGTGGCTTCAAGTACAACCCGCAGAACGGCGGCCCGGCCGACACCGACGTGACTGGTTGGATCGAGAAGGAGGCCAATCGCCTGATCGAGAGCGGTCTCGCGGAAGTAAAGCGCATGCCGTATTCGCGTGCCCGCGCGGCGGCGACCACACACGAGCACGATTTTCTCGGCGCCTACGTTGCCGATCTCGGCAACGCGATCGATTTCGACGCGATTCGCGGCGCGGGTCTGAAGCTCGGCGTCGATCCGCTCGGCGGTGCCGGCGTGCATTACTGGCGGCGCATCGCGGACAGGTACCGCTTCGATCTCGATATCGTCAATGAAACGGTCGACCCGACCTTTCGCTTCATGACCCTGGACTGGGACGGCCGCATCCGCATGGATCCGTCGTCGAAGTTCGCGATGCAGCATCTGATCCACCTCAAGGATAAGTACGACGTCGCCTTCGCCTGCGACACCGACCACGACCGCCACGGCATCGTCGCGCGCAGTTCGGGACTGATGCCGTCAAACCACTACCTGAGCGTGATGATCGATTACCTGTTCCGTCATCGCCCACATTGGCGCTCCGACGCAGGCATCGGCAAGACCGTTGTGTCGAGCGCAATGATCGACCGCGTGGCGAAGGGACTGGGCCGTCGCCTTTACGAAACCCCAGTCGGCCTGAAATGGTTCGTCGACGGTCTGCTCAATGGCTCGCTCGGTTTCGGTGGCGAGGAGAGCGCCGGCGCCACGTTCAGCCGCATCGACGGCAGCGTGTGGACCACGGACAAGGACGGCATCGCCGCGGCGCTGCTTTCCGCCGAGATCACTGCGCGCAGCGGACGCGATCCCGGCGAGTACTATCGCGGCCTGACGCAAAAATACGGCGAGCCGCTGTCCAACCGCGTCGATGCGCGCGCGAACGCGGAGCAGAAGAAGAAACTCGCCCAGCTCACGCCCGACAAGATCGACATCGCCGAACTGGCTGGCGAGAAAGTCGAACGCGTGCTCGACCGCGCCCCCGGCAACGACGGCCGCATCGGCGGCATCAAGGTGATGGCCGCAAACGGCTGGTTCGCCGCACGCCCCTCGGGCACCGAAGACATCTACAAGATCTACGCCGAGAGTTTCATCGACGAGGCGCATCTCGAACGCCTGCTCGCCGAAGCGCAGGCCGTGGTCGACAAGACGATCGAGGCAAGCTAGCGCGCTTTCTGTCCTTGATTTTGCCCTGATCCTCGGGTCCCCGTTTGCTGCGGCGAGGGCATGATGGAAACGCCCCCAGGGCCGGCGCGATGGATCGCGCCGAGTTCGTTGCCTGGACAGGGACGTTCAGTCAACGAACCCCGGCATGCTCTCGCGAACTCGCCGCGCAGCGGCGAGCGCGGCATCCGGAGTGCATTTCTTTTGGTTACTTTTCTTTGGGCAAGCAAAGAAAAGTGACCCGCTCGCGGGATGCGAGCGGAAAAAGCGAAGGGACGCGGTCAGAAAGAATCAAAAAGCCAAAGCTGGATTCCGGCCTTCGCCGGAATGACGAGCAAGAGCAGGCAGCGTCAGCGCACTGCGGGAATCGCCAACTTGCCCGCACGACAGGAATTGCGCACGCGCCCGCCGCAGGATTTGACCGAGAGATTGTCCTTGTCGACACAGATGCGCACCTCTTCGAGCGTGCCGCCGTCCTTGCACTGCACGCTGATCATGTTGTCCTCGAGGCCCGGATTCACATCCATGAAGGCTTTGGTCACATCGTCGGCGGTAAGTTGCGGCGAGGTGGCCGGCGTCTTCAGGGCCTGCGGAATCGTCACGCGCGAGAACGCGTCCTCGGCGAGGGCGAAATATTCCTTCGGGTCGTGACCGGAGCAGGCGCCATGGGTCTGCCATTCGTGTTCGATCAGGTGCCGGCTCGGCATGATCGGCAGCATCTGCGTGACCGTCGCCTCGTCCGGCTCGCTGCTCGTCGAACAGTTCTGCGGCCAGCCGCCGCTGCGGTACTGCGGCCACAGGCCGTGCAGGACGAAGCCGTAGCCCTTGCCGCACTGTTGCGGCTCGTCGGGATGCACGGCGCAATAGCTCGGCGACCAGGACAGCGAGACGACGTAGTAGTCGAAGCGACCGGGTCGGCCCTCGCCGGAGTTGCCATGTTTGCCCTTGCTGCGTGCATCGGCGCCGGTCGCCGCCGCGAATGCGAGCACGAGGCCCAGCGCGACGGTGCAGAAGGAGGTGAACTTCGACTTGCCTGACATGGGATTCCTTGCGCGCATGCGCGGATGGATGAACGTCGCGGATGATAAGGGTAGGGCCGCGCAGCGGCAATTCGGCAAAGCAAACCAGCCCGCGATCGTGGTGATCGCGCTATCATTCGCGCTTCCCTTTTTCGCGAGCATCGAGTCGTCGCATGGCCAAACGTTTTGTCCGCCGTTCCTCTCCGATCCACGGCAACGGCGTGTTCGCCGCGCAGGACCTCGCCAAGGGCGTGCGTGTCATCGAATACAAGGGGCGCCTGCTGACCCACGCGCAGGCCAACCGCACCTACGCGAACGATACCGATTCGGGCCACACCTTCCTGTTCACGCTCAACGAGAAGTACCTCATCGACGGCGGCGACCAGGGCAATGACGCGCGCTGGATCAACCACAGTTGCGCGCCGAACTGCGAGGCGTGGATGGTCGAGGACGAAGGTGGCGACAAGCGCCGCGACAGGGTCGTCATCGAGACCAAGCGCGCGATCAAGGCCGGCGAAGAGCTGACCTATGACTACGGCATCAAGCTCGAGGAGCGCCACACCGCGCGCCTCAAGGCGATCTGGGCCTGCAAGTGCGGCGCGAAGAACTGTACGGGTACCTTGCTCAAACCGAAACGTTAGACGAGTTGGTGGCCAAACAGGCCGATCAGCCCGATGAGGATCAGATATAGCGCGACCACGTAGTTGAGCAGGCGCGGCATGACGAGGATGAGGATGCCTGCGATCAGCGCGATCAGCGGCGACAGCAGATGGATGGAAACGGACATGGCCGTTCTCCGCGGCGACGCGAAGCTGCGTCGATGAGAGCCTAGCCCCGCGCCGGTGAAACGTGCTTGAACGCAGCGCGTCCGCTTCGCCGAACCGGGCTTCTCGTGAATCGAAGCGCCCTCGGGCGAAGTAAACGTTTGCAGCAGCGCCGACGGATGTTAGAGTCCGCAGGTTCCACGAGGGAGGGATTCGTGGGCGGCAAGATGGTTGTATTCGCGCAACGGCGCACCCCGGCAGGCGATCGCCCCACAAGAATCGCCGCCCGCCCCGAAGCGCGATAGCCCAGCGGCGTCATCCGCTGCGCACGCCGGAGACGTCTTGTGGCCCGCAATCCGCACACGCCCCGGCATGCCGGGCAACCATCACTACGGCGGATATTTTCATGACGACACAACAAACCCGGTGGTCGCAATTCGGCGCCCTGATCACCGTCTTCTTTTTCTGGGGATTCGTGGCGGCGAGCAACGACATCCTCATCCCGGTATTCAAGAAAGCGTTCAGTCTGACCCAGGCGCAAAGCCAACTCGTTTCGGTGGCGTTCTATGTCGCCTACACGGTTGGCTCGATCATCTACTTCCTCGTTTCCAAGCTGATCGGCAGCGATGTGCTCAATCGCATCGGCTACAAGAACGGCATCTGCGTGGGCCTGGTGATCTCCGCACTCGGCACGCTGCTGTTCTATCCGGCGGCGAACCTGGGCTCGTTCACCTTGATGATCTCGGGCCTGTTCGTCGTCGGCCTCGGCTTCTCGCTGCAACAGATCGCGGCGAATCCTCTCGCGATCGTGATGGGCGATCCGAGCACCGGCGCGCAGCGCCTGACCATGGCCGGCGGCGTCAACAACCTCGGCACCACGATCGGTCCGCTCATCGTCAGCATCGCGATCTTCGGCGCGGTCGCCGCCGGTGGTACGGAGGCGAGCATCGAGAACGTGAAGACGCCGTACCTCGTGCTCGGCATCGTGTTCATCCTCGTCGCCCTGTTCCTGTACTTCTCGCCGGTGCCCAACCACATCGACCTGGAACATCTTGCCGCCGACGAGGCCGGCGACAGCGCGCAGAAGCTGATCCACAGCGACTCGATGTTCGCCGCATTCAAGTATCCGCAGCTCGTGCTCGGCATGATCGGCATCTTCGTCTACGTCGGCGTGGAGGTCTCGACGGTGGCCAACCTGCCGGCCTATCTCGAACAGGGCCTCGGCATGCAGACCGCACACATTGCGCCGTTCGTCTCGCTGTACTGGGCGAGCATGATGATCGGCCGTTGGTCGGGCGCCGCGGGTGCGTTCGACGTCAGCGCATCGGCAAAGAAGATCCTGACCTTCATCCTGCCGTACCTGGCCTTCGGCGTGTTCCTTCTGGTCAACACGATCGCGCAGCACGACGTGCGCCAGTTCCTCGTCTACGCCGTCGTCATCGTCGCCATGATCGTGGCCGCGCTGCTCAGCCGCGGCAATCCGGCGCGCATGCTGTTCAATTTCGCCGCCGGCGGCATCATCGCGTTGCTGATCGGCATGTCGACGAGCGGCATGATTTCGACGTTCGCGTTCATCTCAGTCGGCCTGTTCTGCAGCGTCATGTGGCCATGCATCTTCGCGCTCGCGATCGCCGGCCTCGGCAAGAACACGAACGAAGGCTCGAGCTTCCTGATCATGATGATCTGCGGAGGCGGCTTCGTCAGCTGGTTCCAGGGCCTCGTCTCGGAAGGCGTCGGTATTCACGCGAGCTATATCGTCGGCGTCGCCTGCTTCGCCTACCTTGCGTTCTATGCCTGGCGCAGCACGGCGATCCTGAAGAAGCAGGGCATCGATCTCGACCAGCTCGCCGCCCAGAGCGGGCATTGAAACCCCCGCGGAAGCCGTCGCGATGCGGCGGCTTCCGCAAGTGGCGTCAGTCCGCCGCGAGCACGCGGCCGATGCCGCGCTTGCCGATCGCCGCAATCGCGGCTTGCACCTTTCTCGCGTCGCTCGCCGGATCGTAGCCGATGCGGAAATGCAGTTCGCCCTCGGGCGTGCGCGACGAATGGATCGAGTCGAGATTGATCCTGCATTCCTCGAACACCTGCAACAGCGCGCGCAGCGAGCCCGGTTCGTCGAGCGGCAGGAACACGCTGATGTGCGCCGGCGAGGCAAGGTCGGAGAGCAGATAGCCCAGGCGCTCGAAGCCGTAGCTGCCTTCGCCGAGCGACTTGCCGCCGTAGAACTCGCGCGGCTGCGCGAGCAACTGCGTGCGCATCGACGCGCGCGCATCTTCGCCACCCTCGCGCACGCGATCGCGCAGGAAGTCGATGTGTGCGGCGAGACGCTCGAGCATGGGTGGTACGTGCGGATTCTCGAACTGGATGTCCGCGTAGATCGCCGGATTGCTCGCAAGCATGCGTCGCGTGACCACGCCGTCGAGTTCGTAGCCGATGGTGCGGAAGGGATGGATCGCGTCGAGTCCGCCGAGCGCGGGCGCGAGCTCCTGCAGTGTCGCCGCCTGCGCCATGTGTGTGGCGTGGGTCATACCCTGGACCACGGCCATGATGCGGTCGTGCTGCTCGGGCTGCGCGCGCACGCAGTCGGCTTCGGTCGCGGCGAGGAATTCCGGAAGCCATCCACGCCAGGCATCGAGGCGTGCCTCGCAGACGACGAGCACGCGGCCCTTGAGCGTCGGTGTCTTCGGCGGCGCCGTCATCGGATGCAGACCGACGACTTCGGCCTGCGAGCGCAGCATCGCCGCGACCGGTACCGCCTTGATCGAAGTCAGGTCGAGCCAAAGCTTGCCGTGCTCGCGGCCCGCGGCGAGCGCCGTGTATTCGGCGATCAGCGCGGCCGTCGCGCGGATTGGCGCGGAAAAGACCAGCACATCGGCGCGTTCGATCAGCTCGCCGGGCGACAGCGCGGCGTCGCCGTTCGGATCACGACCGACCACCGCAAGGCCCATGCGCTGTTCGAAGAAATGCTTGAGCCAGCGGCCGAACGCGCCGGCGCTGCCGACGATGCCTATCGTGGGTTTGGCGAAGTTGGGCGGCTGCGGCATGAGCTGGCACTGAAAAGGGGCATGTGGCAAACGAAACCGGCGCGGGCGACGACCGCGTCGCTCGAAAGGGATAG
>NZ_DASVOK010000390.1:0-6941 GCF_036383415.1 Rudaea sp. | reverse complement strand
GCCGAGGTCGTAGCCGACCATCTTCGTGTACTTGTACTCGGTGCGGTTGATCGAATGCCCGCCCCAGCAGACGACGAGGTTCGGGTCGGTGTTCGACTTGAGCACGCGCGCGTTGCGCAGGATCTCGAACACCGCATGGGTAATGCCGTGCGAGGTGTCGAGGTGGAAGCGCCCCGCGTCCATCTGCGTGGCGACGTAGGCGATGTCGCGCACGACCGCGAACAGCAGCTCGTTGATGCCGCGGATGATCTTGCCTTCGACGAACGCGCGCGCCGGCGCGTTCTTGATTTCGAGCTTGACGCCGCGGTCTTGCTGCAGCACCTGAATGTCGAAATCGGGATAGCGTTCGAGCAAACCGCGTGCATCGTCGGTCGCCACATCGCCGGAATCGAGCACAGCCAGCGCACAACGTCGCAGGAGACCGTGCAGACCGCTCTTGCTCGCATCGCGCAGGCGCGTGACCTCGTCGCGCGAAAGCACATCCATGCCGGCGACCGGGGAGATGCGCGCGTTTACCGTGGGTTGTGACATTGTATATTTTTCCTCAAGCCGGACTTCCCGCCCCGCGAAGGGCTCCGCGGCCGAAGCGCCGCGAGCAGCGAAGCGACCTCGTAGTATCCGAGCGTACACAATTCCACGCAAGTTCCGGCAAAAGAAAAGGCCGGCGCCCTTGCGGACGCCAGCCTGCCTTTCTCGACGCGTTCTGCGTACGCGAACGTACGATCAGAACGTGTACTTCGCCGTCATCATGACCGACCAGCGCTGGCTCGGGATCGACGTGCCGCCGCCGCCGGTTTCGTTGACGAGCAGCGCCTGCGGACGATAGTTGCCGTTGGCGTCCTTGTACTGCGCGCCGGTGATGTCGTAGATGTACTTGCCGGTCGCTGGATCGATGCCGGTCACGTTCGCGAGCTGGCGGAACAGCGGGAACGTCGCGCGCTTCTCCACACCCCACTTGCTGTTGAGCAGGTTGCCGAAGTTGAAGAAGTCGAAGCGCAGTTCACCCTTGTTGCCCTCGAAGATGCCGGGGATTTCCTGCTTGAACGACAAGTCGAACTGGTTGACCCAGGGCGAACGCACCGCGTTGCGGCCGGCGATCTGGCCCATGTGCTCGCGCAGATACGGATTGTTCTGCACGTAGCTCATGAACTGCTGGATCTGCGTGGCCGTCGTGCCCGCCTTCCATGCCACGTCGGTGGCCGAGCTCGGAATGTAAATCAGGTCGCGCGAGTAACCATCGCCGTTCATGTCGTTGCCGGCAATCCAGCTGTACGGCGCGCCCGAATGCAGATCGGCGAACAGGCTGACCTGGGTCTTGTAGTCACCGAAGAACTTGTGCTGCCAGGTGCCACCGGCGATCACGCGCTTCGGTACGTCGTAGTTCGACGTCGCGATGCTGTCCTGGTTCGGGTTGACCCACATGTTGGCCTGGAGGTTCGAATTGGCCACGCTCGACGCGCCCGCATTCGCGTCAGTCGAATGACCCACGCGGAACGCCATCATCGCGCTCCAGTTGTCCGCCATCGGCTTGGTGAACGACCACGTCAGCGAGGTGGACTGTCCGGCATGCGAATTGGTCAGTTCCGTGACCGTGCCGAACGCCGAGTTCGCATTCTTCTTGGCTGTCGCAAACGTGCCCGAGATCGTACCGTAGTACAGGTTGCGTCCGTCCGGACCAACGCCGGTCGGCGTTCCGTAGTTGAGCATCTTGTACAGGATGTCGTCGTTGGTCTTGGTGTAATTCAATTCCACCGAACTGATGATGCTCATCCACGGCAGTTCGCGATCGAACGCGAGCGCGATCTGCGTGGTGCGCGGCATCTTGAAGTTCGGATCGATCGTATCGACGCCCATCTGCGCGCCGTTGGCTCCCGGAGGCGCCGGAGTGGTACCGCCCGGAATCAGCGGATTGGCCGCGCTGTAGGACGGTGCCTGCTTGGTGTAAGAAATCTGTCCCAGCAGACAGCCCGTTGCCGGCGCCTTCGAGAACGAGGTGCCGTTCGAGCTGCACAACAGCGTGCCGACCGGATTGCTGCTCAGATCGGAGAGGCTGTAGGTAACCGCGGTCAGGCCGGAGTTGCCAAACGAGTTCGAGTACCACACCGTCGGCACGTCGGAGACGAACACACCGACGCCGCCACGCAACTGCGTCTTGTACTCGGTGTCGAACTCGTAGTTGAACGACACGCGCGGCTGGAACATCGGCGCGGTGCTCGGCAACGTGTTGTTGGCGTAGCCGAAGCCGCCTTTGGCCGCGGTGCACAGCGTCGACCCGTCCGAGTTCTTCGCGGTGAACGCGGTGCCCGGCGCGGCGGCGAAGCACGGGTTGTACAGCGGACTCGCGGGGAAACGCGGAGCATCCATGCGCACGCCGTAGGTCAGCGAGAAGCGGTCGGTCATCTGCCAGGTATCCTGCAGGAACACGCCGTACTGCTGTTTCTTGAAGTTTGCCTGCGAACTGTTGAGGTCGAAGCCCGGCGCCGGCTGTTTGATCGAATAGGCTTCCCACGCGCCGTTGGCAAAATTGTCGATCGAGTTATTGCTCGGCGCCCAATACGTGTAGCTGCCGTAGTAGCCCTGCATGAAGGCGTTGTAGATCTTGTCCTGGGCACCGTTCACGCCGGCCTTGACCGTGTGCTCACCCAGATGCCAGGTACCGGCGAAGTAACCCGAAACCTGCTTGATGTCGAGCGCATTGACCTGGCTGGAAAACTCGGTGCCGAGGGTGACGTTCGGCGTGGAGGACGTCGTCGAGTTCGACACCGACACCACCGGCTGGTAGCCACCGACCAACGGCCCGCGCGAGGTCACGATCTTGGTGAACTGCAGGTTGGCCTCGGTCGAGAACACATCGCTCCAGTCGCTGAACAACTGGCCGAGATAGCTCTTGATATTGCGATTGTTGAAGTACCAGTTGCTGTTCGGACTGACCTGCGTCGCGCTGCCGGTCGTCACCGGCTGGAATTCCTTGGTCTCGCTGTAGCGGAATACGGCGCGTTGTTGATCGTTGATGTTCCAGTCGACCTTGGCGAGATAGCGTTTGTTGGTCAGGTTGGCGAGCGAGCGATCACCCGGATTGAGGCCCAGGGTCTGCGCCTTGCTGAGCACGCTGTTGTAGAACGCGGTATTGATGCCCTGCACGGGCGATGTGCCGGCACTGGTCGCATCACTCGGCCCCGAAGACGGACCGTAGCCGATGCGCTTGCTCTGCTCGTAACTCAGGAAGAAGAACAGCGTGTCCTTGATGACCGGGCCGCCGACGTTGAAGCCCGACGTCCACTCGCGTTTCCAGCCCAGGTACGGGCTGTCCGTGGTGCTGCCGACCGGGGCGATCTCGCCCATGAAGCCGTCTTTGGCCGTGCGATAGCCATAGTAGATCTCGCCATGGTATTCGTTGGTGCCGCTCTTCGACACCATGTTGACGTTGGCGCCGACGCAGCCACGCTGCGACACGTCGAAATTCGAGGTCGAGACCTGCACCGAGTCGATCGCGTTCATCGAAATCGGCGAGCCGGTGATCGTCGCCAAGCCGTTGCCGTTCAGACCGAAGGGGTCGCCGGCGTTGACGTTGTCGACCGTGATGCAGTTGTAGCGGTAGTTCTTGCCGTTCGCGGAAACGTTGCCCGAGTCACGGTCGGTGACCGAAACGCGCGGATCCATGCGCGCGATGTTCTGGAACGAACGGTCGGCGTTGACTGCGGCTTCGAGCTGGGCATGTGAAATGTTGGTCGAAAGGCCTTTGTTGTCCGAGTTGAACACGGCGATTTGCGCGGCATTGGCCGTGACGGTGACGCCTTCGAGCTGCGCAGCGGCTGCGGCAGGTTCGGCCAGATTGACCGTGGAGACCTGGCCCAGGTTGAGGAACACGTTGTCGACATCGGCTTCCTTGGCGATGTCGCCACCGGTCGCTTCGATGTGGTACGGACCGCCGACGCGCAGACCCTGCGCAACGTAGCGACCGCTCGCATCCGTCGTGGCGCTCGACGTGGTGCCCGAGGGCACGTGCACGATCTTGACCTTGGCGCCGGCGACGGGCGCGCCCTTGGCGTCCACCACGCGACCGGTCAGGCCCGAAGTCGTGTCCTGCGCATAGACCGGGGCGGATACCGCCAAGGCCGATGCGATCACGCCCGCGAGCAATTTGACCCTCAACTGATTCTTCATCATGTTCTTTCTCTCCTGACCGTTTCCAGCTTTGATTGCGGACCCCAATAGCTCTACGCGGCGCGCATGCGCTGCCGGCCTGGTGACCCCCGTGACCCCAAGTGATCGAACCGGCGCTCGGCCGTTTCGATGCGTATGTACACGGTCCGCGACGCGCGCAAGACGTGTTAACACGAGCTTAACTACACTTTATGACAGTTTTCTAACGTTTGCCAGTTCCGTCGCAAATTTTACAAACATGAACTGGGCGGCTCGAAAAACCGTAGCGAGCGAAGAGAATTTGCGCGTCGCCGGAGCGCAGGAACCGGAGTGTACTCAGACATACATGAGGATTCCGAGCACCGCCGGCGCGCAACATCGAGCGCAGTAGGTTTTTCGAGGTGCCCAACTGGATCAAGGCTCAAGCGGCCGCGAGATAGCGCGAGCGCTTGGCCGCACGCAGAAACTGGAGGTCGAGCCGGATCAGGCCGTCGACGCAATGGCCGAAGGCCGGATCGGTGCCAAATGCGAGGAAACGCACGCCTTCGGGTTCGCACAGGTCGACGTAGTGCTTGTACAGAGTCGGAATCGAGCAATCCATTTGCGCGAGCTGGCGCTTGAGGAACATCAGTCCGGCCTTGGCGTCCTTGTCGACCCAAGCCTGCGCGGCGGCGGCTTCGACATGCGGCGAGATTTTCAGCGGATTGCGCGACGCAGCCAGGCCCTCACCGTCGCCAAAGTAGTGGCGATGGCAATGCACGATCCACTCGCGCGCTGCCGGTGACAGCGCGGCGCTGATCGACACCGGACCGAACAGGTAGCGCAGGTCCGGACGATGACGCAGATACGCGCCGATGCCTTGCCAGAGGTAGTCGAGGCTGCGTGAATTCCAGTACGCGGGCTGGACGAAACTGCGGCCGAGCTCGACGCCTTCGGCGATGAATTCGTGCGCCTCCGGCGCATAGTCGAACAAGGTCGACGAATACAGGCCGGGCAGGCCCTGCGCGGCGAGGATGCGCGCGCCTTCGCCGAGGCGGTAGGCGCCGACGATTGCCAGCGCCTGCTCGTCCCAGAGTACGAGATGGCGGTAGTGCGCATCGAAACGATCGAGATCGCGGCGCAGGCCCGAGCCTTCGCCGACACGGCGAAACGACAGTTCGCGCAGGCGGCCGATTTCGCGCAGCACCGGGCAGTCGGGCTGCGCGTCGATCAGCAGGATGCGCTTGCCGTCCTGGGTCGCGCCGAGTTCCTGCGCGCGCTTGAGCGCGTGGCGGATCGCGAGCGGCGATTCGGGATGCGCGATCGTGCGCGAGGTCGCGAACACGGTCGGCCGGCGTTTGGCGAGCTGGTAGACGTGGCGGCGCATCGCCTGCGCGACCGGCTCGGCCTTGTCCGCACCGAGTTCGGTTGCCGCAACCGGTTCGCCGACGCTGATGCCGAGCTGCTGCGGGACGAACATCTCGCGCGGCAGCAACAACGACGACAAGGGCTTCGCCAGCATCGACACGCCGTAGAACGTCGGCGAGTTGTGCGCGGCGATATGCACTGGCAGTACCGGGGCGCCCGCGTGACGCGCCATGCGCACGAAACCGGACGACCAGCGCCCGTCGCGTACGCCCTGCGGGCCCATGCGCGATACTTCGCCCGCCGGGAACACGATCAGCGCCTGTTCGTTTTCCAGCGCGCGATAGGCGTCGCGCAGACGTCCAGCGGAAGCACCGCTGCCGCCGAACACATTGACCGGCAGCAACAGCGAAGACAACTGCGCGAGTTGCGTAAGCACGTCGTTGGCCAGGATGCGCACGTCGCGACGCACGCTGCCAACCAGATGCACCAGCGCCAGCGCGTCGAACGCGCCCAAAGGGTGATTCGCGACGATGACGACGCGGCCTTCCGCGGGGATGTTCTCGCGGTCGGTGTGCGCGATGCGATAACTGATGCGGAAGCCTTCCAGCGCGCGCTCGACGAAATCGAAACCGGTCCGCGGTGCGAATTCGGCCAGCACGCGGTTGATGCGGTCCTCGCAGGCGACCTTGCGCAGCAATTCGACAACCGGCTGCGAGAAGCTGCGTGCGCGTCCCGCAGCCAGACGTGGGAATTTCTCGAAAAAGCTGCGTTCGACGCTGATCATGGTGTCGCCCTCTCCCCGTAGGCGACACGCTAGCGGCGGTTTGTTACAAACCGGAGAATCGCTAGCTCAGCTTCATGTAAGCGGTGATGCCATCGAGGAACATCTGCACCGACAGCGCCACGAGCAGCATGCCGACCAGGCGCTCGATCGCGCTGAGCACGCTCTGGCCGAGCAGGCGGAAAAGCCAGGTCGAGGCGAGCAGGATCAGCGCCGTGGCGAGCCAGGCACAGAACAAGGCGATGCTCCAATCCGCGGTGCGGCCGGGTTCCGAGTTCGCCATGAGCATCAGCGCGGCCATCGCCGACGGGCCGGCCACGCCCGGTATCGCCATCGGTACGATGAACGGCTCGCCGCCTTCGATGTTGCCGAACACGCCGCCCTCGCGCGGGAACACCATTTTCACGCCAATCAGGAACAGCACGATGCCGCCGGCGATGCTGACCGACTCGATGCGCAGTTGCATCAGCTTGAGCACGGTGCTGCCGCAGAACAGGATGGCGAACAGGGTGACCAAGGCGATCACGAGTTCGCGGACCAACACGAAGCGGCGCCGCTGCGGCGCGACGTTCTTGAGCAGACTCAGGAAGATCGGGATGTTACCGAGCGGATCGAGGATCAGGAACAGCATGATCCCGGCGGATAACGTGGTGATGCTCGTGCCCATACA
>NZ_DASVOK010000389.1:0-10451 GCF_036383415.1 Rudaea sp. | reverse complement strand
AAGGTCACTCCGGCGACGTATTGGCGGTGCGGTGGCTGCGGCGGAACCTGTCTGGCCGCGCGCTCGATCTGCTCTGTCGCCGCGGCGGGCAGCGGGCTGCTGGGCAGGTTCTCGAAGTTGATCGTTTGCTCGATCTTGCCGTTGACCGGCGGCCGATCGCTGTAGACGACTGTACCGCCGGGGCCGGTCGACTTGTAGACGGTTTGCGCTTGCGCCGCGCCGTGTAGCAGGCTCAGCAGGCCAGCGAAGACGAGGACGGCTATCTTCATCGAATGCCCTAAAGCAGGCAGGGTGGCGCCGATGCGGCCGCCTTGTCACCAGTCTAGCAGAGCCACCGCGCGCAGGATTCGCGTCCAGTCTGGCTCGGCTTCTAATCGCCGGACCAAAACGTCCTCGGTCCGCTCAGGCTGCGTAGAGCGGATAAAGGTTGTTTTCCTCGCGCTCGATGCGCAGCGTCAGCAACTTGCCGACCTGATTGTAGTCGTGCGTGAACGCATCCTGGTTGTCATAGGTCACGCGTTGCTGCTGGTAGCGTTTGACGAACTCGACCACTCCGCGCGCGATGCGGTTCATCTCCTACCAGGTTCGGGTCGTGGCGAATCGTGCGCTGCGGCCGGTCGAGGCCGCTCAGCACGTTTTGCGCCGAGGCATTTTGTGCGCTTGCGGCTTCCGCCGCCGGCTTGCGTTTGAACCAGGTGCTGAAAATGCCCATGCCCTCGACCCCCTGCGTCGCGGTTCTGGTTGATAGGTGCGCATCTGTTGCGGCAACTGCACTTTTGCGCACTATCGCACAGAGTGTTCCGCGCCAACTGCGAAGCAACGCACGCAGTGGCGCGGTCATGGCAACAATCGTGTTCGACCGACGAGTGCGAGGCGGGTACTCGCGGAATGCGGTGAATGAACCGGGAATCGTGGCGACGGCTACTCGGCGTCGCCGCGTTGCAAGTCACTCCTCGCCGTTGTCCTTGGCGAACGCGCCCGGCGCCGAGCCGAAATCGCCCTCGGCCTGCGCGGCCAGCCAGGTCCACGTGGCGTACACGGCGACGTTCTGCGCGAGTTCCTTGGGATCGATCTTGTCGAGCGTATCGTTCGCGGTGTGATGGATGTCGAAGTAGTGCGTGCCGTCTTGCAGCAGCGTCAGCGCGGCCATGCCCTTGGCGTGCATCTGCGAAAGATCGGAGCCGCCGCCGCCGGGTTTCTTGTCGTCGTAGTCGACGCCGATCGGCTTGAGCACGGCGGCAATTTGCGCGATTGCCGCGCGCGCTTCGGGTTTCACGCTTGCGCTCATGCGCCAGATCGGGCCGGCGCCGAAATCGGATTCGGTGCCGAGCACGTGCTTGGCGACTTCGGCCGCGTGTTTCTCCGCATAGGCCTTGCCGCCATAGAGGCCGGCTTCCTCGTTGGCGAACGCGATCACGCGGATCGTGCGGTCGGGACGCTGCGGCATCTGCTTGACCAGATGCGCGGCGGCAGCGGCGATGGCGACGCCGGCGGCGTCGTCGATCGCGCCGGTGCCCGGATCCCAGGAATCGAGATGGCCGCCGATGTCGATGATCTGCTCGGGATGCTTCCTGCCGGTGACTTCGCCGATCACGTTGGCGCCGCTGTAGTCGCCGTCGAAGCCGACGTCGAGGTCAAGCTTGAGCGTGACCGGCTTGCCGTGCGCGAGCACGCGCTCGAGCTGGTCGGCATCGGGATTCGACAGCGCGGCGGCGGGAATGCCGTTCGCCTTCGCGTCGGCGAAGCCGGTCACGCCGGTGTGTGCCATGCGGTCCCTGGCGTCGGTGCCGGCCGAGCGCAGCAGGAACGCGGCCGCACCCTTGCTCGCCGCGAGCGGCGGGCCGCCGACGCGGATCGACGAGCCCGTGCCGTAGTCGTGGCCATCCTTGTGCGGCTGCATCTTGAAGCCGACATAGACGATCTTGCCTTTGACCTTGGCGGGATCGGCGGCCTTGAGCGCGTCGAGATTCTCGAAGCGCACGACTTCGGCGGTGAGCCCGCCCGCCGGCGTCGGGAAGCTGTGGCCGAGCGCGGTCAGCACGAGGTTCTGCGGAAACGGAGAAACAATGGCGCCGGCCTCGTGGCGGCGCACCCATTTCGGATAGCTCACCGGTTCCTCATAAACCTTGTCGAAGCCGAGCGCCTTGAATTTCGCCATCACCCACTCGCGCGACTTGGCGTCGTTGTCGCTTGCGGCGAGGCGCGGGCCGACTTCGGTAGTCAGGCCTTCGACGAATTTGTACGCGGTGTCGTCGTTGAGCGCGCGGTCGCGCAGCTGCTCGGCGGCACGCACCGCCGCGTCGGGGATTCGTGTGTCCGCCGCATGGGCGGCGCCCAGGGCAAGCGCGGAAACGGCGGTGAGGCTCAGGGCGTAAAACAATTTCACGATAGAACTCCGGGTCTGGCGAGAAATGATGACGTGCGCGCAAGTTCGCGAAGCATGGCAGAGTCGCAAAATCAGCGGTCGTGCTGAAGGGCCACTTCATGCGCGAACGAGGCAGCCAAGTTTTGCGTCCGGTGCGTGCATGTCAAAAACGAAAAGGGCGCAGCACGATCGCTGCGCCCTCGTTTCGTTGCGCGGATCGCGCGACTACTTCTTCAGCGAGTCGCGAATCTCGGTCAGCAGCTTTTCGGTGGTCGTCGGCTCGGGCGGCGCGGCGGGCGCTTCCTCGGCCTTCTTGCTCATGCTGTTGATGATCTTGACCACGACGAAGATCGCTGCGGCGATGATGAGGAACTGGATGATCGAGTTGAAAAACACGCCAATCTGGATCGCCACCTCGCCCTTGCCGTCCGCGCCGGCGGCCTTGAGCACCCATTTCCATGCCGAGAAATCGACCCCGCCGATCAGCAGCCCGATCGGCGGCATGATGACGTTGTCGACGAGTGCGGAGACGATCTTGCCGAATGCTGCGCCGATGACGACGCCGACGGCAAGGTCGACGACGTTGCCGCGCATCACGAAAGCCTTGAATTCGGTAGCCAAGCTCATGGCGGGTACTCTCCTGAAAGTAAGGGGTTTGACTGCGTTGTGTGACGCAGTACTTAATCTACACCAAGATCGGTTAAAGGAAACCCTTTGCCCGGGAGCGGTCCCAGCCCGATCAGGGCGTCTTGTCGTCTGCCCTGCGGCGCACGAACTTGAGCGCGGACCAGACCTCGCTCACCGCACAGACCTTGATGTCGACCAGGCCGAGCGGCAGCACGATTTCGCGCAGCGTATCCTCGCTGATGTCGGTCGCAACCCGAGCCGTTTTCTTCGGCCACGAGATCCACAGCGCGCCCTTGTCGGCCAGGCCCGCGATCAGGCCGGGCAGGTCGCGTTGCAGCTGCGCGCGTTGCGTGGCGAAGGCGTGGGTGAAATCGCTGCTGCCGGTTTTGCGCGCAGTCACGGCAACCTGCGCGGCGTCGAAACCGCATAGACTGAAGTAGTCGTCCGGCGCGTTCGCCAAGCGTACGCGCAGCCCCTGCTTCAACCCCAGCTTCTGCCACAGCGGCTTGCCGGAATAGCCGGCAGCGGGCGGCAGCTGTTTGCGTGCGATCGGCATGAAAAATTTTCCGTGCGTGTCGAAAAGCGGGCTGCTCGTTCGTCGTATCGGGAAAGCGAATCGCGAAACTGCGCTCCGCCGGATTCCCGTCACATCGCGATCTGACAGTTGTCATTCCGCATTCGTGAGGATAGTCCCTGTCGCGCGAATCGTGGCATCGGCAGTATGGACCTATCTCAAAACGTAGCGAGCGAAGACAGTTCGCGCGTCGCCGGAGCGCAGGAACCGGAGTTTACGAGCAAGTAAATGTGGATTACATGCCGCTCCTGTCCGAGCACCGCCGGCGTGCCTGATCTTAGATGGGATCGGGTCGAGCGCAGTAGTTTTGAGATAGGTTCATGGCAAACTTGGGAAGTCACGGAACTCGCATGGGCATCATGGACAAATCGGATCTGCTGAACGAATTGCGTATCGGCAAGGAGCATCGCGACGACCACGCGGGTGGGGGTTCGCGCCTGCCGTGGATCGTTGCCGCAGCGATCGTTTTGGCCGTCGCCATCGGTGCGGCGAGCTGGTATTTCGTCGCGGGCGGTGCCAAGGCCTTCGAGGTCGAAGTCGCCACCGCCGCCGCGCCGAGCGCAGGCGGCGCCGACACCTCGGTGCTGCAGGCGACCGGCTATGCGACCGCGCGCCGCTCGGCAACCGTGTCCGCGCAGATCACCGGCACGCTGACCGAGGTGCTGATCGAGGAAGGTGACCGGGTCGAAAAAGGCCAAGTGCTTGCACGCCTCGAATCGACGCAGCAGCAGGCTTATCTCGCCCAGGCGCAGGCCGGCGCGCGCGCGGCGCAGGCGCAGCTCGTGCAGTTTCAGGCGCAGCTCGCGCAGAACCAGCGCGATCTGAAACGCCAGCAGGACATCGTCGCGCGCAAGCTCGCCTCGCAGCAGTCGCTCGAACTCGCGCAGACCCAGGTCGACACGCAGGCCGCCGCGGTCACCGCGCAGCGCAAGCAGGTCGACGTCGCCCAGGCCAATGTGCAAGCCGCGCAGGTGCAGCTCGACTACACCACGGTACGCGCGCCGTTCAGCGGCATGATCACGGCCAAGGCCGCGCAGGTCGGCGAAATCGTTTCGCCACTGTCGGCCGGCGGCGGCTTCACCCGCACCGGCGTCGGCACGATCGTCGACATGGATTCGCTCGAGATCGAGGTCGACGTCAACGAGTCGTACATCGCGCGCGTGGTGCCGAAGCAGCCAGCGCAGGCGACGCTCGATGCCTATCCGGACTGGAAGATTCCCGCGCACGTGATCGCGATCATCCCGACCGCGGACCGCGGCAAGGCCACGGTCAAGGTACGCATCGGCCTCGACGCGAAGGACCCGCGCATCCTGCCCGACATGGGCGCGCGCGTGTCGTTCTTCGAAGACGCGCCGAAGGCCGCGAATACACCGCCGCCGAAGGGCGTGCTCGTGCCGGGCTCGGCGATCGTCAAGCGCGACGGCAAGGACATCGTCTTTGCGATCGATGCGGATCGCGCGCGGGCAAAGCCCGTGACACCAGGGCAGACGTACAACGATCTGCGCTTGGCCGAAGGCATAGTCGCGGGCACGCGCGTGGTCAAGCAGCCACCGGCGGAAATGACCGACGGGGCGAAGGTGGAAATCAAGTCGGCGAAATAGGTTTTCGCCGCTGTCGAAATCGGCGTGTTTCGCACGTCGCCACAAAGAATCATCGAGGAGTTCAGGCATGGGTACGCTGGTCGAAATCCGCAATGTCAGCAAGACGTATGAGCGCGGCAAGCAGAAAGTCGAGGTGCTGCACCACATCGATCTCAACATCGCGCAGGGTGATTTCCTCGCGCTGATGGGGCCGTCCGGTTCGGGCAAGACGACGCTGCTCAACCTGATCGGCGGCCTCGATTCGCCGACGCAAGGGCAGATCAGCGTTGGCGGCACGCGCATCGACAACCTCAACCAGGGCGCGCTGGCCAAGTGGCGTGCATCGAACGTCGGCTTCATCTTCCAGTTCTACAACCTGCTGCCGATGCTGTCGGCGCAGAAGAACGTCGAGCTGCCGCTGCTGCTGACCAAGCTCGGCGCGGCGCAGCGCAAGAAGAATGCGGCGATCGCGCTGCAGCTCGTCGGCCTCGCCGATCGCGCCGGGCACAAGCCGACCGAGCTGTCGGGCGGCCAGCAGCAACGCGTCGCGATTGCGCGCGCGATCGTGTCCGATCCGACCCTGCTGGTTTGCGACGAACCGACCGGCGACCTCGACCGCCACTCCGCCGAGGAAGTGCTCGGTCTGTTGCAGACACTCAACCGCCAGCACGGCAAGACCATCGTCATGGTTACCCACGACCCGAAGGCGGCCGAGTACGCGAGCCATACGCTGCATCTCGACAAGGGCACGCTGGTCGAACAAGCCGCGCACGCATAACGGAGCGCCGTCATGAAATATCTGCATCTCATCTGGGCGGCGCTGTTCCGCCGCAAGACGCGCACGATCCTCACCCTCGTGTCGATCATCGCCGCTTTCCTGCTGTTCGGCCTGCTCGACGCGGTGCGCGTGTCGTTCGCCGAGGCCGGGCAGTCGGCGAACGGTGCCGAGCGCCTGCAGACCGGGGCCAAGCTGTCGTTCATCCAGCCGCTGCCACAGTCGCTGATGGCGCGCATCGCGACGATCGACGGGGTCAAGGAAGTCGCCCACGCGAACTGGTTCGGTGGCGCCTACCAGGATCCGCACAACCAGATCTTCACCTTCGCGGTCAGCGACAACTATCTCGACATCTATCCCGAGGTCAGTGTCGATCCGGGCGAAATGAAGGCCTACAACGACGACCTCAACGGCGTGCTCGCCGGCGAAGTGCTGGTGAAGAAATACGGCTGGAAGATCGGCGACAAGATTCCGCTGCAGTCGCAGATCTTCCCGAACAAGGAAGGCTCGAAGAACTGGAGCTTCAACCTGCGCGGCGTGATGAAGGCGAAGGACGAAAAAGCCTTCCAGAGCCAGATGATCATCCTGCACTGGAAGAACTTCGACGAGACCACGCCGTACAACCGCGGCCAGGTCGGCTGGTACATCAGCCGGGTCAAGGACGTCAACGACGCCGACCGCGTGGCCAAGGCGATCGACGCGCTGTCGGCCAACTCCGACCACGAAACGAAGACGCAGACCGAACAGGCAGCGACGCGCAACTGGATCAAGCAGCTCGCCAATATCGGCCTCATCGTCACCTCGATCATGGGCGCGGTGTTCTTCACCCTGATCCTGTTGACCGGCAACACGATGATGCAGGCGGTGCGCGAGCGCACGAGCGAACTCGCCGTGCTCAAGACGATCGGCTTCTCCAACGGCAGCGTGCTCGGCATGGTGCTCGCCGAATCGGTGTTGCTGCTCCTGCTTGGCGGCGTCATCGGCATCGGCCTCGTCACCGCGATCGGCGCGGCCTTGCCGAAGATGAGCGGCGGCATGATCACGGGCGCAGCGGTGGGTCCGAAGAGCTGGCTGCTCGGCCTCGTGCTCGCGCTCGCGATTGGCATCGTCATCGGCGCGCTGCCTGCGCTGCGCGCGATGCGCCTGAATATCGTCGATGCGCTGGCCGGACGTTGAGGAGAGACACGCCATGAAATTTCTGATCGGACTTCTGACCCTCATCGTCGTTATCGCCGGTGTATTCGTGTTCCTGAGCCTGCCCTGGCAGGGGCTGGTCGTGCTGCTGGTCCTGCTCGGCGCCTGGATGCTGCTCACGCGCCGCGGTCAGCAGGCGGCGCAGGTGACCGGCATCGGCGTGAGCACGCTCGGCCAGCGCCTCGGTTCTTCCGCGGTGATCGTGATCGGCATTGCCGGCGTCGTCGGCGTGCTCGTGGCGATGTTGGCGATGGCGAACGGCTACAGCGAAACCCTGCGCCGCAGCGGCAGCGGCGACACGGCGATCGTGATGCGCGGCGCGTCGGCATCCGAGGTGTCCTCGGTGCTCGGCCACGATGCGACCGTCGTCATTGAACAGGCGCCCGGCATCGCCAAGGACGAGGCCGGCAAGCCGATCTCCTCGCCCGAGCTCGTCGTTGCGGCGAACCTGCCGATGAAGGGCGGCGATCCTGAGCAGGACGTCGGCAGCGTCACCGTGCGCGGCGTCGGCGACATGGCCTGGAAGCTGCGCACGAACGCGAAGATCATCGCCGGGCGCAAGTTCACGCCGGGCCTGCGCGAACTCGTCGTCGGCAAGGGCGCGCAGCGCCAGTACGAAGGCATCGATGTCGATCGCGAACTCAAGCTCGGCAACCAGATCTGGAAGGTCGTCGGCATCTTCGAGTCGAACGACGCGATGGAGTCGGAGCTGTGGGGTGACGCCGACGTGGTCGGCTCGACCTACCGCCCGAACGGCAGCAACAGCCGCAGCTCGGTGTTCGTGCGCCTGACTGGCGCGGACGCGTTCGAGCCGTTCAAGGCCGCGCTGAGTTCCGATCCGCGCCTGCAGGTCGACGTCGACACGACCGCGAACTACTTCGGCAAGCAGAGCGAAGGCACGACGAAGATGATCACCGTGATCGGCATCGTCGTCGGCGCGATCATGGCGATCGGCGCGGTGTTCGGCGCGCTCAACACGATGTTCGCCGCGGTCGCGACGCGCGCACGCGAGATCGCGACTCTGCGTGCGATCGGCTTCCGCGGCGTGCCGGTCGTCGTCGCGATCATGCTCGAAACGATGCTGCTCGCGCTGATCGGCGGTGCACTTGGCGGCCTGATCGCCTGGCTCGTGTTCAACGGTTACACCGCCTCGACGATGACCGCAGGCACGACCGGCCAGTTGATGTTCACCTTCAACGTCGCGCCGTCGGTGCTGTGGACCGGCATCAAGTGGGCGCTCGCTATCGGCTTTATCGGCGGCTTGTATCCGGCGTTGCGTGCCGCGCGCCTGCCGGTGACGACGGCGTTGCGCGAGTCCTGAAGAAACATTCGAAGTGGCGAAAAACGGGGCGCGCAGGCGCCCCGTTTTCGTTTCGTCACGGCGCGGGCAGCACCGGTGGGTGCCAGGACAAGGTCTGTCCGAGCATCCAGAGCAGGAACAGCACCAGCGGCACGTGCACGACGAGCTGGATCACCGTGAAGCCGATCAGGTCGCGCGCCTTGAGTCCGAGCACGCCGAGCAGCGGCAGCATGAAGAACGGGTTGATCAGGTTCGGCAACGCTTCGGCGGCATTGTAGATCTGCACGGCCCAGCCGAGGTGGTAGTGCAGGTCGTTCGCCGCCTGCATGACGTAAGGCGCCTCGATCAGCCACTTGCCGCCGCCCGAAGGCACGAAGAAGCCGAGGATCGCCGAATACGTGCCGATCACGAGCGCGTAGGTGTCGTGCGAGGCGAGCGCGACGAACACCGACGACAGTTTTTCCGCGACCGTGTGCCCGTCGCTGCCCTTGGCTACGGTGAGTATCGCCGCGATGCCGCCATAAAGCGGGAACTGGATCAGCACGCCGGTCGTGCTCGGCACCGCGCGCTTGACCGCGTTGAGGAAACTGCGCGGGCGCCAGTGCAGCAGCAGGCCGGCCATGACGAACAGGAAGTTGTAGGTATTGAGGTTGGAGATCGCGAGATACCAGACCTTGCTCGCGAACTCGTGTACTACCCAGCCGAGCGCGAGCAGGACGACGAGGATGGTCAGCAGCGGACTGCGCTCCAGCCATTCGCCGGGCACGCGCGTGGAGGCATTGTCCACTTCTGTACTTTTATCATTCTGCACATCGGTGAAATGTTCCGCGCCCTGCGCCTCGGCCGCCCCGGGTGCCGACCACCACGCGATCAGTGCGGAAACGGCGATCAGGATCAGCGTGAGCAGCATCGACTGCCAGAGGAAGATCGTCTCGGTGAACGGGATCACGCCGGTGATCGGCAGCAGCGTCTTCGGGATGCTCGCCGGGTTGGCCTGCAACTGCGCGGCCGACGACGACAAGCCCATCGCCCACGACGCGCCGAGGCCGAGGTATGCCGCTGCGCCCGCGGCGCGGTAGTCCATCGCGAGATTCGTGCGCCGCGCGAGCGCGCGCACGAGCAGGCCGCCGAAGACGAGGCTGAAACCCCAGTTGATCAGCGAGGCGAGCATGCTGACGATGGCGACGAACGCGATCGCGCTGCGTGCATTCTTCGGTATCGCCGCGAGCGCATCGATCAGGCGTGCGACCGGCGGCGAGGAGGCGACGACGTAGCCGCCGATGACGATGAACACCATCTGCATCGTGAACGGGATCAGACTCCAGAAGCCGTCGCCGAACGCGACCGCGGTGGCGCTCGGTCCCGCGCCGATCGCGAGCGCGGCGAGGGCGACGATGACGACGCCGAGCGCGGCGAAGACATAGGCATCGGGGAACCAGCGTTCGGCCCAGTTGGAGACGCGCAAGGCGGTGCGCGCGAGGCCGCTGCTGGCGGTGCTTGTGCTGCTCATGTTCCCTCCGGTTGGCGAGTTGTTTCGTATCGTGTCGGCGTTGTCTGTTTCGCGATCGGCCGGACAAGTCAGGGCGGCAAAGCGAGATGCCGCGCTTCGAGCGCGCCCGCGCCGCGCGGCTGCGCCTCCGGCGTCGCGCCCGCTTCGAGCGGCTTGCCGTGGACGACGTGCGCGTACATCTTGTCGAGCGCGGCATAGGCATACGCCAGCATCGGCACGTAGCGGTTGCCGAAGCCGGGCCACGACAGGAACGCGTCGAAATGCTGCGCGTGCGGCACGCGCCAGTACGCAGCGTTGCGCCCGTTCGCGCGCAGCCAGGCGAGGTAGGCGTCGGAGGAGAACGCGGCGGGAATCAGGCCGTCCGCGGCGCCGTGGACGAGGAAGATCGGCAGCTCGGCACGCGGCAGTTGCGCCTGCGTCGCGCGCACGGATTCGTGCAGGCGCTGCGCCGCCTCGTCCGTGCCGGTCCACAATTCGCGCAAGCTCACGAGGCCGCGCCAGGTCGGGTCGGCGCCGTTGCCAGGCT
>NZ_DASVOK010000388.1:0-4951 GCF_036383415.1 Rudaea sp. | reverse complement strand
CTCGGCGTTGCCGTTGATCACCGCTACGTCGACGACGACCTTGCTGACGTGCTCAAGCGAAGGCAGCTCGTACATGGTCTCGAGCAGCACCGACTCGATGATCGTGCGCAGACCGCGCGCGCCGGTCTTGCGCTTGAGTGCCTTGCGCGCCACGGCGAGCAGCGCGTCGGGGCGGAATTCGAGTTCGGTGCCTTCGATCTCGAACATGCGCTTGAATTGCTTGACGATCGCGTTCTTCGGCTCGGTGAGGATCTTCACCAGCGCCGCTTCGTCGAGCTCTTCGAGCGTCGCCACGACCGGCAGGCGGCCGACGAATTCCGGGATCAGGCCGAACTTGACCAGATCCTCGGGCTCGACATCTGCGAGCACCTTGCCGACGTTCGTATGCTTGGACTTGCTGCGGATCTCGGCGCCGAAGCCGATGCCGGTCGATTCCGAACGCTGTTGGATCACCTTCTCCAGGCCCGCGAACGCGCCGCCGCAGATGAACAGGATGTTCTTGGTGTCGACCTGGAGGAATTCCTGCTGCGGATGCTTGCGCCCGCCCTGCGGCGGCACCGAGGCGATCGTGCCCTCGATGAGCTTGAGCAGCGCCTGCTGCACGCCTTCGCCCGACACGTCGCGCGTGATCGACGGGTTCTCGCTCTTGCGCGAAATCTTGTCGATCTCGTCGATGTAGACGATGCCGGTCTGCGCCTTCTCGACGTCGTAGTCGCACTTCTGCAGCAGCTTCTGGATGATGTTCTCGACGTCCTCGCCGACGTAGCCGGCTTCGGTCAGCGTCGTCGCGTCGGCGATCGTGAACGGCACGTTGAGCAGGCGCGCGAGCGTTTCCGCGAGCAGCGTCTTGCCCGAACCGGTCGGGCCGATCAGCAGGATGTTCGATTTGGCCAGCTCGACCTCGTCGTTGGCCTTGCGCGATTCCATGCGCTTGTAGTGGTTGTAGACGGCGACGGCGAGCGTCTTCTTCGCGCGCGTCTGCCCGATCACGTACTGCTCGAGAACGTCGAGGATTTCCTTGGGCTTGGGCAGGTGGCTGCGCGCGCCGGTGGCCTTTTCCTCGAGTTCCTCGCGGATGATGTCGTTGCACAGCTCGACGCATTCGTCGCAGATGAACACGCTCGGGCCCGCGATCAGCTTGCGGACCTCGTGTTGGCTCTTGCCGCAGAACGAGCAGTACAGAATCTTGTTGTTGTCGCCAGAGCGGCTCTGTCGATCGTCACTCATGCCGGGCCCCGGTTCCTTTACAAAGAAATGTCAGTTGAAAGAATAGCATAGGCTGGCCGGATTGCTAGGCAATCCAGCGGATTCGGATTTGTGCTGGCGGGAGCGGTAATCGCGCTCCCGCACCAGGTTTTCGTCAACGGCGACGGGCGCTTAGGCCGTCTTGATCGACTCGACCGGACGCGATTCGAGCACCGAGTCGATAAGGCCGTATGCCTTGGCGTCTTCCGCGCTCATGAAGCGATCGCGCTCCATGTCGCGCTCGATCTGCTCGAGTGCCTGGCCGGTGTGCTTGACGTAGATATTGTTCAGGCGGTTGCGCAGGTAGAGGATCTCGCGCGCCTGGATCTCGATGTCGGTCGCCTGGCCCTGCGCACCGCCCGAGGGCTGGTGAATCATGATGCGCGAGTTCGGCAGCGCCAGGCGCTTGCCCTTGGCGCCGGCGGTCAGCAGCAGCGAAGCTGCGCTGCACGCCTGGCCGACACACATCGTGCTGACGTCGCAGCGGATGTATTGCATCGTGTCGTAGATCGCCATGCCAGCCGTGACCACACCGCCGGGGCTATTGATGTATAGATTGATGTCCTTTTCGGGATTTTCCGACTCGAGAAACAGCAACTGGGCGACGATGACGTTGGCCATGTAGTCGTCGATCGGGCCGACGCAGAACACCACGCGCTCCTTGAGCAGGCGCGAGTAGATGTCGTACGCGCGCTCGCCGCGCGAGGTCTGTTCGACCACCATCGGCACGAGATTGAGGCTGCGGGTGGGTTCGTGGCTGGCGGTCATGCGATTCTCCGAAACGTGTTCTGCGTCAAACGACTTTTTCTGCAGCGGATCAGGTCGGACGCATCGCCTCGCCGAAGCTCAGCGTCTGCTCGGTGACCTTGGCGTGATCGGCGATCCAGTCGGCGACCTGATCTTCCATCACGCGGCTCTGCAGTCCGCCCATGAGTTGGGGGTCACGCTGGTAAAGTTCAACCACGCGCTCCGGTTCCTCGTAAGTCGACGCGAACGAGGCCAGGGTTTCAGCTACGCGGCGGTTGTCGAGACGGATGTTGTTCGCACGCGCCAGCTCGCCGACGAGCACACCGGCGGCAACGCGGCGGCGCGCGATTTCCGTGAAGGCTTCCGGGCCCGGTGCGATCTGACCCTGCTGTTTGGCCTGCTCCTGCGCCTGCTGGGCGAGCAACTGCGCCTCGCGGTCGATCATGCCCTGCGGCAGATCGATCTGCGGATACGCATCGACGAGTTTGCTGACGACTTCGTTCTTCAAACGCGCCGAAAGCATGCCCTTGAATTCGCGTTCGAGGTTCGCACGCACGTCGCTGCGGAATTTCTCGACGCCGCCGTCGGCGATGCCGAAGGCGCGGATGAAGGTCTCGTCGACCTCTGGCAGCTTCGATTCCTGCAGGCGGATCAGCTTGGCCTCGACCTGGGCGCGGCGGCTGGCCAGCGTCGGCTCGCGGAAGTCGGCGGGGAAATCGACCTCGGCGTTCACCGTGTCTCCGGTGGCGCGGCCGATCAGCGCGTCTTCGATGCCGGTCGTCATCGCGCCCGAGCCGATGATCGTGCCGACGCGGTCGGCGCCTTCGGCCGGATGGCGGAAGCCGCCGCTCGCGTCCGAGCCCTGTGCCGAGTATTCGAACAGGGCCATGTCGCCGGGCTGCGCGGCGCGCTCGACCGGCGCCCAGTCGCGGCGCTGCGCGCGCAGGGTCTCGATCATGGCGTCGACGTCGGCATCGCTGACGCTGGCGCTGGATTTGGTGATTTCGAGCTGGCTGACGTCGATCGTGCCGATTTCAGGCAGCACTTCGAACTTGGCCGTGTATTCGATCTGGCCGTCAGTGGGCACGCCGGTGGTGTCGATCTCGGGTGACATCGCCGGGCGCAGATTCTCCTTGCCGACCGCTTCGTTGAAGCTGTTGCGGATCAGCTCGGAAATCGCCTCGCCGCGCACCTGCGAGCCGAAACGCTGTTCGATCACCTTGGGCGGAATCTTGCCGGGACGAAAGCCTTTCAGGCGCACGCTGCGCGCCACTTCGGCAAGGCGTGCCTTGACCTGCGATTCGTATTGGTCGGCGGGAACGCGGACAGTGAGCTTGCGTTCGAGTTTGCCCAGGTTTTCGACGGAGACTTGCATGCTTGGCACCTGAAATTCTTGAATTGGAAATTATATCGCTTGCGCGCTGGGCGCAGGCGAGACAGTAAAAGATAAATCGCTTGATCGCTTACGCGATCAAAACTTTATATGTGGTGCGAACGGAGAGACTCGAACTCTCACGGGTTGCCCCGCTGGAACCTAAATCCAGTGCGTCTACCAGTTCCGCCACGTTCGCCCGGCTTCTATCCAATGATCGCGCGAGCCGCGAAGGCCGTTGGCTCGGTCTTCGCCAGCATGTTCGGAGGTTTGGGGCCGAAGCCGAAGCGCGTATCGCGGACGGCGCCTATGATCGCCGATTCGCTGCGAGGGGGAAAGTGGTGGGCCGTCTAGGACTCGAACCTAGGACCAAGAGATTAAGAGTCTCCTGCTCTACCAACTGAGCTAACGGCCCACTTTGAGGTGAAACTGGGGTGGATGATGGGACTCGAACCCACGACAACCGGAATCACAATCCGGTACTCTAACCAACTGAGCTACACCCACCACCGAGCCGGTGATTGTAGCTCATTTTGCGGGTCGATTTACAACAGCCCCTCTTCAACTTCCTGCATTGGCGCGCCCGGAGGGAATCGAACCCCCAACCCCGGACTTAGAAGGTCCGTGCTCTATCCGGTTGAGCTACGGGCGCATCCGGGTAGTGTAACGCACGATCCTCGCGTGCTTTCGAAATCCAGATATTGGAAATCAAGAGCAGAGATAAATCGAAGAAAATCGCCGCGAGCGGCGCTTTTCTAACTGTATCAGTGGTCGGGGCAGAGGGATTCGAACTCTCGACATCCAGCTCCCAAAGCTGGCGCTCTACCAGGCTGAGCTATGCCCCGACATTCCGCACAGCATACAGCCTTGCGCGGGCGTGCATGGTAAGAGCGCGCTGGCATCCCGTCAACGCATGCGCCTTTCGCAGATGGAACGCAGCGCGCGATGGTGCGACGAAAGCGCGCGTGGCACTGGCTCCAGCGCTGCGCTAGCATCGTTGCCCCTTTGCAAATTCGGAGCGAGACGATGAATCTTCAGGGCAAGCGGATCGCAGTCACCGGCGCGGCGGGCAGCCTCGGCAGCGCAATCGTAAGCGCGGCACTCGACGCGGGCGCCACGGTCGCGGCGATCGATCATGCTCCGGTTGCTGCCATGGATTCGAAAAACCTGCACGAGTTCGGCGGTGTCGACCTGTCCTCGGCCGAAGCGACGGAAAAGGCCTTCACCACGATCGGCGAAAAGCTTGGCGGGCTTGATGCGCTGATCAACGTCGCCGGCACGTTCCGCTGGGAGAAACTCGAAGGGGGCAAACTCGCGACCTGGGACCTGCTGTTCAACGTCAACCTGCGCACGGCCGTCGCCGCGAGTATGGCCGCCTTGCCCCTGCTGGCGCAGAGCAAGGCGGGCCGCATCGTCAACATCGGCGCAGCGGGCGCGATCAAGGCCGGCGCGGGCATGGGCGCCTATGCTGCCTCCAAATCGGGCGTTCATCGCTTAACGGAAGCACTTGCAGAGGAGCTCGCCGGCAGCGGCGTGACGGTCAACGCCATCCTGCCGAGTATCATCGACACGCCGGCCAACCGCGCC
>NZ_DASVOK010000387.1:0-8316 GCF_036383415.1 Rudaea sp. | reverse complement strand
CCTCTTTCTTGCCGCAAGCGGCCAGCGCCACGGCGCCGGCCAGAACGATCGTCAACGGACTGCGTTTGCTGAGCTTGTTCATGTCTACCCTCTGTCCTGTGGATTCAAGTTTGCTGCGCATGCGCTGCGATCAAGCCGTTGCCTTGCCGGAGGCAGGCGCGGCGGGAATCGTGAGCACCTGTCCTGGATGGATCAGGTCGGGATTCTTGATCTTGTCGGTATTGGCGTCGAAGATCTTCTTCCACTGATTGGCGTCGCCGTAGAAATGCTTCGCGATCTTCGACAGGCTGTCGCCGCTGACGACCGTATAGGTCTGGCTCGAAGCAGCCGAGTCTGCCGTCGATGCCGTGGCCGGCGTCGGCGTCATGTTGACCTTCACTTCACTGTTGACGTCGGAAAAATCCGCTTTCGGATCGTTGCTCATGATCGATATCTCCTCCTGCCCTGGTTGGAAAGTGCGATGAGGGTCTCAAGACCCGACGCACCCGCACCATACACGTTTTTTTCTGCACTCGCATGCGTTTCGCCGCACGAAAATTCAGTTCGTATCTAGCTAACAAATCACTAACAAATCGCTCATCGCAGCGATCAATACATTCAGAAATCTTGTTCGTAGCGCAGATAGAACGTGCGCCCCGCTATGTCATACAACGCGCCGTTATAACCGTTTCCCAGAGGGTCGAGCGGCGGGTTGCGGTCGGTGAGGTTGCGAATGCCGAGGATGGCCGCGCCACGCCAGGGTAAATCGCGGCGTACTTGCAGATCCACGGTTGCATAGTGCGCAATGCGAGTCTGGCAATCGTTCACCGGATCGGGATCGCCAGCGTTGCAATTGACCTGGCCCGCGATGTAGTTGCCGACAAGGTTCGCCTGCCAGCGTCGGCTTTTCCATCCGAGCATCGCCGCGATTCGATAGCGCGGCTGGTTGACGAAGCCGGCCTGATTTCCTGCCGATGGCACATCCTGAAAGATGATCTCATAGTTGAGGATTCGCGCGACCACCACGTTCAAATCCAACTCGCCGAGATCAAACTTGCGTTTGGCGGTGATGCTCAGATTGGCGCCGGTGGTGCGGATGACATTCGCATTGATCGTCGTGATTTCGATAAGCTGCACCAGACCGGCATCGTCACGAACGACACGCCCTTCATGGTAGAGACTGCAACCGAGTCCGGATTCCACGCAGCGCGCGTCGTTGTCCATCACCGCCTGTGCACTGAGTGGAAGGATTCCGTGCCTGAGGCTCACGCTGTAGTAGTCGATCCCGGCGCTGAAATCCGTGCTGGGGCTGTACACCAATCCGATATTTCTTTGGCGTGCAGTTTCCGGCCGCAGATATGGGTTGGCCACGCTGAGCACGGTATACGGACCGTAGAAACATGCGCCTCGCTGATCGCAGCGCAGCGTATCGGCGATGCCCGAAGCGGTGAATTCGGCCCTGCTCTGGTTCAATGACTCGAGATCCGCTGCGTGAAAGCCTTCACCGATGCTCGCACGCAGCAGCCAATCGGCGTTGATTCGCCATAATGCGGCGAGCTTCGGACTGGAGCCGCCACCCTGGTCGCTATAGCGGTCGTAGCGGTATGCGGCCTTGGCCTCGAGTGCACCGCCAGCATTGAAGTCGAGCTCGCCGAACAGCGAATTGACGTCACGCCGGGCGGAAGAATTGTCCGCCGATACCCCGAGAACATCGCCCTGCGTGGACGGCAGATCGTTGTTGACAGCGTAGCGTTCATGGTCGGCTTCAATCCCGACCAGACCGCGCAGAGGCAGCGAACACATCGCGCGGGAGCCATAGATCGCCGAGGCGCCTTCGTGCAGGATCTCGATGTGATCGACCGCGGCAAGCGGGATGAGGCTGATGTTCTGCACGTCGCCGCCTGCGAGACGCGGCTCGGATACCAATGGAACACCATTGACGAGTATCAAAGTATACTGCGCACCGATGCCGCGCAGGTTCAACGTGGGCGAATCAAACCCGGCACGGAGATTGCTGCTGCCGAAGCTGTTCTCCGGCAACTGCTGCAGGAGATCGGCGATGGAAACGCGCCCGCCCGCTTCGATCTCCGCACGCGAAATGATCGTCAGTGGTTGCAGACCCTCCGTGTCGACTCGTTTCAGGCGCGTACCGGTGACCTCAACGACGGCGAGCTGCTGGATTTCCTCTTCCTGCCCATCGGGCGTCGACATTCCAGTTGCTCCCTCGTCCGCATTTGCGCGCACGGCAACGCAGCCCAGAAGAAGAAACGCCATGACGCGCTGCCGGAGCATGACGGTCACTCCTCCAGCGTCGCTGCGAACACCGAAAAGGCGGCGCGAAAATAGTTGCTCGCTTCGAAATCGATCGATGCCAGCATGCGTTGCGGCTGCGGGTTCGCAATGCGCGCTTGGTAGATATACGTGGCCTCGTCGCCCACGTAGATATCCGAGGGGCCGCCAGGCATCCACCACGCCAATGGTGCCGATATATATTTTGGATCCGCGTAGTATCCCTGCAGGTGGCGCCCCGCGAGCAGCGGGACGCGCTCGCTCCCTCCGTCGGCATAATGCAGGCGCACATAGCCGTAAGGCCAATCGCGATCGACCCAGCCAGTGGCCGTCAACAGCAATCGAATCGCCGCTGGATGCGGCAGCGTTGCCGGGATGCCGCGCACAGCATCGGGACTCGATGCGGAGCATGCCCAGTTGCGCCTGCACAGCGCTATTTGCCCGCGCACGTCGTAATCCACGCCGCCCATGCGCACGACCCCCTGCGGCAGCAACGCAAAAGCGGAGGCATCGGGATCCCAGGAGTCCGCCGGCTTCAGCCCACCCAGGCTCGTCGTATAAAACCCGGACAGATCGAGCAGCCGCGGATCGGCGTCGCGCGAGCGGGACAAGCTTTGCTCACGCTTGGCTATGCCGGCGGCAGCCCCCCGAACAGGCGCATGGCCAGGCAGTTCGGCTTTGCCCTCCTGAGCCGCAGAGCCGCCGGGGCGCATCGCACCTCCGAAGTTGGGAACGTTGTTGATGCTCAGCGACGGAAGTTGATCGCGCACTTCGTCGAGGCGTCGTCCCGCCGAGGGCACACGCCAATGCAGCCACCGCCCCTTCGCGGTACGGGCGAGAAAAGCTCCCGACGCCGCCGGTGCCCAGGCAATCTGTGTCACGAAATCGGTCGGATCGAGCGGCACCGCCAGCTCTGGCGCGATCGGATGTCCATCGTGACCATCGACCACGAGCACTCCGTTCAAGGTGCCAATGGCGACCAATGCCTGATCGGCGCGTGCAACCACCGGACCCAAGGTCCACTCCGCAGGATTGGTCGCCGGCATCGTGAACAGGGCTTTCATGGCGTGGTCACGCGCATCGTCGTGCGAGTACACGCGCGTCGCGTCGGCACTGATCTGGCCGGTGCGCAGCAAGCGCTCGCACGGTTGCAGCACTCCCGTCGCCAAATCGAGCTTGCACAGCTCGCGCTCGCCGTTGTCGTGCGCGAACGAGACGAACAGCTGGCCTGCGCCTTGCGCACTCGCAATGTCGACCACTCGAGCTGCTCCGTTTGTCGGCGTGGCACGAGCAACCGGTGCGAACCGCGGCTTCAGCGTAGCCAGCTCATAGGCGGACAGATTGTTGAACGACCATGCCACGAGGTTCTCGCCGGTGGCATCGAAACGCAGGCCGAACAACGGTCCCTCGGTGACGGCTTTTGCGACGATCTTGCCCTGGTGCAGATCGATCATCGCGATCGCCTCGGCGATCTTGCCTTCGCCCACATCGCTCCAACTCACAGCGGCATAGTTTCCCGCGGCGGTCAGCGCGATCCTGAGCGGCGTATTCGCCAGCGGCATAGTCGACATGCGCCGCACGCCTGTCGACCAGTCCCAGAGATCGAGAGTGCGGCCATTTATCGTCAGCACGCTTGCACCATCCGCAGTCAACGCAGCGTAACTGACGGGTTCGTCCAGTTCGATGACTGGTCCGGACGGCTCGCCGGTCACGGCATTGACGACGCGCACCTCTCTGGCGTCGACAGAGACAGCGTGCGTGCCATCGAAATACAGTGCATCGATTTGCTGTGGCGGCGCGCGGGCATGCAACAAGGCAGAATCGGGGATGCGCCAAACACGCATTTGACCATCGGCACTGAGGCTGGCCAAGGTCCGCGTTTCAGCCGCATAAGCGAGCGCCCCGCGCGCCAGCGCGCTCGCATGCGCGGGCTGGCTCGGCAATTCCCGCGGGCGGACTCTTGCGTCGGGCTCGTCAGGCAGGCGCCAGATGTGAAGCGCATTGCTGCCGGAACTGACCGTGAACAACAGCCGCGACGACCGCTCCGCGAGCACGCCGAGCACTCTGTCCTGGCTGGTTTGCACGGGCGACGCGGCGAGCGTGCGCGAAGCTACGTCCCAGACGCGCGCGCTGCCATCGGAAGCGCCTGCGGCGAGCCAGCCGCCATCGGTGGAGTAGCGCAGCACCCAGACTCGGCCGATCGAGCTGTCCGGCAACGGGATCAGATTCAGCGTCTGCGTATCGAGCAACCATGTTGCGCCGTTCTCCTGTGCCAGCGCGAGCCAGCGCGGATCGGGACTGGCCCTCCAGGCGCTCAGCGGCGGGTCGAAACGCCGCCGGTATAGTTCCTTGCCCGTCCGCGGATCGATGAGGCGCAACAACGCGAAATCGTTTTCGGCCGTCGCCAAGTATCTCGCCTCGGCGCCGAGCTGCAGCCCGAAATAGCCAGACAGACCACCAACCAGCGTCCTGAAGGAAGGACCAAGCACCTGCCAGTCGGATGCGAGGCGGAGCCGTGAATGCATCGTCGCATCGTGCACGACGACGAATTGGCCATCGGCATCGTAGGTGCGATCGTTCACGTCAGCTGTAGGATCCGCAGCCGGCACCCCCTGCTCCCCGTCCGCGACATTGAACAACATCATGTAGCGTGCGTTCGGCCGTATCGTGACCGACGGCCAGCTGGGAGCGGCGATGATGCGGGTGCCGTCGCGTGAAAATTCCAGTTCGCGGAGCGCCGCGCCAGTGGCGCGTGACCACAAGACAGCATGGCTGGCGAGATCGACCAGTTGAATCCGGTTGCTTTGGCCGTCTTCCGCCATGCCAGACACGGCGACGCGCATGCCGTCCGGACTCACGGCGATGCAGTCTCCACCGAGCGGAAATTGTACCGAGTCGAGCAACTGCGGAGCGTTGGCCATGATCGCGCCAATGCGGTTGCGGTCGGCATCTGCGCGCTGTGTCGCCTGAGCCGTGTCTTCCTCGGCAAGGTTCTTGACGACCTGTGGCAGCGCCAGGAAAGACCGGCTTTGCTGAAACAGCGACTCGGCCGCTTCGCGGCGCTGATCCCACAACGCGATCTGGCGTTGCGAAAAATTGGCTTCTGCGCGCCGCCATTCCCACGTGGTCGCAAACAAGCCGGCAAACACGGCGGCGAACGCGAGTAGCGCGCTGGTTGCGAGCTTTGGCTCGCGCCGCGCCCAACGCGCCGCGCGCTGCGCAATGCCGAGTGGCCGCGCCTGGACCGGCTGGTGATCGAGGAATCGGCCGAGGTCTTCGGCCATTGCGCGCGCGCTCGCATAGCGAGAGGTGGCTTCGCGTGCCATGCATTTGCAGATGATCGCTTCCAGGTCCCACGGCAGGGTCGGCACGCGCTGGCGGGGACTGCGTAATTGTGCTTCGACAACGAGCTTCAAGGTCTCCTGCGGGGTGCGCGCGAGAAATGGCGGCTCGCCCGAGACGAGTTCGTACAGAATCGCGCCGAGCCCCCATATATCGGTCGCCGGGGTGATTTTCTGCGCGCCGGTCGTGGCCTGCTCCGGTGCCATGTAACTCGGCGTGCCGGAAATCCCGGTGTTGTCCGCGGCAAGACCGTGCTCGAGGCGGCGCGCGAGTCCGAAATCCGCAACATGCGGCGAGCCGTTGTCGTCGAGCAGCACATTGGCGGGCTTGAGATCCAGGTGCAGCACGCCCAGGCGATGCGCGTAATCCACCGCTTCGGCAATCGTGCGCAGCAGCTGCGCGGCATGTCTTGGTTCCAGCCTGCCTTCGCGCCTGATCAGGGTCGACAACGAGCCGCCGCGGATCAGCCGCATCGAGAAGAAGTGCACTTCCTCGGCCTGATCCACCTCGTAGATCGGCACGATGTTGGGATGCTGCATGCGTGCCGCGTTCTGCGCCTCCTGCCGGAAACGCTCGATATATTCCTTCGACGCCCACGGGCCGGCGGCGAGCAGCTTCACCGCAACTTCGCGATCCAGTCCGTGCTGGCGAGCGCGATACACGACGCCCATGCCGCCTTCGCCGATCAGTTCGAGCAGCTCATAGTTGCCGAATTGCCGTTGCTCGGGGTCATCCATATCCAATTCGAGCGAACTGACGGCCAGTAGCAGCGGATGCTGTCCCGTGCGGACGTCCCCTGCATGCGACTGCGCATATTTGCCGAATGCAAGATCGGCCAGCGCGGCAAAGCGCGTGCTCCCGCCGAGCGGCGAATCGGCCGGTTTGGCATTCGGAGGCGCAGCAACGCGAGGCGCGCTCATGACGGCGATTGCCCTTCGTGCAAGATCGCGCGCAGTGCGGCCTGTTCGGCCGCGAAGTCCTCCGCGGTCGTCACCGTATCGGCAAGCTCGTTTTCCGCCAGTTCGCGAAAACGTTGACGCAGGCCCTTGAGCGCAACCATCAACGCGAGCGGACGCATGCCGAGTCGCGCAGCCAGGACATCGCGCTCGTTCGCGACGGGATCGCGCGCAAGAAACGGTTCCAATGCTTGATGGATTTTCAGGTGTCCGGCCTGATGCGCCTCCGCGCGCAGGCGCTCCGACGCCCGCGCGATGACTTCGATGGCGAAGCTGTGCCGGTATGCGTGCTCCGCCGATGCAGCGTCGGGATTATCGAATCGATAGCGCGCTTCCAGATCGGGCGGAGCCGCGAGCTCTGCCCGACTACCGCCGTCGGGCGAAGCATGCGTTTCCTCCTCGAGGAATTCATTGAGTGCGCCGAGAAGATAGTGACGGAAGTGGCTTTGAGAGGAATGCGCCCGGCCAGTGCGGAACTGCCGTGGGAGACAGGCGAAGAAGCCGTACGCCATGTCTTGTGCCTCGGCCGGAGCGTGCCCGCTGTACCGCAGGTAAGCGTAGACCGGATACCAATAGCGTTGCGCAAGCTCGGCCAGCGCAATCCCCGCGTCGGGGGGATGCGTCGAGGCGAAATTCATCACCATCGACCAACGCGTCGTGGCAAAGTAGCTGTGAGAATGGCTCGACATGCTCATCCGGGACGGCTGCCTGCTTTCTCAAGAACCCCAACACCTTCCGCGTTCGCGAACCCTAGGTACGCGTCTGCATCCCGACTACGGCAGACGCGCCCTTACAGCTTGCAACGTCGGTGCCTACAAGTTAAGCACACTGGACCAAATTCCGAAAATCCCGCCCCAAAATCAGCCGCGCCGACGCAGAGCCTGCGCGCGCCAATGACGCAGCAACACGAATCCCGCCGCCGCGCCGCCGAGATGGGCGAAGTGCGCGACGCCTTCCTGCGTGCCGGTGATGCCGAGCACGAGTTCAAGCGCCATGTAGCCGATCACCGCCACGGGCGCAGGAATCGGCACCGGAAAGAAAATCATGATGATGCGTGCGCTCGGGTAGATCATCGCGTAGGCCAGCATGATGCCGAACACGCCCCCGGATGCACCGAGCGTCGGGTAGAAATCGCTCGGCTTGAAATAGTGGATCGTCGCCAGTTGCGCGAGCGCCGCGCCGAACACGCAGACGAAGTAGAAAAAAGTATACCTTTTGCCACCGAGTGCCTGCTCGACCGGCGCACCGAACATCCACAGCGCGAGCATGTTGAACGCGATGTGGGGAAAACCGCCGTGCAGGAAGCCGTAGCTGACCAGCTGCCATGGCTCGAACGCGACACGCAGCACGCCGCCATTGCCGAGATCGAACAGGCGGGAGCCATCGACCGGCCACAACGCGAAATGCGCGATCAGCCAATCGCCGGCGACCTGCTGCAGCAGGAAGACGATGACGTTCGCGATCAGCAGCGCGCGGGTGACAGGAGGCAGGTTTTGCATCGAGGGCTATTGTTCCTTGTGTAATGTTCAGAAGCGCCAGATTTCCGCATCCAGATTGCGCTGCCAGCCGAACAATGCAAGGTCGACGCGGCCGGCCTTGACCGCGACGCCCTCGTCGATCAGGCGTGCGCGCTGTTCGCGGAACGCACGGCTGCCGGGCTTGAACGCGAAACGGCCGTCGACGCGCAGCACGCGATGCCATGGCAGTTTCGCGTCAGCGCCGGCGTCGCCGAGCACGCGCCCGACCAGGC